>NZ_AP012331.1:2700000-3000000 GCF_001042635.1 Bifidobacterium scardovii JCM 12489 = DSM 13734 | reverse complement strand
TGCGCGAGGCGATGCGCCCGTACACGCGCGAACTGTTCGCGGCGGCGCACGAAAACGGCCAGCCCTTGGTGCGCGGCCTGTTTTACGAGTTCGCTCAGGATGAGCGGGTCGCCGATATCGCCGACGAGTATCTGTACGGTCCGGATATCCTGGTCGCGCCGGTCGTGGAGGCCGGGGCGCGCTCGCGTGCCGTCTACCTGCCCGGGGACGCGTCGACGACGTGGACCGATTTGCGGGACGGCAGCGTGTACGCCGGCGGACAGACCGTCGTCGCGGCTGCCGGCCTGGATACCGTGCCGGCATTCGCGCGCGATGGCCGTGACCATGGCCTGATCGGGTTGCTGTAAGGCTTGGCTGCGCCGGCTGCTCCTGAGATTCTTAGCACGCAATATCACGGATTCGCGTGCTAAGAATCTCAGGAGCAGCCGCGGAATCGCGGCCGAGCATGGATTAAAAAAAGAAATGGCTTCCCGCGGTGGAATGAATGCAGGAAGCCAAGTGGAGCTGATGGTAATCGAAACCACGACCTCTTCGATGCGAACGAAGCGCTCTACCAACTGAGCTACAGCCCCGTGGATGTTGTCTTGCTCCGCAGGACAACTCACGTCACTTTAATACGACCCGTGGTCAAATGCAAATTCACCGCGCAAAATTTTTCCGCGTGTCTTGTGTCGGGTTTCGGGTCGGGTGCGTCCAGTCCGGGCGTGCCCGACCCGAGAAGGGGAGGGCTGCCTAGGCCGGCTCGTCCGCTTCCAGATCCAGCCAGGCGGATTCCTGCGCCGTGAGCGTGATATCCGTCGCGGCGACGTTGCCGTCGATGATGGCGTTGCTCGAGCTGGACACCAGCGCGAAAAGATTCAGCCCCTGATTCAGCGCCCAGGCGATGGCGATCTGCGGCACGCTGGCGCCGAGCCGCGCGGCGAGGATCTCCGCTCGGCGCAGTCGTTCGAAGTTGCCGGGGGAGAGGAATCCGGTCTGCGCGGCCCCGTCCAGCACGGCCTTCGCCTCATCGGGGTCGTCGGCGTGGACCAGGCCGGACATGAACCCGCGGCCCAGCACGGAGAACGCGAACACCGGCATCTGGTTGGCCCGGTACCACGCGCGGTCCTCGGCATGATCGGGCCCGCCGAGCGTGGTGCTCACCCCGACCCATGGATTGCGTTCCTGCACGGCGAGGCTGTAGTTCGGCGACGACACCGCGAAGGGCACCAGACCGTGCTCATGCGCGTAGTCGTTCGCCTCCTGGATACGCTGCGGGCTCCAGTTGGACCCGCCGAACGCGCGGATCTTGCCGGCGCGGTGGTGCTCGTTCAGCCATTCGACGATCTCGCCGGCCGGCACGGCCGGGTCGTCGCGGTGCAGCAGGTACACGTCGATGTACGGCGTGCGCAGCTGGTCCAGCGATTCCGCCAGGTCGTCGTCCAGATCGCGCTTGGTCACACGGCTGCGGTCCCAACCCTCGCCCCACGCCGGATGGCAGCCCTTGGTCTCGATCACCAGCCGGTCGCGGTCTCCGTGCCGTTCCAGCCAGCGGCCAAGCTGCTCCTGCGCGTGGCCGTACTCCTTCGCGCAGTCGAAGGTGTTGATGCCGGCCTCGACCGCGTGGTCGAGCAGCTCGGACGGGTCGCCTTCGCCGCTGAGCATCGGGCCGAACGCCGTGCCGAATACGATGCGTGATGCCGGGGTGTCGACCCCGGCGATGGTGCCGTACTTCATGATGTGCGCTCCTTGTGTTGGATGTGTCGGGTAGTCGGAATGATGCCGGGCACGGCGCCGGGTGCCGGCCTGTGCCGGGCGGCGGTGGCGTGCGGGCTCATCGGATGATGATCTTCGGCGGCAGCAGCACGTGGCAGTCGTCGACCCCGTTCTGCAGGTCCGGACCGGCGTCGAGCCGCTCCTGGATGATGCGCATGAGCTCGCGGGCGCTTTCGGTGAGCGGCTGGGCGATGCTGTTCAGCCCCATCGACTCCGCGGTCGCCGTGTCGTCGAATCCGCTGACCGCGATCCCGTCGTCGCCGCTGCCCGCGGCCAGGGCCAGCCGTGCTCCGGTGGCGATCGTGTCGCTGACGCAGATGATCGCGTCGATGTCCGGCCGCCGCTCCAGCAGCCGGGTGCAGGCGATCTGCGCGGAGAAGATCTCGTCCTCGGCGGTGTCGCTGAGCGTGTCCAGCTCGTCCTCGGTGGCCATCCTCGCGCCGAGCATGACGTCCTGCCAGCCCATGCGCCGGTCGTTGCCGGTGCCCGACAGCCCGGGCCACCCGATGAACCCGATGTGCTTGCGGCCGTGCAGGATCAGATACTGGGCCATGTCCGCGATGCCGTGCCGGCCGTCCACGTCGACCCACGGCACGCTCGGGTCGTACATGTCGTCCAGGCCCCACGGGCGACCGAACAGCACGAAGGTCTGCCGGTGCTCGTTGAGCCAGTTGATGCGCGGGTCGCCGTGCGCGGTATCGGTGAGGATGAAGGCGTCGACGTCGCCCTGGGCGCTCAGCGCCGCGAACTGGCGGATCTCGTCCTGATGCGAGTCCGTTTTGTACAGCGTGACCCGGATGTTGCGCGCGTCGGCCTCGGTGACCAGCGCGTGCAGCAGGCGGTCGTAGACCTGCGAGCGGCTGGTCGGCGCGATGCCGATGGCGATGGTGTTGCTGCGCTGCATGCGCAACCGCCGTGCGGAGGCGTTGGGGGTGTATTTGAGCCGCTTGATCGATGCGGCGACCAGTTCGCGCGTGGCCGGCTTGACGATGTCGGGGTTGTTGATGCAGTTGGATACGGTCTGCGGCGAAACGCCGGCGTCTCGGGCAACGTCCTTGATACTGACCATGGGCCCTCCTTGGAGTGTGTTCGTCGTGCCGGAACGGGGCGTCGCGGCGGTGGCCGATCCGGCCGCGCCCATCGCGCCCGCCGTTGCGGTGCGACACGCCCGGCGCGTGACGGTGCCGGCATGCCGCTGCGAGCGGTGTGCGAACGCCATTGTTACGTTCCAGTCCCACGCCTGATTTGACAGCCGCGAACTCTGCTGTTTATTATATAACTACTTTTTTAGAACGTAAAAATTAGATCGGCGGTCCTCGATGTTGAACTGCCGATCGATCGACATTGAGAACGCCGGTATTACAGTCTCCACTAGTGGTTTGGGTTGCTCGATGGCGAAAATTTTAACGATCTAAAAAATACAGGCAACATCAGGTGCGCCATCGCGTGGAACCATGCGCGGAGCCCTGCGAACACGCTGTGAAAGGAACTCGATGATGAGAAGGAAGCTTACTGTAGTGACCGCGGCCTCCCTGGCCGTGCTGACCATGCTGGCCGGCTGCGGCGGCGGCAGCGGATTCGACGACAGCTCCTCGGACGCCAAGTCCGGCGGCCTGACCGACGACAGCTCCAAGGGCCTGACCGTGCTGATCGGCTCCTCGGGCGACATCGAGACCGAGGCGGTCAAGAAGGCCGTGGCGGACTGGGCCTCGAAGAACAACCAGAAGGCCACCGTGCAGGTCGCCAACGACATGGCGCAGCAGCTGTCCCAGGGCTTCGCCGGCGGCGATCCGGCCGACGTGTTCTACCTGGCGCCCGAGCAGCTCGCCGGCTACGCATCCAACGGCTCGCTGCTCGCGTACGGCGAGGACCTGAAGAACAAGAGCGATTTCTACGACAACCTGCTGCAGACCTTCACCTACGACGGCAAGCTCTACGCCGCCCCGAAGGACGTCTCCACCCTGCAGCTGGTCATCAACACCGACATGTGGTCCGCGGCCGGCCTGACCGACGCCGACTACCCGACCACGTGGGACGAGCTGGCCACTGTGGCCAAGAAGCTCACCTCCGGCGACCACGTCGGCCTCGCCTTCAACGGCGAGTACGCCCGCATCGGCGTCTTCCTCAAGCAGGCGGGCGGCGGCCTGGTCAGCGACGACGGCACCAAGGCCATCGCCAACGACGACAAGAGCGTCGCCGGCCTGCAGGAGGTCAAGGACCTGCTCGACACCGGCACCGTCAAGTACGCGTCCGACCTCGGCACCGGCTGGGGCGGCGAGGCCTTCGGCTCGAAGAAGGCCGCGATGACCATCGAGGGCAACTGGATCACCGGCGGCCTGTCCAAGGACTACCCGGACGTCAAGTACAAGGTCGTGCCGCTGCCCGAAGGCCCTGCCGGCAAGGGCACCATGCACTTCACCAACGGCTGGGGCATCGCCGCCGACAGCAAGAACCAGAAGGGCGCCGTCAGCCTGGTCGAGTACCTCACCAGCGACGACGTGGTGATGGACTTCGCGAAGGCCTTCGGCATCATGCCCGCCACCAAGACGCTCGCCGACAAGTGGAAGAGCGAGTTCCCCGACCTCGGCGCCTTCATGGACGGTCTGGACTACTCCGTGACCGTGCCGACCGCCAAGGGCGCCGCCGACGTGATCACCGATCTCAACGCGCAGCTCGAGGGGCTCAAGGGCGGCGACGCCAAGTCGATCCTCGACAAGACGCAGACCAACCTCGAGGCCATCCTCAAGTAAACCGGCGCATCCGCAGCCGTTCCGCGGCTGAACGCGCGTCCCGTGCGCCAGCCCGGAACGCGCTCCCCATCGCGGCGGCCGGCGCTCCCGGCCGCCGCACCATGGAATAGCCTGCATCACAACGAAGGAGTCGTAGCATGTCCTCATCGCAGAAGGCGCCGGAACCGCGCCGGACCGGTGCGAGGAAAACCGAGCGCCAGCGCATCGACCGCAAGGGTCAGGAGGTCTCCGGCTGGCTGTTCTGCCTGCCGATGATCCTCATCCTCGGCGTGTTCATGTTCATCCCGATCGTCATGGCGCTGTGGGTGAGCGTGTCGAACTGGAGCGGGCGCGGCACTCCGTTCGGTGCGAACGTCGACTTCGTGGGGCTCAAGAACTACACCGACGTGCTCACCACGCCGGGTCTTGCCCAGAGCGACTTCGGCACGGCGCTGCGCAACAACGCGTGGTACACGCTGCTGGTGGTGCCGCTGCAGACGCTGCTGTCCCTCGTGCTCGCCGTGATGCTCAACCGCAAGATCCTCAAGGCGCGCGGCTTCTTCCGCACGGCGTTCTACTTCCCGTCGGTCACCAGCTCGGTGGCGATCACCGTGCTGTGGCTGTTCCTGTTCAACGCGGCCGGCCCCATCAACGCGATGCTCAAGTGGTTCGGCGTCAACGGCCCGAACTGGTTCAACGACCCGCGCGGCATCGTCCACATCCTGCTTTCGGCGTTGGGCGTCAAGAACGGCCCCGCGGCGCTCACCGAGCACAGCTTCCTCGGCGTGAGCGCGTGGGACTGGCTGTCCGGCCCGTCGGTGGCGATGTTCGCCATCATCCTCATGGTCGTCTTCACCACCTCCGGCACGTTCATGCTCATGTTCGTCGCCGCGCTGCAGAGCATCGGCGAAGCCACCGAGGAGGCGGCGATCATGGACGGCGCCTCCCCGTGGCAGCGCATGTGGAAGGTCACCGTGCCGCAGCTCAAGCCGACGATCTTCACCGTCGTCACGCTGGGCATCATCGGCACCTGGCAGGTGTTCGACCAGATCTACACCGGTACGCAGGGCGGCCCGGCGAAGACCACGCTGACCACCGCCTACCTGTCGTACAGCGCGGCGTTCAACAGCCAGGAATGGGGGCGCGGCGCGGCCATCTCCTTCATCCTGTTCGTCATCATCATCGTGATGACGTGGATCCAGCGCTGGGTGATGAGGGACAAGAAGATGTCCCGCCGTCGCCGCGCCGACTACGAGGCCATGAAGGCCGAGGCCCGCTCCCTGCACCGCGACGAGCTCGCGGCGCTCAGGGTCGGGCGCCCGGCGCAGGCCCGGGCCGAGGCCGCCTCGGCAGGCGGTACAGCAGACGACGCAGCAGAAAGGGGAATCTGACATGAGCAACGCGATATCCGGCACGCCGCATTCCAACCGCAACGAATCGGGGATCAAGCGTATCCTCCACAGCGGCATCATCCTGTACGTCATCCTGATCGCGCTGGCGCTGGTCTACATCATGCCGTTCGTCATCCAGATCGCCACCTCGTTCAAGACCGACGCCGACGCCACCGCCAACCCGGTGTCGCTGATGCCGGAGATCTGGACGACCGCCGCCTACAAGAAGCTGTTCCTGAACTCGGACTTCCCGGTATGGTTCAAGAACTCGTTCATCGTGACGATCGTGGTGACCGTCGGGCGCGTGTTCTTCGACTCGCTGGCCGGCTATGCGCTCGCGCGCATCGACTTCCGAGGCCGCAACGTCATCTTCAGCATGCTGCTGGCGGTGATGAGCGTGCCGATGGTGGTGCTGCTCATCCCCAAGTTCCTCATCATCAAGAGCCTGGGCATCTACGACAGCTACGCTGGCATGATCCTGCCGCTGCTCATCGACGCGGCCGGCGTGTTCATCATGAAGAACTTCTTCGAGTCGATCCCGCGCTCCGTGGAGGAGCAGGCGATGATCGACCGCGCCGGCACCTTCCGCATCTTCTGGTCGATCGTGCTGCCGATGGCGCGCCCCGCGATCGTGACGATCTCCATCCTCTCGTTCCAGGGGTCGTGGAACGAGCTGTCGCACTTCATCGTCTCGACCCAGTCGTCGGCGCTCACCACCCTGACCAAGGGCGTCGCCTCGCTTGCCAGCGGCCAGCTGTCCGCCGGCAACCAGTACCCGGTCAAGCTCGCCGCCGCGGTGGTCATGACCATCCCCGTCGCCGTGCTGTTCTTCATCTTCCAGAAGCAGATCATGAACAGCTCGGAGGGCTCGGTCAAGGAGTAGCGGACCGGCGCAGGCGATCAGCATCGACCGATCGGCACCAGTCGATCGGTACCATTCATCAACTCATCACTGGAGACATTTATGACCAACACCACTGAGCAGGTACGACAGCCTTGGATGCACGACATGAAGCCGCTTGTCGTGGCCCCGGCCCAGCTGTGGAGCGATGCCGACGGCGCGGTCGACGCCCGTGAACCGCACGCCGGAGCGGCCAGCATCGCGGGATTCTACGTGGGCGACACGCGCCTGATCTCGCGCATCGTGCCGGCCGTGAACGGCGAGACGCCGACCGCGCTTGCCTGGCATTCGCCGGGCACGGGCCGCAGCGTGACCTCGATGGTCGCCCGCAATATCGACGGCCCGACCGTCGACCCGCAGATCCGCGTCGACGAGCGCCGTGAACTGGCCCCCGACGCGCTGGCGGAACGGTTCGTGCTGCGCAGCAACCTCGACGTCGACCGTGAGATCGAATTCTCCGTAAGGCTGCGCTTCGACATGGCCTCGATGCAGGAGGTCAAGGGCGGTGCGCCGTCCGCCGCGGCCCGCGACGGCAAGGTGTCGGTGGCGCTGGAGGAGGGCGGGCGCGTGGCCCGGGCCTCGTACGGCGATCTGGTTGTGGCCGTCGCCCCGACTCAGGCCGATGGCGCGCAGGGTGATGAACCGGCGTCGATCAGCGTGGACGGGCTGGAGATCGGCGTGGTTTGGCGCCTGAGCGTGCCAGCCCGCGGAACCGCCGACGCCGGCGTGCACATCGCGGTCAGCGCGCCGCGCAACGCAGTCTCGGCGGCGCATGCCGACTGCCCGTGGGCCAACGTGCGCGTGGCGTCCGCCGATAATCGCGTGGCCGACTGGGTGAACGCCTCGCTGCGCGATCTCGACGGTCTTCGCATGTCGATTCCCGCCCTGCCGAACGACGAATTCCTTGCGGCCGGCGCGCCGTGGTTCTTCACGCTGTTCGGCCGCGACTCGTTGTGGGCCGCGCGGTTCATGCTGCCACTGACCACGCGCACCGCCATGGGCACGCTGCGCACGCTGGCGCATTTCCAGGCCACCGCATCCGATCCGCAAACCAATGCCGATCCGGGCAAGATCATGCACGAGCTGCGCGCCGAGCCGCTGGTGCAGACCGGCGCGTTCGACGACGGCACCGCGCTGCCGCCGCTGTACTACGGCACGATCGACGCCACCGAGCTGTGGATCATCCTGCTGGCCGAGGCGGCGCGTTGGGGTGCGCCCGAGAGCGAGGTGCGCGCGCTGCTGCCGAACCTCGAGGCCGCGATGGCGTGGATGCGCGACTGGGGCGATTGCGACGGCGACGGTTTCCTCGAGTACATCGACCGTACCGGCCACGGCCTGAGTAATCAGGGCTGGAAGGATTCCGGAGACTCGGTGCGCTGGAATGACGGGCGCATCGCCGAAGGGCCGATCGCGCTGTGCGAAGTGCAAGGGTACGCGTACCAGGCAGCGGTGCTCGGCGCGGATCTGCTCGAGCGGTTCGGCCGGCCCGGAGCCGGGGAATGGCGCGAATGGGCCGCCCGCCTCAAGACGCGTTTCAACGAGGCGTTCTGGGTGAACGACGGGCAGGGGCGCTATCCGGCGATCGCGCTGGACGTCAACAAGAAGCCGGTCGACTCGCTGACCAGCAACGTCGGCCATCTGCTCGGCACCGGCATCCTCGACGAGGACAGCGTGCGCGATGTGGTGGCGCGCCTGAGCGGCGACGACATGCTCAGCGGCTACGGCGTGCGCACGATGAGCTCGCTGGCCGGCGGGTACTGGCCGCAGAGCTACCACTGCGGTTCGGTGTGGGCGCACGACAGCGCGATCGTGATGAACGGCCTGCGCGCCGAGGGCTATGTCGACGAGGCGCTGCGCGTCGCCGAGGGACTGGTGGCCGCCGCTGCTTCGTTCGGCTATCAGATCCCCGAATTGTATTCGGGCGACCCGGCCGTGGACGCCGACGGCGTGGCTGCCGGAGGCCCGGCCGCCTATCCGGCGGCCTGCCACCCGCAGGCCTGGTCGGCCGCCTCGTCGGTGTGCGTGCTGGCGCTGCTGCTCGGATTGGAGCCGGATGTCGGGGCCGGGGCGGATGCTCCGGTTGATTCCCCGCTGGCGCGGGGGCTGCGGCTGGAGCGCTGAGCGCTCTTTCGGCGAGAGGGCGCTGCCACCTCGTGGACGCGGTCTCTCGCCGTGGAACCTTTGGCGAGAGGGCGCCGCCGGTCGTTGGCGGCAATCTCTCGCCAGTGAGCTTCTTGGGAGGAGCTTTGCGCCGGAAGGTGGCGTGACTGTCTCTCTGATGGCCGTGGGCGAGCGGTTTCTTCCGATTGGTGGCAGTGCTGTTCCGTTGAATGCCTTCTAGCGAGAGGTTGCTGCCGGAGCGTGGCGGATATCTCCCGATAGGAGCCATAGGCGAGAGATCCCCGCCAGTCGCCGGCAGCGGTATCTCGCCTACGATGCCCTCCGCTGGAGAGCGCTTCCGGTTACCGGCAATGACCTCTCGCGCGAATCGGGAAAAACCGTTCCGAAACCGGGGAAGAGAAACGGGTCAAAGAGCCGTTGCCGGCTGAAACCGCCCCGGATCGCAAAAGCCTCCCGGCGGAAGTGCGCCGGGAGGCTTTTTGTTTTGGCCGTGTTCGGTGAGGTCTTGGCTCACTTCGCGGCGTGCTTCGCGGGCGCGTCCGCGGCCGGCTTCTTCTTGCCGAACTTGGCCTTGAGCAGGCCGACGATGGTCGGCACGAGCGAGACGGCCAGAATCAGCACGATCACGAGTTCGAAATGCTTCTGCACGGCCGGGATGTTGCCGAAGAAGTAGCCGAGGAACGTGAACAGCGAGGACCAGACCAGTCCGCCCAGCACGCTGAACGGGGCGAAACGGGCCCAACGCATGCCCGAGATGCCGGAGATGAACGGCATGAACGTGCGGATGAACGGGAAGAAGCGGCCGAGGAACACGGCGAGCGGTCCCCATTTCTCGATCATCTTCTCGGTCTGGGCGATGCGCTCGGGCGTCATGGCCTTGACCTTGCCGGACTGGATGATGCGGCGGCCGAAGAAGTGCCCGATGAAGTAGTTGCACTGGTCGCCGACGATCGGGGCGAGCCAGACCACCGGCAGCAGCACCATGAGGGGCAGCGCCACCTTGCCGGTCGTGGCGTCAGGCGCGGCGAAGACGCCGGCTGCGAACAGCAGCGAGTCGCCGGGCAGGAACGGGAAGAAGACCACGCCTGTCTCGATGAAGACGATCAGGAAGATGAAGCCGAGCGTAGGCGCCACGCCCATGGCGATCCATCCGGCGATCGCGGCGCGCGGATCTTTCAGCAGTTCAACGATAAAGTTCACGAAACCCATGGAAATCCCGTCAGTAGTGGATTAATGGTCAATGCTCAAACGACACACACCATACCAGCTGGCCTCTAAGAACGGGATGGGCGCCACGGGAGGTCGCCGCGGGTCGCGGCCGTTCGCGTCTTACGCGAGGGTGCGTCGAAGCCAGTCGAGCGCCAGCCGCGGCCATACCTGGATGCACTCGACGGTGTTGGCCACCTTGCCCTCCCAAGCGGTTTCCACGGTGCCGAGCGCGAGACCGTGGGCGCCCTCGGGGAACAGATGCGCCTCGATGGGCACCCCGGCGGCCTTGCACGCCTGGATGAGCATCAGGGTGTTCTCCACCGGCACGGCTTGGTCCGTCACCGTATGCCAGGCGAAGACGGGCGGGGTCTTCCCGTCGATGTGCTTTTCGATCGACAGGGCGTCCAGCCAAGCCGGATCACCGGAACGGTCGGGGCCAAGCACCGCGTCGAAGCTGCCGCGGTGAGCGAACGGGCCGGAGGTGATGACCGGGTAGGAGAGCATCAGGGCATTCGGGCGTACCGCATCCGGGTCGTAACCGTGCTCGCGCAGGGTATCGTCCCCTGCCGTCGTGGCGAGGTTGGCGGCCAGATGGCCGCCGGCCGAGAACCCGCTCACGGCGATCCGGTCCGGGTCCACATGCCATGCGTCGGCATGCGCGCGGATCAGCCGCATGGCCTCGGCGGCTTCCAGCAGGGCGGTCGGGTACCGGCTCGGCTGGCACGAGTAGCGCAGGATGAACGCGTTGTACCCGGCGCCCACGAATTTGAGCGCGATCGGCTCGGCCTCGCGGTCGGAGGTCATCACATAGCCCCCTCCGGGGATCACCAGCACGGTCGGCCGGTGACGATTCGGGTCGACTTCATCGCTGTTGTCGATCGCATATCCGATGAATCGGGCCTCGCTGCCGTCGATACCGGTGATGGTCTGGTCAATGTACTGCATGTTCGATCCTTCTGCGGGCGCCATGTTGGGGATATGGGACATCGCAGGGGCGCCCTTTGCTCCGAATATCTACTGTACTCGTCAGGCGCATATTCCATGCGGCTTCCCGCCCGAATGCAGTGATTTCGCACCTCGATGCGGCAAAAGCCGAGTTGTCGGTGCGAGTACCCGTTGCGAACGGCGTTTTGAACGTTACAATCTGGCGTTATGGGCAAAAACAACCGGTTTCACTACGAGCCGGCGCACCGACAACTCGGCATTGCTGGACTATTCCCGGGTCTCTGACGCCATATCGCCTTCGCAGCTTTCGCGCAGCAGCACGGTGACCGGCAGCTCGATGGCGATGGGTGGGGCCGTGGGATTCTCGATTCGCTGCGCCAGCACGGATACGGCGGCACGGCCCAGATCGAGCATGGGCTGGCGCACGGTGGTCAGGCGCGGGACGACGCTGGTCGTCTCCTTGATGTCGTCGAAACCGGTGACGATCACATCGTCGGGAATGGCGATGCCCGCCTCGTTCAACGCCTGGATCGCGCCGAGCGCCATCTGGTCGTTGGCGCAGACCAGCGCGCGGGGCAAGCGGCGGCGCTTGATAAGGTCGGCGGTGATGTCGTGGGCCAGGTGACTGCGGAACTGCCCGCGGTAGATGGGCGCCGTGGCCGGGTTGATGCCGTGGAAGGACAGCGCCTCCTGGAATCCCTCATAGCGCTTGTGATTGTCCGGGGAGTCGTCGGGACCGGCGATGTAGGCGAAGGAATCGACATGGTGGGCGTCGATAAGGTGATTGACCAGGGCCTTCATGCCCTTGCGGTTGCTGACCCGCACCAGATCGGCGTTCGGCAGGTCGTCCTGCGGCGCGTTCGCCACCATGACCACGGGGATGCGCCGGCGCAGGAAAGCGAGCGTCGCATCCGGGATGCTGCGCGCCAGCACCACCATGCCGTCGACCTTGCCGGCCATGTCGGAGACGAGCGCTGTGATGTCCTCCTCGCTGTGGCCGAGCCCGATGTTGATGAGCAGGGAGCGCCCTTGGTGCCACGCCTCGATCTCGCTGCCGCGCAGCACCTCGTCGAAGTAGAGGCGGTCGGGCTGGGGGAGCGCGGAACCCTCGGCGGGCGGGTCGGGGCGAAGCAGCGCCTCATCCTTGGTGGAAGGCGTGAAGTCGCGCAATTGCTCCACGGCGTCGAAGCCGGGCAGGAACATGCCGATGACCCCGGTTTTCTGCGTGGCCAGCCCTTGCGCGCTGCCGCTGGGCACATAGCCGAGGATGCGGATGGCGTCCTGCACGGCGTCTCGCGTGGCGGGCCGAACGGTTTCCGGAGTGCGCAGTACGCGGGAGACGGTCGCGATGGACACCTTCGCCTGCTTCGCGACGTCGTATACGGTAGGCCTTTTTGCCACAGTGCACGACCTTTCTTACATTTGTTTTCGTTCAGTTCTTACATATATTGTGCATCATGGCGCATGTGAAACGCGCCGATGAAAGCGCTATAGTCCATTTCGACACGCCGAATACAGTAGTAGTTTTTGTTGAAAAATAAGACTTTACAATACTTTTCCGAATCCGATTCAGACAATATTTGCATTTGTTCATGTAAGCGCATACACTATGAAATCGTTAGAGGTCATTCACGTCTCTGACAATTCACGAAGCGCGTGGACGCCTTCGTGGAATTCATGTCAGTGAAGACAGGGAGGAATCGATGAACATCAAACAACGGCTGACACGGCTGTGCGCGGCGGTGGTCGCGGCCGTCACGCTGGTCGGCGTCGCGGCCTGCGGCGGCACCAACAACGGCGGTGGTTCCACCGCCTCGTCGGGCGACACGATTCTGTTCGGTGGCGATGCCGGCAGCCCGACCTTCGTGCGTAATTTCAACCCCTTCTCGACGTCCAAGCGACAGGGCATCAACTTCATGTACGAGCCGCTCGAGGTCATCAACGCCATCGACGGCACGCTGACCCCGTTCCTGGCCACGGGCCACAAGATCGTGGACGCCAAGACCGTGAACTTCACCATCCGCGAAGGCGTCAAGTGGCAGGACGGCAAGGACCTCACCCCGGCCGACGTCACCTTCACCTTCGATCTGATCAAGAAGAACGCCGCGCTCGACACGCTCGGCGTGTGGCAGCACATCGACTCGATCGAGACCAGCGGCAACGACGTCGTCTTCCACCTCAAGAGCGACGACGTGCCGGGCGCGACGGTGATCGCCCAGCAGCTCATCGTGCCCGAGCACATCTGGAAGGACGTCAAGGACCCGGTCAAGTGGACCAACGAGAACCCCGTCGGCTCCGGCCCCTACCAGCTCGACCAGTTCACCCCCAACCAGTACACGCTGAAGAAGAACCAGACCTACTGGCAGAAGGACAAGGTCGCCGCGGAGAAGATCGTGCTCCCGGCTTCGAACAAGCAGCTCGACCTGGTCAACAAGGGCTATGACTGGGCTTACTCCTACATGAACAACGTCGACAAGACCTGGGCCGGGCAGAAGGACAAGTACAACGTGTACTGGTTCCCGCCGGGAGGCACCGTCTCGCTGTTCCCGAACCTGACCAAGGCTCCGTTCAACGACGTGAACTTCCGCAAGGGCCTGAGCTACGCGCTTGACCGCGAGAAGATCGCCAAGGACGCCGAGGAAGGCTACGTCGAAGGCGCCACGCAGACCGGTCTGCTGCTGCCGAACCAGGAGAAGTGGGTCAGCTCCTCCATCGAGAACGACGGCAAGATCTCCCAGGACTCCGACAAGGCGCTCGAGTACTTCGCCAAGGCCGGTTACACCAAGAGCGGCGACAAGCTCGTCGACGCCTCCGGCAAGCAGCTTGAGCTCAACATCACCGTGCCGAACGGCTACACCGACTGGCTGCGCGGCGTGCAGACCATGCAGTCGCAGCTCACCAAGCTCGGCATCTCGGTCAAGCTCACCCAGCCTCAGCCGGCCGCTTACACGCAAGCCCAGAACAACGGCGACTTCGATCTGATCATCTCGTCCTTCGGCGGGTCGGGCAACATCTTCCAGGATTACAACAACCTGCTCAACTCCGAGTTCGCGCTGCCCGTCGGCCAGTCCACCAGCGCCAACTTCGAGCGCTACTCGAACGATGCGACCGACGCGCTGCTCGCCCAGCTCAAGTCGGCCACCGACGACGCCGCGCAGAAGAAGATCGTCGACCAGCTCCAGCAGGTGGTCTACGACGAGGTTCCGGTGATCGGCTTGTTCTACGGCGGCCTGTGGGGCCTGTTCAGCAACAAGAACTTCACCGGCTGGCCCAGCGCCGACAACCCGTACGCGCCGCCGACCACCTGGACCCAGGCGATGCTGCTGGTCGTGACGAACATCAAAAAGGCCGAGCACTGAGTTCGGCGCAGACGGGATGGGCGCCGCGTCGCGCCCTCCCGCCCCCGCCCGCATACCGTTGCATCCGGTTTCCCGAATGCGCGCCGCGAAAGGTTATCCATGCGTTACTTCCTAGGCAAAATAGAGCTGTTCCTGCTCACGCTGTGGGCGGCGATCACGGTCAACTTCATACTCCCGAGAATGATGCCGGGCTCGCCGGCCGACGCCGCCATCGCCAAGCTGGCGCAGAACGGGCCGGTCACCCCGGAGATGCGTTCGGCGATCGAGGCGCAGCTGGGCGTGCCCCAGGGCAATGTGTTCCAGCAGTACCTTCAGTACCTGAACAATGTCATCCATTTCGACTTCGGCGTCTCGTACAGCAACTTTCCGCAGAACGTCTCCGATCTGATCGCGGCGGCGCTGCCGTGGACGCTCACGCTGGTCGGCATGGTCACGATCCTGTCGTTCCTCATCGGCACGGTGCTCGGCGCGGTCGCCGCATGGAAGCGCGGCACCGCCGTCGACACCACCGCCAGCGTCGGCAGCTCGTTCCTCTCCGCATTCCCGCCGTTCTGGATCGCGTTGCTGCTGCTGTACTTCCTCGGCTACGTGGGAGGCGTCTTCCCGACGTCCGGAGCCTATTCGGCGACCGCCATGCCCTCCTTCGACGGGGCGTTCTTCGCGGACGCGGTCTACCACGCGATTCTGCCCGGCCTGACGATCCTCATCACCTCTCTCGGCGGCTGGATCATGGGCATGCGCAACACGATGATCAGCACGCTCGGCGACGACTACGTGACCTTCGCCGAGGCCAACGGCCTCAAGCAGCATACGGTGATGCTGCGCTACGCAGCCCGCAACGCGCTGCTTCCCAACCTCACCTCCTTCGGCTTGGTGCTCGGCGGCGTGGTCGGCGGGTCCCTGCTGGTCGAGCAGGTATTCAATTACCCGGGTGTCGGCCTGCTGCTTTTCCAAGCCGTGACGAATCAGGACTATCCGCTGATGCAGGCGCTGTTCCTCATGATCACGACCAGCGTGCTTGTGGCGAACTTCATCGTCGACATGCTTTACGGCGTGCTTGACCCGAGAACCAGAAGGTGAATGCGATGGCTACCGAAACAATGTCGACGCAATCGTCGGCGCAACAGCAGGGCGGGAAGAAGAACGCCGCCGACTCCGTCAACGACAGCGCGCTCATGCGTGCGCTGCGTCTGGTCGGCCGCAGCTTCGCGACGGTATGGTCGGTGCCGAAGGCCCGTTTTGGCCTGATTCTGTTGGGTCTGATCATCCTGATGGCGGTCTTCGCGCCGCTGCTCAGCCCCTATGATCCGAAGGCCAGCGATTTCGAGGCCAGCCTCGGCCCGAATGCCGAACACTGGCTCGGCACCACCGGCAACGGGCAGGACGTGCTTTCCCAACTGATCTGGGGATCGCGCATCTCGGTGTTCGTCGCGCTGTGCGCAGGCCTGCTCTCCACCGCCATCGCCGTGATCGTCGGCCTGAGCTGGGGCTACATCCGCTCCTTCGCCGGCGAGTTCGTGGGATTCATCGTCAACCTGTTCCTGGTGATCCCGTCGCTGCCGCTGATGATCGTCGTGGCTGCCTACCTGCAGAACGGCGGCCTCGGCGTGATCATCCTCGTGGTGGTGCTGACCGGTTGGGCGTGGGGCTCGCGCGTGCTGCGCAGCCAGACGCAGACGCTGCGGTCGCGCGACTTCGTCACCGCGGCGTCGTTCAGCGGCGACAGCTCGGCGAGGATCATCTTCCACGAGATCTTCCCGAACATGCTCTCGCTGATCATCAACAACTTCTTCGGCGCCGCGACTGCCGCGGCCCTCGCCGAAGCCGGCCTGGAATTCCTCGGTCTCGGCGACTCGACGACCGTCAGCTGGGGCACGATGCTCTACTGGGCTCAGAACAACAACGTGCTGCTCACCGGACAGTGGGTGCTGCTGTTCGCCCCGGGCCTGATGATCGCGCTGCTGGCCGTGTCCATGACATTCATCAATTTCGGCGTCGATCGCCTGAGCAACCCGCGCCTGCGTGAAGGGAACTGAAGATGAGCCTGCTGAAAGTCAACGACCTGTCCATCGAGTACGACGTTCCGGGCACCGAGCCGGTCAAGGCCGTGCACCATGTGAACTTCGAGCTGGAGCAGGGCGAGTTCGTCGGTCTGGTCGGCGAATCCGGCTCCGGCAAGTCGACGCTCGGCTTTGCGCTGACCCGCCTGTCGAAGCCGCCGGCACGCATCAGCGGCGGTCAGGTGCTGTTCAACGGCAAGGACATCACCACGCTGAGCGACGAGGAGCTGCGCGTGCAGCGTCAGGGAGGCTTCGCGATGGTGCTGCAGTCCGGCATGAACGCGCTGAACCCCGTGCGCACGATCCGCAACCACTTCATGGACATCTTCAAGGCGCACGGCCATGTGGCCAAGGACAAGCGCGAAGGGCGCGCCCTCGAGCTGATCCGCAAGGTCGGCCTGCCCGACCGCACGCTCGAGCGCTACCCCGGCGAGCTGTCCGGCGGCATGCGCCAGCGCGTGGCCATCGCCCTGGCTCTGTCGCTGGATCCCAAACTCATGGTGTTCGACGAGCCGACCACGGCCCTCGACGTGCTCGTGCAGCACGAGGTGATGAACACGATCCGCGAGCTGCAGGCATCCGAAGGCTTCACCGCGATCCTGATCAGCCACGATCTGGGCATCGTGCTCGAATCGACGACCCGCGTCATGGTCATGCACAACGGCGTGATCGTCGAGGATGCGCCAAGCGGCCAGATCCTGCGCGCTCCCAAGGACGACTATACGAAGATGCTGCTGAGCCACTACGGCGATCCGCGTGCGGAACGGGTGTCGGTGCCGGGGCTCGACCGCAAGGGCACTTATGATCCGAACGCCACGCCTACCGAGGCGGATAAGGCGATGACCCTGACGGTCACCGGCGTCTCGAAGGTGTACAAGGGCCGCAAGCGCGGCGACAAACCGGTCACGGCCACCAACAACGTCTCCTTCACGCTGCATCCGGGTGAATCGCTGGCTCTTGTCGGCGCCTCCGGCTCGGGCAAGTCGACGATCGCGAAGATGATCACCGGCATCGAGCAGCCCACCAAGGGCGAGATCAGCTTGGGGGACAAGCGTATCGACCGGATGAAGAGCAAGCGCGACCTGCGCGACCTGCACTCCGACATCCAGATGGTGTTCCAGGATCCGTACGCGGCCCTGAACCCCCTGCACACCGTCGAATACACGCTGATGCGCCCGATCCTCAACTACACGGATCTGCGCGGGGCGGCGGCCCGCAACCGGATGCTCGAGCTGTTGGAAACCGTGGGACTGACCCCGGTCGAGCAGTTCGCCGCCAAGCTGCCGCATCAGCTGTCGGGCGGGCAGCGCCAGCGCGTGGTCATCGCCCGTGCACTGGCCTCCAACCCGAAGGTGCTGATCGCCGACGAACCGGTGTCGATGCTCGACATGACGCTGCGCGCCGGAGTGCTCGCGTTGCTTGACGACCTGCGCGTGCGGCTCAACGTGTCGATGCTCTACATCACGCACGATCTGCTGAGCGCCCGTTTGATCACCGACCGCATCATGGTGCTCAACCAGGGCACGGTCGTGGAACGCGGCGACACCGCCCAAGTGCTGCAGCATCCGCACGACGACTATACGATCCGTCTGCTCAACGCGATTCCGAAGCTCGAGACAAGGAGCGACGACCATGCCGCAGTCCACGCCTGACGGACCGTCCTGCACGGCGGTGCGTGCCGGACGTCGTTTCGGATCGTTGCCCCGGCCTCGCGGCATCGACGATCTCGTCATCGAAGCGCCGGTCGGCCCGCTGACCGCGCTGCGCGCGCGGCCGGAGGCCGGTGAGGCCCTCGGCGTGGCGCTGCTGATTCCCGGTTTCACCGGCTGCAAGGAGGACTTCTACGACCTCATGCCGCTGTTGGCCGGGCGCGGCTGGGACGTATGGGCGTTCTCACAGCGCGGTCAGGCCGATTCGGTGGCGCCGCAGGGCGTCGAGGCCTACCACCGTGCGCATACCGCGCAGGACGCGCTGGATGTCGCCCGCATCATCCTGCAGGCCACCGGCGCCGACCAGCTGCATCTGCTCGGCCACAGCTTCGGGGGAGTCACCGCCCAAGCCGCGCTGCTGGCCGATCCTCATCCGTTCCGATCGCTGACCCTACTGGATTCGGGGCCGCATGGCTGGCCCGGCCGCCACGCGGATATCCGCGAGCATCTTGCGGAGCATCCGAATCTGGACTTGTGGAGCATCGACAACCTCGACAGGGCGCAGGTTCCCGACAGCGAACTCTCCACGCTGGAACGGTTCCTGCGCGAACGGTCGAGGGCCACGAGCCGTGATCAGCTGATCGGAACGCTTGACCAGCTGGAAAGCGCCGAGGACCACAGCTTCGAGATCCGCGATACGGGCGTGCCCGTACTGGTGGCCCATGGGGCGCACGACGTCTATTCGTGGCCGCAGACATGGCTGCACCGCATGGCGCGCATCATCGACGCGCGGCTTGAGATCATCCCCGATGCCGCGCATTGCCCCAACGGCGAGAATCCGGCCGCCACGGCGCGTGTGCTCGACGATTTCTGGACCAGCCAGAATGACCCGGCAACCCGGCGCCGGACGGTGTTCGAGGATCAGCCAACCGAAAGCATCGAGCCGGCGGCATAGCGGCCATACCCACGGGCGGCCGCGCCGCGCGTGCGGCCCGGCTCCCGTAACTGTGCCAATTGTCCGGCCATTCGCCGAACGATTGCCATTCGATCGTCCGTTCGCGGCAGCGAACCACACACAAGAAAGCGAAAAAACATCATGTCCAACGCTGCAGACGCTCCCGCCTTCTCTGCGTGGAGCAATTGGAAGCAAGGCTCCGACCGGTCGGTCGCCGTTGGCGCCGGCGAGCTGAGCATCCGCATCGGCGCATGCGGCGATCTGCTCGGTGTACGTGCCGGTGACATCCAGATCTCGCAGTACCGCCCCGGTCCCAATGACCCCGGCATCAGCGGGTTGTGGCTGCGCCGCCGCCAAGGCTCGCATATCGACGCGGTGCCGCTGCTCGGCGTGCGCTCGTCGTCGAGATTCGCGATCGAACGCGGCGTCGCGACATGGCGCGGATCGGCGCTCGGCGTCGTCTGGACCGTGTCGCTGCATGTCTCCGGCGATGGGAGCGCTTGGGCGTGGCGCGTGGCGGTGACCCCCGGCGATCCGTCGGCGGCGGCCGGAACCTGGGATGTGGCCAGCGCTCAGGATGTGGCATTGGCTCCGATCGAACAGGCCATGTCCAGCGAGCCGTACATCTCCCAGTACGTGGCCTACCATGCCCAGGACGTCGATGGCTTCGGCCGCGTGCTTGCCGCCCGTCAGGGCATGGCGTGCGCGCCGCGGATGCCCATGCTCGTCGCCGCGTTCGCCGAAGGGGCGCGCGCCCACTTGACCGACGGTTTCGATTTCTATGGCCGTGAGGCGCGTATGGGCGGCGAGCCGGCCGCGCTGCGCAGCGCCGATTGGAACGGCGGCAGGACCAATCAATACGAGTTCGGCATGGCCTGTCTGCTGTCCGCGCCGCAGACGATCGCGGACGCCTCGGATACGTTGGTGTTCACGCAAGTCAATCTGTTTGACGGCGATTACCGCGGCGAGATGGCGGACGGTTGTGCGCGCATCGGCGAGACGGTGGATCTCTTTGCCGACGCCGTGGAAGCCGGCGGTCCCGACGTGTCAGAGGTCTCCGGCACCCCCTGCCTGCATGACCGCGCCTCGCTGCTGGCCACCGCCTCCATGCTGAACGGCCGGCCCATGGAAGACGATGCGTTCCTGGCACTGGGCGGCGGAGAGGCCTCCGACATCGAGACCGCTTCCGATGGCACCGTGCTTTCGTATTTCGGCCGCAACGCCCGCCATGTCGTTTCGCAGGCCAAGGAAATGGTCGTGGACCGTTCCCACGGGCAGATCCTGCTGGCCAACGGTTCCACCGACCCCGCGCGTCCCGTCATGGCCGCCACCACGTATGCGCCCGGCGTGTTCGCCTCGCATATCGTGCTCGGCAACACCAACATGAATCGTCTGGTCTCCGTGCACCGCACCAGCCTCAACCTGCTGCGTTCGCAGGGTGTGCGCCTGCTTATACGGGTCGACGGCGAATGGCGTCTGCTCGGCGTGCCCTCCGCCTATGTCATGGATCTGGGCGGCTCGGCATGGATCTATCAGTTGGATTCCGGCGTGATCCGTGTCGAAACCGTTGCCTCGGCAAGCCGGAACGTCATCGGGCTGCATGTCGTCTCGGACGCGGCGATCGATGTCATCGTTACCGTCGACATCGAATCGCCCGAGCAGTGGGATGCCTTCGTTTCCGCCGAAACGCCGGAATCCGGCGCCGGCGTGGTATTCGCCCCTGCCGCGGGTTCTCCGGCCGCGGCGCATTGCCCGAACCTGCGGTACGTATTCGCGTCGGACCGGGGCACGCCATCCGACGACGCTCCGCTGTTCGCGGGCCACGCCCACGGCAGTGCGGTGATCACGTTTGCGGCCGAGGGGGTGCGCGAGTTGCGCGTGGCTGCCGCCGCCAGCGACAATGGGGTCTCGCAGGCCTCCGAGCTCGCCGCGTCGGCGTTGGGAGTGCGCGGGGCGGTCGACGGCGATGGTATCGATAGTGATACCGATGCCGTGCTTGCCGAGCACTATCGCATCATCAGCGCGTACGCCGATGATCTGCAGGTGCGCACCGATGGCCGTCTGGCGGAACTCAACCGCGTCGTGCCGTGGTTCGTGCAGAACGCCCTGGTGCATTTCCTCTCGCCGCACGGTCTGGAACAGTATTCCGGCGCGGCTTGGGGCACGCGTGACGTATGCCAGGGGCCGTTCGAGCTGGCGCTCGCCTTCGGCCATTTCGACACCGCGCGCGAGATCATCCTCGGCGTGCTGCGCCACCAGAATCCCGATGGTTCGCTGCCGCAGTGGTTCATGTTCGACGAGTACCGCGCGATGTACCAGCACGACTCGCACGGCGACATCCCGGTGTGGCCCCTCATGGCGGTCGGCGAATATCTGGAGGCCACCGGCGACACGTCGATCCTCGGCGACACGGCGCCGTACTGGGATGAGCCGAACGGCGACTACTCCGCCGAGTCGCATACCGTATGCGACCATCTGCTGTCCATCCTGTCGTACATCCGCGCCCACCGGGTACCCGGCACCGAACTGTTCTCCTACGGGGAGGGCGATTGGGACGACACGCTGCAGCCGGCGCAGGCCTCGATGAAGAAGGAGATGGCCTCCACTTGGACGATCGCGCTGCTGTACCAGGCCACGCGGCGCCTGGGCGAACTGCTGCGAGGCAAGAATGGTTGCGAGGCCCTCTCGGACCAGTGCTCGAGCGAGGCCTCTACCATCCGCGGGGCGTTCACGAAAGACTTCATCTTCGACGACGTGCTTGCCGGATATGTTTCGTTCACCGACGAGGGGCCGAAGCCGGTGATCCATCCCGACGACACGCGTACGGGCATCACCTATCGCCTGATCCCGATGACCAGGTCGATCATCGCCGGGCTGCTGGATGACGAGGAGACCCGCCGCCATGAGGCCATCATCGACGAGCATCTGCACTATCCCGACGGCGTGCGCCTGATGAACCGCCCGGCCGCTTATCATGACGGCGTCACCACGGTGTTCAAGCGCGGCGAGCAGGCCGCGAACGTCGGCCGGGAGATCGGTCTGATGTACACGCATGCGCATATCCGCTATACCGAGGCGTTGGCGGCGCTGGGCCGCGACAGCGTGGCCGAGGAACTGCTGCGCATCAGTCCGGTCGGCCAGTTCCGCCGTCTGTCGACCAGCGAACCGCGACAGCGCAACTGCTACTTCGCGTCATCCGATGCCGATTTCCCGACGCGCTATGATGCGGCGGGCCAGTGGGATCGGCTGCGCGCCGACGCAGCCGATCCGGTCGGCGTACGCGGCGGCTGGCGCGTCTACTCGTCCGGCCCCGGCATCTATCTGCGCCAGGTCATGCAGCATGTGTTCGGCCTGAGCGTCCACGCCGACGGCGTGGTCATCGACCCGCTGCTCGCCATGCAGGACGATGGTACCGAGATCGCCGTGACGCTGTTCGGCAAACCGCGCACGATCCGTTATCGCGTGGTCGAGGGAAGCCGGCCGGTGGCGGTCGAAGCCGATGGCAGGGCGATCGACGGGGAGCGGCTGGCGCTGCGCTACCGCGATGGCGGTCTGCTCGTCAGCCGGGAATCGCTCGGCGACTCGCGCGACATCGTGATCACGCTTGGCACGGCGCCGCGAGTACGCTGAACGGGGAAGGTACGATCCGGCCCCCGATGAGGGGCCGGATTCGTATAGGGCAATGATGCTTACGGTATGAAGGAATCCTGATGAACCACGAACAACTCGTCGAACTCGTCAGCGAAATGACGCTGGACGAAAAAATAGCCCAGTTGCTGCAGCTGAGCGGCGACTTTTACTCCGACAAGGCCGAGGAACGCACCGGTCCGATCGCGCAGCTCGGCCTGTCGCAGACCGACATCGACAACGCCGGAACGATCCTCGGCGTCGCGTCGGCAGCCGAATGCCGCCGCATCCAGCAGTCGTACATGGAACGCAACCGCCTGCATATCCCGACGCTCATCATGGGCGATGTGATCCACGGTTGCCGGACGATCTTCCCGATCCCGTTGGCGATCGGATCCTCATGGAGCACGGACGCGGCCCGTACCATGGCGCGGGTGGCCGCTCGCGAATCCTCGGCGAGCGGATTGCACGTGACTTTCTCCCCGATGGTGGATCTGGTCCGTGATCCGCGCTGGGGGCGCGTGATGGAATCCACCGGCGAGGACCCGTGGCTCAACGCGCTGATGGCCGCGGCGATGGTCGAGGGCTATCAGGGCGGCAGGGCCGGATCCGCCGAAACGCTCGCCGATCCGGCGGCCACGGTCGGGGCGTGCGTCAAGCATTTCGCCGGATACGGGGCCCCGGAAGGCGGGCGCGAATACAACACGGTGAACATGTCGGAACGCCAGCTGCGCAACGACTATCTGCCCGGATACCATGCGGGCATCGATGCGGGAGCCAAGCTGGTGATGACCTCGTTCAACACGGTCGACGGCATTCCCGCGACCGGCAACCGGAACCTCATGCGCGATATCCTGCGTGACGAGTTCGGATTCGACGGTGTGCTCATCTCCGATTTCGGCGCGGTCAGGGAAATGATCGCGCACGGCGTGGCCGCCGACGACCGGCAGGCTGCGCAGCTGGCCATCGAGGCCGGCGTCGACATCGAAATGATGACGGTCTGCTATCTGCGCGAGCTCCGGGGCCTGATCGAGGATGGCCGCGTGCCCGAATCGATGCTGGACGAATCGGTGATGCGCATACTTGAACTGAAAAACGATCTTGGGCTGTTCGAGCATCCGTTCCGCGGCGCCGACCCCGAGGCCGAGGCTCGGGTCGTGCTGTGCGACGACCACCGTCAGGCCGCGCGCACCGTGGCGGAGGAATCCATGGTGCTGCTCAAGAACGAAGGCATACTGCCGTTGCGCCGCTCGGAGACGATCGCGCTGGTCGGCCCGCATGCCGCATCGCACGATGTGCTGGGTGCGTGGTCGTGGAAGGGCGATCCGGCGGAGGCGGTCAGCCCGGCCGAGGGGCTGCGCGCCCTGACGGGCGACCGCGTGCTGGTCGGCGGCGAGCCGTTCGATTGCGTGAACCCGTCGCATGCCGCGGTCGCTGAAGCCGTGGACCTCGCCTCCCGGGCCGGCACGGTGGTGCTGGCTCTGGGTGAGACTTCCGAGATGAGCGGCGAGGCCGCTGCGCGCTCCGACATCCGGCTGCCGCAGGCGCAGATCGACCTTTTCGAAGCGGTGCGTGCGGTCAACCCGAATATCGTGGTGGTGCTGTTCAACGGCCGTCCGCTCGATCTGACGGCGATCGACGATGCCCGCGCCATCGTGGAAGCGTGGTTTCCCGGCACGGAAGCCGGTTCGGCATTGGCCGCGGTGCTGTATGGCGAAGCGAATCCGAGCGCCAGGCTCACCATGTCGTTCCCGTACTCCGTCGGGCAGGTCCCGGTGTACTACAACCAGTTCAACACCGGTAGACCCGCTGCGGGGAGGATGGACGAGAAGTACGTGTCGAAATATCTGGACGTGCCGAACGATGCCAGGTATCCGTTCGGTTTTGGCCTGAGCTACAGCAGTTTTGCCTATGGGCCGGTTTCGGTGTCGGGCGATCGCTTCTCGGCGGGACGGCCGTTGGAGATCGCGGTTGACGTGACCAATACGTCGACCGTGGGCGGCGTTGAGACGGTGCAGCTCTACGTGCGCGACGTCGTCGGCGAAGTGGTGCGCCCCGTCAAGGAGCTCAAGGGCTTCGAACGGGTGCGGCTGGAGGCCGGCGAGACCCGTACCGTGCGGTTCTCACTTGGGGAGGAACAGCTGCGCTACGTGCACTCCGACCTGGACACGTGCTCCGACCCCGGCGAGTTCCTGATCATGGTCGGCCCCAACAGCCGCGATCTCAGCGAACCCGTTTCGGTTTCGCTGATCTGAACGGATTGCCCTGCCGGGTACGGCTCCCTCCGCCGGTACCCGGCGTGAGGGATACTGATGATATGGAACATTCCGAGGAGAACATGAATGCGCGGGACGCCGAGCGGGAGGGCAGCACCTCCGGAAGCGGCATGGTGGTGCTCGCGGCCACGCCGATCGGCAACGTCGGGGATGCGTCCGATCGGTTGAAGGAGTTGCTGCAGCGCGCGGATATCGTCGCCGCCGAGGATACGCGGCGCCTGTTCGACTTGGCGAACCGGCTCGGCGTGCATGTGAACGGCACGGTCGTCGCCTATCACGACCACAATGAGCGCAACAAGGCCGACGGCCTGCTCGACCGCGTGGAGGGCGGGGCGACCGTGCTGGTGGTGTCTGATGCCGGCATGCCGACGATCAACGACCCCGGGCTGGCGATCGTGCGCCGCGCGATCGAGCGGGGGCTTGCGGTCACCTGCGCGCCCGGCCCGAGCGCCGTGCTCGACGCGCTCGCCCTGTCCGGGCTGCCGACCGACCGGTTCTGCTACGAGGGATTCCTGCCGCGCAAGCACGCCGAACGGGTGCAGCACCTGCGCATGCTGCAGGCCGAGCGCCGCACGATCGTGTTCTATGAGACGCCGCACCGCATCGCCGAATCGATGGACGATCTGCTTGACGCCTTCGGGGCGAACCGCCCGATGGCGTTGTGCCGCGAACTGACCAAGGACTACGAGCAGATCCGCCGCGGCCCCATCGCCGAGATCAGGCAGGGCGTGATCGACGATCCGCCCCGGGGCGAAATCGTGCTGGTGATCGCCGGCGCCTCCGACGAGGAGGCCAACGCCGCCGCTCCCGCCGCGCTCAGCGTCGAGGAACTGGCGGTGCTCTCCATCGACCGCGCGCTCGACGACGGGCTGCGCATCAAGGACGCGATCGCGCAGGTGGCCGCCGAGCACCCGCTGCCGGATGGCTCGTTGCCCAACCGCAAGCAGATCTATACGGCCGTGCTCAAGATCAAAGGCTGAGCTATGACTCGAGCAGCACGGTCAGCGCCGCTTTGACGCCCGGTCCGCCGCGCTGCGCGACGTATTCGAGCAGCGCGGCGTCCGCCTTCGGATTCGCCGCAAGCCAGCGGCGCAGCTCCGGCGCCTCGCGGGCGATGTGCCACAGCACGTCCATATCGGTGTCGGGATCGCACGCCACCAGCGGCGTCAGCCGGATCGGCGGCGCGGGCGGCCCCTGCCCTTCAACAGCCCTGGGAACGGGTCCTGCCACACGTTTCCGCTGGGCGGTCTGCGCCGCCGCGTCCAGCCCACGCAGCCGTGAGCCGGGCGGGGCTTGCCCGCGGGGTCCCCGTCGGTCGGTCGCACCGAGCCGCATCGCTGCTGAACGGCGGCGCGTCCAGCCCGGCAGCGTGCCGTGCGGCTTGGCGCGTCGCTTGGCGGGCTGGCCGACGATCAGCGCCGTGGGTGGCGGCGTGCGGGGCGCCTTGCGCGCTGCCCCGTGTGGTGTCGTCAGCGATGCCACGATGGTCTCCTTTCCGATTTCCTTCGTTTCCCCCGGTTTCCTGGTTCCTCCCGGTTTCCCTCGTTTCCCCGATTGCCGTCCCGCCGCGTGCCCGGCTCATCCGCTCCGGGGCACAGCCGAATCACACCTCCAGCTTCTCGAACAGGTTGCGCGCGAACGGCGCCCGCGGCCAGTACCGGTTGAGATCGAGGATCTTCAGGCAGGCCTCCGGCGTGACGTGGTATTCCGCCATCAGGCGGTCGATGAGTTGCCCCGCATCGGCGCCTTCCAGCTCGTGCTGGGGCAGCAACGCCAGATCGCAGGCGGTGCGCGCCGGCGTGGTGACGCATACGCGGCCGATCTTGATGAGATGCTCGGGTATGCTCTTCCGGTTGAACACCCGGATCGCGCGTCCGTGGACCACGCTGCGGTAATGCGACCTCGATATGACGTCGATGGTGCCGGGAAAAGGGCCGCCCAGCCAAATCCACGCCGCCGTGAACGTGCAGGCGATCGTGCGCCGCGGGGCGAGATGGGCGATGATCATCGCGCGCCCGTACAGGGTTGAGGCCTGATCCGTCTGGTAGGCGCTGCCGTCGTCCAACGGCGACAGCGTGCCAAGCGTGGTGAGCAGGTGCATGCTCAGCGGGCCCGGCAGATCCCGGTCGTCGAGCAGCGGCTTGTCCGCGGGGCGATCGTCGGCGGGAGCGGACAGGTCGATGCGGGCATGGTACGGCGTGACGCCTGTGGCCGGGGTCGGTGCGGCTGGCTGGGGCGTTCCGCCGCCCGGCCCGGCGGCCATCCCCGTGGGGCATTGCGCAGGGCGTTGCGAGGATGCGCCCGCGGCGGGCACCGTGCGTTGCGCGCCGTGCGGATCGCATGGTTCGGGGGACTGTGCGGGGGTGGTCGTATCGGTGGTCATGGGGCCGACCGTACCTGGTCCGCAGTCGTGTCGCCACCGGCTTCGGAAATTTTGTGGACAAGTGGACAACTCGTGGTGGACGCGAGGAATTGTGGATAATCCTGTGCATGGCTGCGCTGTCCCCCGCGCTGTCCCCGCTGCGCCAGATAATCAAGGATTATGAGTCATATTTTGGTGAATGTTGCGTGGCCGTATGCCAACGGTCCGCGTCATATCGGTCACGTCGCCGGCTTCGGTGTGCCTTCGGACGTGTACGCGCGCTACGAGCGCATGAAGGGCAACGACGTGCTGATGGTGTCGGGCACCGACGAACACGGTACGCCGATTCTGGTCGAGGCGGAGAAGGAGGGCCTGACCGCGCAGGAGCTGGCGAACCGCTACAACCGCGTGATCGCCAAGGATCTGTGCGATCTGGGCCTGAGCTACGACCTGTTCACGCGCACCACCACCGGCAACCACGAGCAGGTGGTGCAGGAGCTGTTCAAGCAGTGCCTGGCCAACGGCTACATCTACAAGGGCACGCAGAAGGTCGCGATCTCGCCGTCCACCGGCCGCACCCTGCCCGACCGCTACATCGAGGGCGAATGCCCGATCTGCCATACCGACGGCGCCCGCGGCGACCAGTGCGACGCCTGCGGCAACGAGCTCGACCCGGACGAGCTCATCAATCCCGTTTCCAAGATCAACGGCGAAACCCCGCGCTTCGAGGAGACCGAGCACTTCTTCCTCGACCTGCCGGCGCTCGCCGAGGCGAACCTCGCGTGGCTCAAGACCCGCGAGGGCTGGCGCACCAACGTCATCAACTTCTCGATCGGCCTGTTCCGCGAAGTCAAGCCGCGCGCGATCACCCGCGACATCGACTGGGGCATCCCCGTGCCGGTGCCGGGCTGGATCGACAACCCGAACAAGAAGCTGTACGTGTGGTTCGACGCGGTGATCGGCTATCTGTCGGCCTCGATCGAATGGGCCCGCCGCAAGGGCGACCCCGAAGCGTGGCGCGCATGGTGGAACGACCCGTCCACGCCCGGCTACTACTTTATGGGCAAGGACAACATCACCTTCCACTCGCAGATCTGGCCCTCCGAGATGATCGCCTATAACGGCAAGGGCAGCAAGGGCGGCGAAACCGGCAAGCTCGGTCCGCTGAACCTGCCCGAGCAGGTGGTCGCCTCCGAGTTCATGACGATGGAAGGCAAGAAGTTCAGCTCCTCGCGCGGCATCGTCATCTACGTGAAGGACATCCTCGCCCGCTACCCCGTGGACGCGGTGCGCTACTACATCTCCATCGCCGGCCCGGAGACCTCCGACGCCGACTTCACCTGGGCCGAGTTCGTGCGCCACAACAACGAGGAGCTGGCCGCCAGCTGGGGCAACCTGGTCAACCGCGTGGCGAATCTCATCGCCAAGAACTTCGGCGAGATCCCGGCGCTGGATGAGGATTCGATGACTCCGGAGGACCGTTCGCTGCTGCAGGAGACCGCCGATGCGTTCGACGTGGTCGGCGGCATGATCGAGCGTCACCGCCAGAAGAACGCCCTCACCGAGGCGATGCGCGTGGTCGGCGACATCAACAAGTACATCTCGGCAACCGAGCCGTGGAAGATCAAGGACGACCAGGCGCGACTGGCCACCGTGCTGCATGTGGCCGCGCAGGCCGTGTCCGACGCGAACCACCTGCTCGCCCCGTTCCTGCCCCACGCCTCGCAGAAGGTGTGGGAGGCACTCGGCGGCACGGGCGTCTTCTCCCCGCTGCCCCGCATCGAAGAGGTCGAGGATCTCGACAAGCCTGGCTTCACGTATCCGATCATCACCGGCGACTACAAGCTCGGTGAGACCGTGCACCCGTGGGAGAGCGAGCCGATCGTGGCCGGAACCCCGGTGGCCAAGCCGACGCCGATCTTCGCGAAGATCCCGAAGGAGGCCGTCGAGGAAGAGTTGGCGCGCTTCGACGCCGAGCTGGCCGCCCGCCGCGAGGCCGAGGCCAAGCGCTTCGCCGCCGCCAAGGCCCAGCTCAACTCCTGAGCGCAACCCGGGTGATCGGGTGATGCGACCGGGCCCCGTTTTCGTCGTCATGCAGTGGCTGCAGAGCCACATGGCAACGAAAACGGGGCCTTGCCATACCGTGCGGGTGGTGAAATGGGGCATCAGGCACTCGATCTGTACACTGCGCACATCTTCGCCACACGGTTCACAGTCTTTTTTGAGGAACGCGCATCATTCCTCCAAGTATCCGACGGTTATATAGAACATGTCAGCGGTTACGGCCGATGGCGAGGTTCTTTGAGAGCCCCATAACTGAACCCTTCTTCTCTCTTCTCTCTCACCCGGCGGCTCCCTCCGCCGGGTTTCTTTTTGTTTCGGTTGAGCCGGAGTCGGCACGCTCCCGCTGGCGGGAGCTGGCTCGCGAAGCGAGACTGAGGGGTCGGTACGGCATTGCCTGTAACAGCAGCGGTAATCGTTTGCTGAAAAATGACATTTCCGGTGTGTCGCGCTCAGGGGCGGTCGTATCCTTGATAGCACAAACACACGCGGACAGGATTGTTACTCGATGTGAGGCAAGACCTGGGGAGGTGCGGAACGTGGATTCCGCATCGCCCCAGGTCTTTTTTGTTGTTCGACTCGCATCCGTCCCACGGCGCGTGCCACAGTCAATGGAGATGGAAGGAACGGGAATATCCATGGAATCGACCACCATAGCAGTGCAGACGGGTCGGGTAACGCAGACGGTTCAGGCGGGGCAGTCCTCGCGTACGGCGCCGCTGGATGAGGCCGAGCCGATCGCGGCGCGCATCGAATCGGCGATCGGCGATGCGGCGTCGGATCTGGCGGAGGCGCGCGGCATCTCCACGCGCTTCCCGCTCAACAGCGCGTTCATCTTCACCTTCGGCGCGCTCGGCGGCATGCTGTTCGGCTTCGACACAGGCATCATCTCCGGCGCCTCCCCGCTGATCGAATCCGATTTCGGGCTGACCGTCTCGCAGACCGGCTTCATCACCTCATCGGTGCTCATCGGATCGTGCGTCGGCGCCCTGTCGATCGGTTCGCTGTCCGACCGGTTCGGCCGCAAGAAGCTGCTCATCGTCTCCGCGCTGCTGTTCCTGCTCGGCTCCGGCCTGTGCGCCTCGGCCGCCGGGTTCGCGATGATGGTACTCGCCCGCATCCTCCTCGGCCTCGCGGTCGGCGCCGCCTCGGCCCTGACCCCGGCGTACCTGGCCGAACTGGCGCCGAAGGAGCGCCGCGGCTCGCTGTCCACGCTGTTCCAGCTCATGGTCACCTTCGGCATTCTGCTGGCCTACGCCTCCAACCTCGGCTTCCTGAACCACGACATCCTCGGCATCCGCGATTGGCGCTGGATGCTCGGCTCGGCGCTGGTCCCGGCCGCGCTGCTGCTCATCGGCGGCCTGCTGCTGCCCGAATCCCCGCGCTACCTGGTGAACCGGGGAGACACGCGCGGCGCCTTCAAGGTGCTCACGCTGATCCGCAAGGACGTCGACCAGGCGCAGGTGCAGGTCGAGCTCGACGAGATCAGCCAGGTCGCCGCGCAGGATACCAAGGGCGGCGTGCGCGAGCTGTTCCGCGTGGCCCGCCCGGCGCTGGTCGCCGCCGTCGGCATCATGCTCTTCCAGCAGCTGGTCGGCATCAACTCGGTGATCTACTTCCTGCCGCAGGTGTTCATCAAGGGCTTCGGCTTCCCGGAAGGCGACGCGATCTGGGTGTCGGTCGGCATCGGCGTGGTGAACTTCGCGAGCACCATCGTGGCCACGCTGATCATGGACCGCTTCCCGCGCAAGGGCATGCTGATGTTCGGGTCCATCGTGATGACCGTCTCGCTGGCCGTGCTCGCCGTGATGAACTTCGTGGGCGACGTGGCGGTGCTCGCCGTGCCGACGATGGCGCTCATCGCCTGCTACATCCTCGGCTTCGCCGTCTCGTGGGGGCCGATCGCGTGGGTGCTCACCGGGGAGATCTTCCCGCTGAGCGTGCGCGGCATCGGGTCCTCCTTCGGTTCGGCGGCCAACTGGCTTGGCAACTTCATCGTCTCCCAGTTCTTCCTGGTGCTGCTCGACGCGTTCCACAACAATGTCGGCGGGCCGTTCGCCATCTTCGGCGTGTTCGCGGCCCTCTCCATCCCGTTCGTGCTGCGGTTCGTCCCGGAGACCAAGGGCAAGTCGCTCGAGCAGATCGAGGAGGAGATGACCCGCCGCTAGTATCCTGCGTCGCAAGTTCGTTTAACAATTCCAGCTCCCCTCAGAGAGGGGAGCCAGAATTACTCAACGAATGAGCGGCGCGGAATACTAGGCGGGGGCCGTATTTGGGGGCGTATGCCGGTACCGTGCCGGCATACGCCTCTTGCCGTATCCGGGGCGGGCAAAGGGGCGTATCCGGTCAGGTGCGTCATGGGGCCGGGACGTCCGCGGATGGCGGCGATTCCGAGCCGCCCTGCCCGCGGCCGATCCCGATGCCCCCCATATCGCGCCGAAACGGGGCCCTGTGCTGAGCTATCAGCGAAATGTAGACGCAAAGGGGGCCGTCGCTGTCGCTCTGTGTCTACATCGCTGGGCCGCGTTCGACTTTTTCCCCGAACTCGGGGGGATGGGATCCAATGATGCCGGTCATCCGCGAATGCTGACGGTTACAACGCTGCACGAGGGGGGTGCCGCCGCCGATTACGGGTGATGAATGTCGTGGTTTCGAGGGCTAGCGTCACCTATAATTGAGTCTGGTGACGAGCATATGCATGGAGGTGCACGGAAGTGGCGCGAGCGGTGAGAGACGGGGTTCCCCGTGGAAGCGTACGGCCTTTCGGTGCATCGCGGTGCTGGCGGCGATCGTATTGGCGGCCGGCGGCATGCAGGGATCCGCCGTCACGGCCTCGGCTGAAGACATGGCCGGTCGAACCGAAAGCATGGATGGGGGCGGCTCGACCGGCCAGTCCGGTGACGTCGATGACGGCACCGGTGCAGGGGTGAAGACCGGCGGCTCCGATGATATATCGGAGCCGCTCTTCACCGAGGATTTCGAAGGAATCGCCCAGGACGAATCCGCTTCGGACGGTACCCGGCTGCAGGACTACCGATCCTCGTGGAACGGGCAGGATGTCCGGTACGCCGCCGACGGCGACCGGCCGAACCCCGAAGGCTGCGGTGACCTTCGTCAACCGGGTACCCCAGGTCGGGGTGCTGCCGCTGACCGGCGGCCGCTCCGGCCGGGACTGGCTGGCCGGCGGCGCCGGCATCGGCGCCGCGACGCTGTTGGCCGGAGCCTCATGCGCCATATGGCGCATGAGGCGGCTGATCTGAAGGAAAGGAGGAGTCGCATGACGAAACGGGGATGCGCGGTCTGCTCGGCGTATGCGCTGCTTGGGCGCGTGCGCGCGGCCTCCGCACGCTGTGCACGCGAAACGCCACGATGGCGTCGTATGTTTTGCGACCGTTTGCATTTGCTTGAGCGGCGGTGCACACCTGTCTACCGCATCATACGCTCCGCTGTGGTAAGAAATGAGGTGAGCCCTTGAAAAATCAAGGATTGAGGATTTCCTAACTACGTAGTTATCGTTCGGGGCATAACGGGTGGTAGCGCTTCCGGAAATTATCTGGCACAATGGGCTATCCACGCAGTTGAAAACGTTTGCAAAGTACGACGGGGCAATTGAGCCCCGATGACCATGCATACGCCACGAAGGAGCATACGACAACACATCACATCATTAGGAGGAATAGGTAATGGGTAATTCCGCTTTCAGCAAGGACGAGATCGACTATCTGTATTCGCTGCCCGCGGTGGTGCGCGTGACGAAGAGCCGCATCACCTACGCGGAGGCATTCAAGAGGGAGTGCGCTCGCCGATACATGATGGGCGAATCACCGACGAGGGTGTTCCGCGAGGCCGGACTTGATCCGGCGCTGATCGGGTACAAGCGCGTCGAGCGGTGCGTGGCGCGCTGGAAGATGCAGTACGGCAGCGGCATCTCCCGGGACATGGAGCGCTCCGCGGACAAGGCGCAGATCGCGCCGGCCCAGACCGGCGACGTCGCTTCCGTCGCCTCGCTTGAAGAGGGCGCCGTCGACAAGGCCGGCGGCAAGTGCTTCGTGAACAGCGAGGCCATCGCGCAGCTGTTCCGCCGCAAGGCGACCCGCTGGGATCTGTGCGACGTGCTGATCAGCCAGCAGATCCGCCGCATCGCGGAGCTCGAGGACCGGGTGGTGGCGCTGCAGTACCGCGAGAAGCGCCTGACGCAGATGCTCGACAAGTTCCGCAACGGCGGCGAGGCCGAGCCGGCGCAGGTCGGCGCCGGGTCCAAGAAGGAGGTCAGCTCGTTCCCGAACGACAACTTCCGCTGGAAGAGCGTGCTGGTGCCGACCCCGGCGGTCGGCACCGCGTGACGCCAGGCGTGGTCCGCTCGTGGGTCCACGCGTGACACCGCCTGCGATATCGGCCGCGATGCCGGCCGCGACGCCAACGGGGACGCCGCGGGCATCACGGGCATCGCGGGTCTGAACGGCCTGCGCTCTCGCCGGCCGTGCGCCCCTTCCGCCGAATGCGCGGAAGGGGCTTTTTCATATGAAAGCGACATCGCTTTTGGCGTAAAACGGCGTAGAACATCACGGAAACGCCGGAATAACGGGGCAACACACCCGAAATCAATGGGTTGCATCTCCATGCGGTTCGCCTAGACTAGATCGCGTTTGCGAATCCGAACAGGGGTTTCGGCCGGCGAGGAGAGCGCCGGTTGCGGGATACTCGAACACACGACGGACGTGAATCGTGGCGGCAGCGAATGGCCGCGTGCGGTGAAGAAGAGTGCCGCACAGTACCACAAGCAAACAACACACCAAAGAATTGCGAGGACCTTCCTCACATGTACGTCAACCCGGCGAAAAACCAAGACAAGGGCAATCTGCGTTGGATCCTGCCCTATTGCAAACCAGACCTTCCGCGCGTGGCGGGGGCCATCGTGCTGTTCTGCGTGAACAATACGATGGCGCTGATCATCCCGCTGCTGTCCGGCCTGATCGTCGACCGTGTCATCACCCAGGGGCACGTCGGTGAACTGGCCCGGCTGTGCGTGATGATGATCGTCTTCACGCTCGTGCGCGTCGGCTCGCGCTACGGATACCAGATGTGGATGGAGCGATTCGGCCAGAATTCCGTCTACCGCCTCGTATCCGACGAATACGAGAAGCTGCATGAGCTCGACTTTACCTACTTCAACCACACGCGCACCGGCGACATCATGAGCCGCATGACCTCCGACACCGACGCCATCCGCCATGCCCTGAGCTGGGTCAGCTACCAGGTGGCCGACTGCGTGGTCATGTTCATCGGCGCGCTGTGCGTCATGTTCGCCATCGACTGGCGGCTCGCGCTGGCGCTCGCCTGCGTCACGCCGTTCCTGTTCCTGCTCACGCGCGGCCTGTCCACGCACGCCCACCCGCTGTTCTACGCGATCCGCAATTCGCTCGCCTCGCTCAACTCGATGGTCGAGGAGAACATCGAGGGCAACCGCGTGGTCAAGGCTTTCGTGCGCGAGCCGTACGAGACCGAGAAGTTCGACGAGCACAACGACGACTACATGCAGCGCAACATGGCCCTGGCCTACAACTCGCGCAAATACATGCCGTGGCTCGACGGGCTCGGCTTCTCGCTGCAGCTCATCACCCTCGGCCTCGGCGGCTTCCTGGTGATCAGGGGGTACATGACGCTCGGCAACCTCGTGAGCTTCAACTCCTTCCTGTGGATGATCGACGGCCCGGTGCGCCAGTCCGGCTGGCTGATCAACGACTGGCAGCGCTTCAACGCCAGCTGCATCAAGATCCGCAAGCTGCTCACCTCCGAGTCGCGCATCACCGAAAAGCCCGACGCGGAGGCCTCCGTCAAGCAGGCCGTGGCCATCGCCTCGCAGGTCGGCGGCTCGCACCCGATCGCCCCCGACCGCATCAGCGGCGAGATCCGCTTCGACCACGTCAGCTTCGCGTTCCCCGACGACCCGGAGACGCCGATCCTCAAGGACGTCGACTTCTTCATCCCGGCCGGATCGAAGCTCGGCATCCTGGGCGAGACCGGCTCCGGCAAGTCCACGCTCGTCAATCTCGTCTCGCGCTTCTACGACCCGACCGTCGGCCATGTGCTCATCGACGGCATCGACGCGCGCGACTGGCCGCTGTCGACGCTGCGCTCGCAGGTGTGCATCGTGGCGCAGGACACCTTCCTGTTCTCCGACACCATCGGCGGCAACATCGGCTTCGGTGCCGGCGAATGCCGCGACGAGCGCTACATCCGCCGCATGGCGCAGATCGCCGGCGCCGATAACTTCATCAAGTCGATGCCGCAGGGCTACGACACGGTGGTCGGCGAACGCGGCGTGGGCCTGTCCGGCGGGCAGAAGCAGCGCCTGTCGCTGGCCCGCGCGCTCGCCGACGACCCGAGCATCCTCATCATGGACGACACGACCTCGGCCGTCGACATGGAGACCGAGGCGGAGATCCAGAAGCACCTGCGCGAGATGGACGGCAACAAGACGATCATCACGATCGCCCACCGCATCTCCTCGATCAAGGACTCCGACCTGATCCTCGTGCTGGAGCACGGCCGCATCGTCGAGCGCGGCACGCACGAGGACCTCGTCGCCGCGCACGGGCGGTACTGGGACATCTACCACAAGCAGCTCGGCCTGCAGTCCGGGCAGTCGCAGGGCTACTGACGGCCGATGGCGGCCGCCGGCAGCCACTGACGCAAGGCTCCCCGTCACAACACGATACTGCCCCCTTCCTCGGGAAGGGGGCGAGAGGCAGATTTTTTCATGGCACAACGCAATACATACCGCGAGGATGAGGAACTCGAGGAGCAGATCAACTTCCGGGACATCCTGCGCGTCGGCAAATATCTCAAACCGTATATGGCACAGGTGGCGCGCATTCTCGTCGTCGTCATCTCGATGAGCTGCATCGTCGTCGCCGTACCGTACCTGACCAAGATCATGATCGACGAGGCGATCCCGAACAAGGACCTCGGCAAGCTCGGCATCCTCGCCGTGATCCTCGCCGCGCTGATCGTACTGTACGAGTTCGGGCTGCGCTACCGCACGGTGGCGATCACGCGCGTCGGCCAGCTCATGCTCAAGGACATGCGCCGCGATATCTTCACGCATATCCAGACGCTGCCCTTCAGCTACTTCGATTCGCGCCCGCACGGCAAGATCCTGATCCGCGTGGTCAACTATGTGAACACGCTTTCGGACACGCTGAGCTCCGGCCTGATCAACGTGATCTCCGACGTGTTCACCTTCGTGATCACGCTGATCGTGATGTTCGTGATCGACTGGCAGCTGGCCCTGTGGAGCTTGATCCTGTTCCCGGTGCTCATCATCTGGGTGCGCGTGCTGCAGATCTTCCAGCGGCGCGCCTTCCAGAAGCTCTCCAACAAGCAGAGCAACCTGAACGCCTACATCCACGAGTCGATCGCCGGCGTGAAGACCACGCAGACCTTCGCGCAGGAGCAGGCCCAGTTCAGGACCTTCCAGGAACAGCAGGGCGAGGTGCGTTCCGCGTGGATGCACGCCGTGCACATCCAGTTCCTCATGTGGCCGGGCGTGCAGACCATCTCCGTGATGACCATCTCGTTCATCTACTTCGTCGGCGTGATGGGCTTCGGGGGCGTGAAAGTGACCACCGGCGTGCTCATCGCGTTCGTCGGCTACGCGAACAACTTCTGGAACCCGGTGATCAACATCGGCAACTTCTACAACCAGCTCATCACCTGCTCGGCGTACCTCGAGCGCATCTTCGAGACGCTCGACGTCACGCCGGAGATCCGCAACAAGCCCGATGCGGCGGACCTGCCGCAGATCCGCGGGCGCGTGGACTTCAACGACGTGGTGTTCCGCTACGAGAAGGACGGCCGCAACATCCTCAACCTCGTGGACTTCCACGTCGAACCGGGGCGCACGATCGCGCTGGTCGGCCCGACGGGCGCCGGCAAGACGACGATCATCAACCTGCTGTCGCGCTTCTACGACGTGTCCGAGGGCTCGGTGACGATCGACGGCTACGACGTGCGCGACGTGACGCTCGCATCGCTGCGCCGGCAGATGGGCGTGATGCTGCAGGACACCTTCATCTTCTCCGGCAACGTGCGCGAGAACATCCGCTACGGCAAGCTCGACGCCACCGACGAGGAAATCGAGGCCGCGGCGAAGGCCGTGCACGCGCACGAGTTCATCATGGAGCTGCCCGACGGGTACGACACGGTGGTGGAGGAGCGCGGATCGACCCTGTCGGCCGGGCAGCGCCAGCTCATCGCCTTCGCGCGCGTGCTGCTCGCCGACCCGCGCATCCTGATCCTGGACGAGGCGACGAGCAACATCGACACGCGCACCGAGGAGGCGCTGCAGGCCGGCCTGCAGCATCTGCTCAAGGGGCGCACGAGCTTCATCATCGCGCACCGCCTGTCGACGATCGAGAACGCGGACGAGATCTTCTACATCGATCACGGCCAGATCGTCGAGCACGGCTCGCACGCGCAGCTGCTCGCCGCCAAGGGTGCGTACTACCGTCTCTACGAGTCGCAGTACGCGATGATCCGCGTCGCCACGGGCGCCGCGAACGCCTGACACCACATGCGCCTGGCTCCCCTCGCGGAGGGGAGCCAGACATCGGAAACGGGCTTGCGATGGGCGGCGCTGGCGTGTCGCCTACTGGGGATTGGCGTTTCATGGTCGATCGCGCGTGGGTTGGACCTGTCGCGTACGATCGGTCATATCGTGTCGGCCAGGGGGTGGCTGGCGCGCCGGTCCATCGCAAGGAGTTTTGATCATGGATGATCATATGCAGCGGTCGCTTGTCCGCGTCAACGACGAGCTTCGCCAGTTCCATCTGAGCAACGGCAGGATCAGCATGATCCTGGGCGTGGCGGCGGGCAAGCTCGTCAACCTGTATACGGGCGCGGCCGTTCCCGATTCGGCCGATTTCGGCTATCTGCACGACGATCGGTTCCGCGTGCAGTCCTCCACCGTCGACGAGCGCACCGAACGGTTCGTCGAGCAGCAGCGTCTTGAGTATCCGGAATTCGGCCGCGGCGACTACCGCCACCCGGCCATCGAAGTCGCGCAGCCCAATGGCTCGCGCCTGACTGATCTGCAATACGTGGGCTACTCGGTCAGTCCTGGCAAGCCGGCGCTGGCCGGGCTGCCGGCCACCTTCGCCGGCGGCGGGTCTGTCGCGACCACGCTCGACATCGTGCTGTGCGACGAGCTGATCGGGCTGGCCGTGACCCTGCGCTACACCATCTTCCGCGACGATCCCGTCATCGCCCGCAGCGCGCTGATCGAGAACCGCGGTATGGAGCCGCTGACGCTGGAACGCGCGGCCAGCTTCAATCTCGACCTGCCGGACGCCGACTACACGATGACCGAATTCACCGGCGCGTGGGCGCGCGAACGCACCCCGCGCACGCAGCCGCTGCACCCCGGCATCCAGCAGATCGAGTCGCTGCGCGGCGCCAGCGGTCCGTATTTCAGCCCGAACGCGATCTTCGCCCGCCCGGCAACAACCGAGGACGAGGGCGAGGCCTTCGGATTGGCGTTCGTGTACTCCGGCAATTTCGACCTGCACGCCGAGGTCGACACCTACGGTGCGACCCGACTGCAGCTGGGCATCAACCCGCTCGGATTCGCGTGGAGACTCGAGCCGGGGGAGTCCTTCCAGACGCCCGAGGCGCTGCTCGGTTACACGGACCGCGGCCTGAACACGCTGAGCCAGTCCTTCCATCGCGCGGTGCTCGACCACCTGCAGCGTCCGCAGTGGGCGCGGCGCGAACGGCCGATCCTCATCAACAACTGGGAGGCCACCTACTTCGACTTCACCGAGGACAAGCTGCTCGACCTCGCCCGGCTGGCCAAGCGGGTCGGCATCGAGCTGTTCGTGCTCGATGATGGCTGGTTCGGCGCGCGCACGTCCGACAACGCCGGCCTGGGCGATTGGACGGCGAATCCGGACCGCCTGCCCGAAGGCATCGCCGGCATCGCACGCAAGATCAACGATCTCGGCATGGACTTCGGCCTGTGGTTCGAGCCGGAGATGGTCAACAAGGACTCCGACCTGTACCGGGCGCACCCGGATTGGGTGCTGTCCACGCCTGGGCGGGGGCAGAGCGTCTACCGCAACCAGTACGTGCTCAACTTCGCGAATCCGGCCGTGGTCGACGGCATCTTCGGGCAGATGCACGCCATCCTGTCCGGCGCGAACGTGGCGTACATCAAGTGGGATATGAATCGCTTCATCACCGAGGCCTTCGACGCCACGCGCGGCGCCGAACGGCAGGGCGAGGTCATGCACCGCTACATGCTGGGCGTGTACGCGCTGTACGAACGCCTGTTCGCCGCGTTCCCGGATCTGATCATCGAAGGCTGCGCCTCGGGCGGATCGCGCTTCGACCTGGGCGTGCTCGCATACTCGCCGCAGATCTGGACCAGCGACGACACCGACGCGATCGAACGGCTTTCGATCCAGTACGGCACCAGCTACTTCTTCCCCGTGTCCGCGATGGGCGCCCATGTGTCGATCACACCGAACCACCAGACCGGGCGCTCCACATCGCTGGACATGCGCGCGGCGGTCGCCATGTTCGGCACCTTCGGCTACGAGATGGATCTGACGAGCCTGCCGGACGCCGAATTGGAGGCGATCGCCGGGCAGGTCGCGTTCTTCAAGGAGCACGCGCCGCTGCTGCACAACGGCGATCTGTACCGTCTGATCGCCCCGTACGGCCACCGGCGCGCCGCGTGGATGAGCGTGTCCGCCGACCGGGCGCACGCGATCGTGGGCGACTACGTGATCCTCGGCCAGCCGAACCGCGGCAAGTCGCGCCTGTATCTGCGCGGGCTGGACGCCGAGGCGCGCTACCATGCCGTGTCCACCGACGGGCGCTTCGAGGCGACCCGGTCCGGCGGCGAATTCATGCGCATCGGCATCGACGACTCGGATCTCGGCCCCGACTTCGCCTCGCGCATATATCTCGTCGACCGCGTCGACTAGGCGGCGCGTCGGTCCGGGCCGGCTCCTCCCTCGGTGTGGGGAACCGGTCCGGCACGGGTCTTCTTCTGCGTGGTCGGCTCGAGACTTCCACTCGGTCAACGATTTGTCCACCCGGGCCTCCAGCCAAAGCTCGTAGCCTATGTGGTGAAACCCGTCTGATGGGGAATGAAGTCAGCAACGAGTCATCATCAAGTCAAAGGAGATGTCCATGACCACGCAGCACAGCACGCCCTTGGATCTCAGGAGCGTCACCGTCACCGATCCGTTCTGGCACGCCGAGCAGGAGCTCGTGCGCACGGCGGTGATCCCGTACCAGTGGAACGCGCTGAACGACAAGGTGCCGGGCGCCGCGCCCAGCTACTGCATGCACAACTTCAAGGCGGCGGCCGCGCAGAACGCCCGCAAGGAGGCCGAGGGCAAGACCTTCGTGCCGCCGACCTACACGTACCGCGGCTTCGAGGCCAAGCCGGAGGACCCGGCGCATCCCGATCCCGACAAGTTCTACGGCTTCGTGTTCCAGGACACCGACTTCTCGAAGTGGGTCGAGGCGGTGGGCTACAGCCTTGCGCACCACCCGGACGCCCAGCTCGAGGCGACCGCCGACGCGGCGATCGACGTCGTCTGCGCGGCCCAGCTCGACAACGGCTATCTCGACACCTACTACATCCTCAACGGCATGGACCGCCACTTCACCAACCTCAAGGACCACCACGAGCTGTACTGCTTCGGCCATCTGACCGAGGGCGCGGTGGCCTACTACCAGGGCACCGGCAAGGACAAGCTGCTCAAGGCGGCCTGCCGCTTCGCCGACTACGTGGCCTCCCGCTTCGGTACCGAGGAGGGCAAGCTGCACGGGTACCCGGGGCACGAGATCGCGGAGATGGCGCTGGTGCGCCTGGCCGAGGTGACCGGCGAGCAGCGGTACGCCGACCTGGCCGCGTACTTCGTGCGCCAGCGCGGCCAGCGGCCGCTGTACTTCCAGGAGGAGGACCGCCGCAGGGCCGAACTGGACGGCACCGCCCCCCAGAAGACCAAGGCGGAGGATTACGCGTACTATCAGGCCGACAAGCCGGTGACCGAGCAGGATGAGGCGCTCGGCCACGCGGTGCGCGCGGGCTACTTCTATTCCGGGCTGGTCGATGTGGCCCGCCTGGCCGGCGACAAGGACCTGACCGAGGCGGCCGACCGTCTGTGGCGCAACATCGTCGACAAGAAGCTGTACATCACCGGCGGCATCGGCGGCACCACGGACGGCGAGGCGTTCTCGTACAACTACGATCTGCCGAACGACAGCGCGTATTCCGAGACCTGCGCGGCGATCTCGCTGGCGTTCTTCGCCCGCCGCATGCTGGAGCTGCGGCCCAAGGCGGAGTACGCCGACGTGATGGAACTGGCGCTGTACAACACCGCGCTGGCCGGCATGGCGCTCGACGGCAAGAGCTTCTTCTACGTGAACCCGCTGGAGGTCAACCCGTACGCCTGCCACAAGGACAGCCGCCTGTTCCACGTCAAGCCGGTGCGCCGCAAGTGGTTCGGCTGCGCCTGCTGCCCGCCGAACATCGCCCGCTTGGTCGAGTCGATCCAGGAATACGCCTACACGGTGGCCGATGACGGCTCCACGCTGTTCACCCACCTGTACATGGGCGGCGAGGCGAGCACCACGCTGAACGGCGCCGACCTGACGCTGAACGTGCAGGCGAACCTGCCGTGGCAGGGCGATGGCGTGGCGAGCGTGCACGTCGCCAAGCCGGTCACGGCGACGCTGGCGTTCCGCCTGCCCGCATGGGCCGGCGGCGAAGGCGCGGCCGACGCCATCTCCGCGTCGGGCGAGGGCCAGGACGCCCGCATCTCGCGCACGGTGAAGGACGGCTACGTCTACTTCACCGGCGAATGGAACGACGGCGACACCGTGCGCTTCGCGTTCCCGATGCCGGTGCGCATGGTGGCGGCCAACCCGCTGGCGCGCGAGGACACCGACAAGGTGGCGTTCCTGCGCGGCCCGATCACCTTCTGCGCCGAAGGCCACGACAACGGCGGGAACCTGCACCTGCTGCACGCTGACGTCGCCGCGGTCGCGGCCGACCCGAAGGCCGTCAAGGTGGTGCCCTTCGACTTCCACGCCGGAGCCAAGGGGCTGGACGAGAAGGGCCTCGGCGAGGTCGACAAGGTGACGCGGCCCATGGTCAAGCTGGAGGTGCCCGCATGGCGCGAGCCCGCCGCCGACACCGTGGACGAGCCGGTGGTCTCCCCGCTGTACCGCGAGTACGCACCGGCCGACCGCGAGCCCGTCACCGCCACGCTGATCCCGTACTTCGCCTGGGCCAACCGCGGCGAGAACGAGATGACCGTGTGGCTACGCGCGTAGCGCCGTATTGTTGCGTAGCCTCGAGTTGTCGGTGCATGGGTCAGTAGTGAAAGCGGTTTTTCTCCGCTTTGTGGGCCTCGGAACGGCCATTTTCCGGTCGCCTCTCGGTGGCCTTGCACCGACAACTCGCACCTGGGGCACCGGCAGGCGTACGAGCATGCGAAATTCGGGCCACCACGGCGTATTACCCTTGTGGATATGACCGCTACGATATGCCGACTGGACGGGCCGGTGAGTTTCATCTCGATCGGGCAGTTCGTGTCCGGTCCGGGATGGCGCCATATGCGGCGCACCATGGATTCCTTCGAGTTGGTGTTCGTGCGCCGCGGCATTCTGCCGATCCGCATCGGCGACCGCGAGCTGGATATCGCCGATGACGAGATCGCGCTGGTGCCGCCGGTCGTGGAGCATGCGGGCACGCGCATCATCACCGAGGACCTTGAGTTCTACTGGATGCATGTGCTGCTGCCTCCGACAAGGACCGTGGATGACGGCGACATCCCCCAGGACGATTATTGCCTGGTCCTGCCGCACTGGTGCAAGGCCGACGATCCCGGCCGTCTTTCCGTGCTGTGCGGCCAGCTGATCGACCTGTACGCCCGGTTCGGCCCGCATGCGAATGCGTACTGCGACTACTTCGCCACCAGCGTGCTGCTGGAGGTCAGCGCACAGGCGCGGGCCGAGGCGTATGCCGCGGGCGCGTTGCGGGGCGGTTCCGACGGCGGGCCGGGCGGTGGCGCGGGCATCGCCGGATTCCACGCCGACGGGCGTCTGGTCCTTGAGGGCGGGGAATCGGGGCTTGGCCCCATGCTGGCCATCCGCGCGTGGCTGATGGCCAAGGCCTTCGACGACATCACCGTGGCCGGCGTGGCCGAGCGCTTTCACTATTCGCCGAGCTATCTGACCGCGATGTACAAGCGGGTGTTCGGCATCGGCATCGTCGAGCAGATCACCGAATACCGCATCGACCATGCGCGCGAACTGCTGAGCACCACCACGACGCCGGTGACTGATGTGGCCCGCGAATCCGGCTACGACGACCCGAAGTATTTCATGCGCGTCTTCAAACGGCGTACGGGTCTCACCCCGGGGCAATACCGCGATGCCTTCCCCAAGCGGCTGTACAACACCGTGTGACCTGCCGTGCGCCAAGGCTCCGGGGTTCTGACGGGCCTGTCGGTTGAGGCGGCCAATCCCTCTGCGCTGTAGGTAGCTGTAGGTAATTGGGTCGTTACGTTGTTTTGTGCGGCTCGCTGTGTTCGGAATACCCAAAGACACGGTGAGTATACTTCGTCTACATTGATCGATTATGCCCGATCGAGCCCGGCCAGGCGTTGGCCGGCACCACGCTGACGGCGTCATGAGGAGATGCGCATATGGCAGATGACCGCAATGAGTCAGGCGAAGGCAAGGAATACGCCTTCACCGACGAGCAGAAGGACGCCATCGCGACGCTGGCCAGCCACAACCAGTACGCGCGGCAATCCAAGTGGACGACGTTCCGGGAACTGCCCGCGCGCGACAAGTGGCCCTTCTTCGTGCAGCATTTTCTGATCGGCACCATCGCCGTGATCGTCGCCGTGGCGGTGGCCGTCTCGCTGGTGTGCACGATCGTGTTCAAGGCGCCTGACCCGGAGCTGAGCGTGGTCGGCGTCAACATGAACGGGTACTCGCAGCAGCTGGACATGCTCAAGCAGCGATTCGTCAAGGACCGCAACATCGGCGACGACCGCCTGGTCGACGTCGCCGGGGATCTGATCATCAGCGCGGAAGGGTCCTATTCGGACGACTCGGCGAAGATGATGGCCATGGTCACCGCCGGCCAGATCAACATGATCGTTGCGGACAAAACGACTTTCGCCACGCTGGTCGGTCGTGACTACGTAACTTCGGTGAACCAGGTCGAGCACGGCGAGGCGTTGTCCAAGCTGGGCGCCGCCGGCGCGTTCGTGGACAAGAACGGCGATCCGACCGACGATGCGGCCGAGGCGTACGGGCTCGACCTATCCAAATCCGCCACCTGGACCGGCATCGACGGGCTCCCCTCCGATGCGGTCATCGGATTCAGCAACGTGACCAAGAGCGCGGACAGGGCGCGGGAATTCGTCACCTTCCTGAAGTTCCGCGAGTGATTGATATCCGCGCCGGGTGCGCCCCTGAGCGGGCGACGGTACGATGGGGTTTTGGAACACGTGGGTTCGCTTGCCGCGCCGTGCGGCAGGCGTTGGATTCTGCGCAGGCGGTCGGGCGCTTCGCGGTTTGGAGCCGGATTATCGGCGTACGCCCGGCATGCCCCTGGTAGGGCACTGACATGAAGGAGTCCCGCAATGCGACGTTTCGCGCTTGGCTATGAATACTTCGCCCGCATCATTCTCATGCTGATGGTCGGGCAGGCCGCCTTTATCGTGCATACGGTGATGGGGCTGGTCGTCGGCGGGTTCTTCCCCTCGATCGCGGCCCTGTACACCACGTTCCGCACCTGGCTGATCGACGTGGACGACCGTTCGTGGTCGGTGTCGCGGACATGGGTGACCTTCCACCGTGCCTGGAAAGCCGAGCTGGGCCCCGCCAACCTGTTCGGATGGCCGCAGTTCGTGGTCTGGGCCCTGCTGATCTGGGACTACTATCTGGTCAACTGGAACGACATGGGCAGCATCGGGTACGCGGTGTCCGGCCTGTTGCTGCTGGTCAACGTGCTGTACGGCCTGTTCGTGCTGGTGTCGTGGGCCGTGCGGGCCAATTTCGACGAAAAGCCGATGTGGGTCGTGCGCTCGTCGATCTCCATGGTGATCGCGCGCCCGCTGTGCTCGGTCATGATCATCGCGCTGCTGCTGATCACGGCGTGGGCGTATTCCACATGGCCGGGGCTCGGCGTGGCGCTGGGCCTGACCGTGCCGGTGTTCGCCGTGATGATGGCGATCTATTCGTACGGCCGCTTGCCCGGTATGGACGTGCATGTGCTGGAGCCGGTCGAGGAAAAGCGCAAGAAGCGCGCGCAGGATCGTGCGGAGCGCGCGGAGGAACGCGCGGAACGGCGCAATCGCTAGCGTGTTCTCTCCGGCGTTAGTGCCCTAGTATCCCGCGCTGTTAATTCGTTGAGTAATTCTGGCTCCCCTCGCGGAGGGAAGCTGTCGGCGTAGCCGACTGAGGGGAGCCAGACATAGTACATGAACTTACGACGCAGGATACTAGCGTGTGTTTTCCGCCGCTGGTGTCCGTCTATCGCGCGAGAGTGGAGGGGTGCTTGTAATCAATGACCGGCGTGCGCCGGTGGATCTTGAGCCTGGAACCGTGCCGGTGCTGCGCTGGCGGGACGATGCGGAGACCATTGCCGGCGATCCTGCCGCATACCGCGTCGTCGTGGATGTGACGCGCGAGGATGCGCTCGCCGGCCGCGGGTCGGTGTGGAGCAGCGGATGGGTCGACGGCGACGCATGGGATGGCGTGCCGCTGAACGCCGTCGATATGCGGCCGTCGCGGCGGTATTGGGCGTCGATGCGGTGGCGCTACGCCGATGGCACGATGGGGGATTGGGCCACGCCGGTGACGTTCGGCACCGGTGCCGGGCGCGTGTGGAGCGCGTCGGCCATCTGGGGACCGGTCCGTGCGGCGGATGCGGATGGGGCTGTCCGGCCGTCGGACGCGGGCAACGCGGCCGGATGGGCGGTGCTGCGCGGCGTGATCGATCTGCCGGCGAAGCCGATCCGATGGGCCACGCTCAACGTCACGGCGTCGTCCACTGGCCCGGCCCGGCAGTTCGTGTACCGGATGTGGCTCAACGGCCGGTTCGTCGGATGCGGGCCGACCTTCCCGATCGGCGGGGAGACGCGTTACGACGGCTATGACGTCACGGCGGCGCTACGCCCGGGCCGCGTCAACGCGATCGGCGTGATCGCCTATGCGATGGAGGATCGCCGTTTCGCGGCGCAGCTCGACGTGTGCTTCGATGACGGTTCGATGGGGCATTATGGCACCGGTCCGGAGTGGCTGTCCCTGCCTGACCCGGCCGAGGTCTGGCCGGAGAGCGCGTCGATCGGCACGCAGTATTTTCAGGCACCGGCCGAGAATGTGCGGGGCGATCGATTCCCACAGGGCTTCTCCGATCCGTTGTTCGACGCGAGTGGCTGGGTGCCGGCTGCTGTCAAACCGCCGTTCGCGGACCTCGCCGCAACGCCGACCGACAAGCTGCGCCTTGCCGAGGTGCCGCCGACGTCGATGCTGCGCGTGGAACGGCCTGTGGAACATTCTGTGGAACACAGTGTGAAACATGACGTGGAACAGCCCGTGAAACGTGCTGAACATGACGATGCGGCGGCTGGCGGCGAGCCCGCTGAGGAAGCGACCCGAACACTCGGCGTCGTCGCCGATTTCGGCGGGGCGTACATGGGCGGCATCCGTCTCGACCTGCACCCGAGGGCTCCGATCGATCTGACCATCCGGTACGGCGAGGTGCTGAACCCGGACGGATCGGTGCGCTACCGGCTTTCCGCGGGCAATGTGTACGAGGAGCGCTGGCATATCACGCCGGGCTGCGGGCCCATTGCGACGTGGGGGCTGCGCGTGTTCCGGTACGTGGAGATCAGCGTGCTCCAGCCGCCGGCTCCTCCCGCGTCGTGGAACGAGCCGTCGCCTACGGGGCTCGACGAACGCGCCGCCGCCATCGGGGAGATCCTGCTGAATGAGGGGGCGCTGCACGCCGAGGCGCTCATCCATCCCGCGCTGGAGGACGGTACCGGTGCCGGTGCCGATACCGGGGCCGACGTCGGCGCCAAGGCCGCCGGAAGCGCCGCGCATTACCCGGGAACGTTCCATTCTTCCGATTCGGCGCTCAATGCGGTCTGGCGGCTCAGCGCGCATACCATCGAGGCGCTGAACGGCAATATCTACGCCGATTCGTGGACGCGCGAGCGCGCGGCGTACGAGGCCGATACCTGGATCCAGCAGCGGGCCCATCTCGCGCTCGACGCATCGCCGTCGCTCGGCGCGTACTCGGTCGACTATCTGGTCGCCAACCGCACATGGCCGACCGAATGGCCGCTGTACCTGATCCTTGCGGCGCACGATGCGTGGATGCGCACCGGTTCGACCGCGCAGATCGCCGAGCAGTACGATCGGCTCGCCGCGCTGCTGCCGGACCGGTACGTCGACGCCGAAACCGGATTCATCGTCAAGAGTCCCGGCGCATCGAGCGCCATGGACGGCGACCTGGTCGACTGGCCGCCGTCCGAGCGCGACGGTTTCGAGTTCGGGCAGGTCAACACGGTCGTCAACGCGCTCGCGTCGCAGGCCTACGCCGATATGGCCGATATCGCGCGGGAACTCGGGCGCGATGCCGACGCCGATCGCTTCGCCGGCATCGCCGGCCGCATGCGTGCGGCGATCCATGCATGGCTGTATAACGCCGATCTCGGGGCGTATCGCGACGGTCTGCGCGCGCTGCCGGGCGATACGGGGGCCGCGGACGGGGAAACCGCTGATGGGAAGGCAGGTGCGCCGAAACCTGTGAGCGGCACGACGGGCGTGATGGCGGGTGTCGCCACTGATTCCGCCTCCTCCCGTGATGCCCACGATGCGCATGATGCGTCAGGAATCTCGGCCGTCATGGACCCCGATGGCATACTGGCCACTGGTTCCGGCCGGCGTTATGCCGTGCTGCGGCACGCCGCGCTGCATTCCTCGGCGTTCGCGTTGGCCTTCGCCGAGGTGCCGGCGGATCGTGTGGATCGGGTCGCGGCGTTTCTGCGGGGCAAGGGCATGGCATGCAGCGTATATGCCGCCGCGCCCTATCTGCTGGGGCTGTACCGCGCGGGATTCGGCGCCGATGCGACCGCGATGATCGCCGATCGGCGCACCACGCATTCGTGGGCGTACATGCTTGCGCAGAATGCGGGCGGCACCATGGAGGCATGGGATGTGGCGCGCAAGCCGAACACCACGTACTCGCATCCGTGGTCGGCGTCGCCGGTGTTCCTGCTGGCGGAGGGGCTGATGGGCGTGCGGCCGCTGGAGCCCGGATACCGTCGTTTCACGGTCGCGCTCCAGCCCGGGCGGGTGTGGTCGGCGCGGTTGACGCTGCCGACCCCGGCCGGGGATATCGAGGTGGCGTACCGCTGCGTCGAGTATCGTATGGAGATCGACGTGACGGTGCCGTCGCGCACGCGGGCCGATGTCGCTGTGCCGCAATGGGATGCGATCGTGCCGCTGCCGGGCGGGGACGGAGCCGGATCGTTCCCTGAAGGTCGTGCCGATGCGGCGGCTCGGGGCAAGGATTCCCCGCGCGCATTGACGGTGACGGTTGATGGCCGGCCCGCTCGATGCGAGCCGTGGGCCGATCCGGACGGGCCGTCGGGCCGGTCGGCTGCACCTGCGGCACCGGGGCTGAAACTGGCCCGGAGCCTTGCCCCTGGCCATCATCGCGTCGTCGTGTCCGTCGTCGTGCCCCGAAGCGCGTGCGGCGCGCGCTGATGCTGGATAATGGTGTGTTGGAATATCGGCGAACAACGGATGCGTATGAGGTGGGGTACGGATGGTCACTCTGGATGATGTAGCGGCTCGCGCGGGCGTGTCCCGTATGACCGCGTCGAATGCGATGCGGGGCAAGCCGATCGTCCGCCCTGCCACCGCCGAACGCGTGCGGCGGGCGGCCGACGAGCTTGGTTATCACCCCAGTCTGGCGGCACGGCAGCTGAGCTCCGGAAAGACCGGGGTGATCGGGCTGTCGGTGGCCGACTTGGATATGGTGTTCCCGGCCGAGCTGACCGCGGAGATATCCGACGAGGCGTACCGGCGCGGATATCAGCTCATCGCCCAGCAGACCAGACTCTCGCCGGATTACGAACGCGCGATGCTGGGCAACGCCAGCGCGCAGATTTGCGACGGCACCATCATGTGCTGGCCGAGCGAACAAGCCGAGTCCATAGCGGAATACGGCAGGACCCATCCTCTGGTGCTGTTGGACGGCTTCGGTTTCGAGGGACGGGTGGACTGCGTGTTCACGCCGTTCCTTGCCGGGGCCAAATCGGCGGCGGAACATCTCATCGAGCAGCCGGCTCCTGCGGCGGGGCATCGGATGCTGATTCTGGGGGCGGTCTACCGCAGCCCCGAAGAGTTGCTGCACGCATCGGACAGTCCTTCGCTGCGTTTGCGCGGTGCGTATGAGGCGTTGCGCGACCATGGGCTGCCGTATGACCCGGCGAATGTGGTGCTGAGTGGGTGGACCCGTGAGAGCGGATACGAGACGATGTCCCGAATCCTTGACGAGCGGCGCGATTTCGATCTGGTGTTCTGCCTGACGGACATGATCGCCATCGGCGCGTTGAAGGCTCTGCTGGACCATGGCGTGAGCGTCCCCCGGGATGTGGCCATCATGGGCTTCGACGGCGTGCGGGACGGCCGGTATACCAGCCCCGGGCTGTCCAGCGTGGACATCGACGTCGCGCAGATCGCATCGACGTGTCTCGATCTGCTTATCGAACGCATCGAAGCGGTGCCGCGCAGACAGGCTCCGGAAAAGGAACACCGGACCAGATCGGCCGCCGATATCACGCCCCGCACCCGCACGTTGGATTACCGTCTGGTGTTCCGGGGCAGCGCGGAACGGAGCCGCGGCTGACGGCTGACGCGGGCATACACCGGCATTCTCAAGCCGTTGCGGGAGGCGTTGCGGGTGTTGGACCGTCTGCCATGCCGTCCGGTTATCGCGTCGATTCCCGCTCGATGAGCTGGTAGCCAACCGTGGTCACGGTCGGGTAGCGGTTGTTGTCCGGATCGCTGATCTGGCGCAGGATCTGGGCGACGGCGAGCTGCGCGAGCTGGTCGAGGTCCACGGCGATGGTGCTGAGCGACGGCACGGAGAATTCGCCGGTGCGAATGCCGTCGAACCCGATGACCCGCGCATCCTGGGGCACGCGGACGCCTTGATCCGCAAAGCCGCGGATCAGGCCGAGCGCCGCCGAATCGTTCATGCATGCGTATCCGTCGAATGCGGCATGGCCGTCGGCAAGTCGATGGGCGAGCTCACGCGCCTGAGGTTCGGCGAGCCCTTGGATCGTAATGACATGCGCCGGGTCATACGGCAGGTTGTTGTTCACCAAAGCAGCTCGAGCGCCGCGCAGACGGATGGCGCTGTTGGTGTCGTGGTCCGCCATGAGCTCGCGTGCCGTGAGATACGGGCTGGTGGTGACGATTCCGATATTGCTGCAGCCCCGATCGATGAGATGCTGGACCGCGGCGCGTACGCCCTCCTCGTTCGGCCAGTTCACGGTGCTGATGGTTGGCGCGGTGAGACAGGAATCGAGCAGCACCGTCGGGCCGTTGGCTTGGATCTCCCTCAACGAGCTGTCGGACAGTCCGTTGGCTTGGATGATGCTGCCGTCGAACATGCTGCCGTCGAACATAGGGTTGCGCATGGCCTCCTGCGCGTACTGCACGGAGTAGCGGGTCTCCTGCAGGAACGGCGTCATGCCGTTGCGCAGCACCTCCGCGGACAGGGCATCGATCAGCTGCGAGTAGAAAGGCAGGTTGTATTCGTTCACGATGATGCGGACGATTCCGCTGCGGCCTGATTTGAGCATGCTGGCCGATAGGTTCCCCCGATAGTTCAGCCGCTCGGCGGCGGCCACGATCCGCGCCCGGGTGGAGGCCTTGACGCCGGGTTGGTTACGCAGCGCCTTCGATACGGTCATGGTCGTCAGCCCGACTTCGTCGGCGATATCCCTCAGGGTGGCGGTTTTCCCGTGCATCGTTCCTCCTTGGCGTGACGAGAGATGCCATATGCTCTTTGAGTCCAATGTATAGTTATCGATAACTTTTGGCAATTCGCCTGTTGTCGACTGTTTGCCAATGGCCGATAACGTTGATATTTCAGTAATTGTAGCGCGACACACGCGACGGGTTTGACGGTGTGGTGGCTCCGGTGCTATAAAATTGTAGCGTGATAAAAAGTTAGCGATAATCACCGTAATCATCGCAGATCGTCGCACGATGAGGTGAGCCGGCGCAGGCTTGGCCGTAAGTGGCCGCAGGCGGGCGCTGGCGCGAATGGCCGCCATGGCGGTGGCGCTGGTGATGTCCTAACGCACTCAAGAAAGGACAATGATGGCACATCGGAGTGTAACGAAGAAGGCCGTGGCCGCGGTCGCCGGAATCAGCGCGCTGTCCATGGCGCTCGCCGGATGCGGCGGCGGCAGCGAGGCGAAGATGGAGGGCGGCAAGCCCGTCGTCACCGTTATGGTGCAGCAGGCATCCACCCAGGTCGAGGTCTCCAAGCAGAAGTGGGCGCAGAGCCTGGAGGCCAAGTGCGACTGCAAGATCGAATGGCAGACCGTGCTCGACACCGCCTGGGCCCAGCAGAAGAACGCCTCCCTGACCGGCGGCGACGTGGCCGATCTGTCCATTCGCGCCTACCACCCGGAAGACGCCACGCAGTACCCGTTGTTCGAGAACCTCGCCGACGATATGGACTCGCTGCCGAACGTCAAGGCGTTCTTCGAGGAGCAGCCCATCGCCAAGAAGATGGTGGAGATCGACGGCCAGATCAACGCGCTGCCGTCCTCGCGCGGTCAGGCGTTCCACGCGTCCGGCCAGCACATGCTCATCAACAAGACCTGGCTGGACAAGCTGGGCCTGAAGGCTCCGACCACCTGGGACGAGCTGACCAACGTGCTCGAGGCCTTCAAGACCCAGGATCCGAACGGCAACGGCAAGGCCGATGAGATCCCGATGAACGTGCGTGCCCTCGGCACCGACGCCCTCGGCGGCTGGTGGAACATGTTCCTGCTCATCAACGGCACGGGCGTGGTCACTCAGTTCAACGCCGGCCCGTCCGCCAACGGCATCGCCGTGAAGGACGGCAAGGTCTACAACTGGGCCACTTCCGACCAGTTCAAGGAAGTGGTGAAGTACTACAACGAGCTGTTCGGCAAGGGGCTGATTCCCAAGGACGCCCTGACCAAGGACTTTTCCAAGTACCAGGCCGAGCTGCAGTCCGACGGCGAGACCGCGCTGACCGGCGTGATCTTCGGCTGGGACGGCACCGCCTTCGGCGCGCTGGATTCCAAGCTGTACAAGGAATACGAGGCTATCCCGGTGCCGGCTGCCCCGGGCGTCTCCCAGGATGAGACCGTATGGGATGGCTCCGGCGACTACAACGAGTACGAGGACTATCACATGTCCATGAAGAAGGATCTGCCGGAGGCCACCAAGACCGCCGCGCTGAAGATCATCAACACCCTGTACTCGCAGGACTACGCCATCCAGCAGATGTACGGCTCCATCCCGGACTACGTCACCAAGGATGACGACAAGACCTACACCGTCTCCGACAAGTACTACACCGAGACCAACAACGGCAAGTCCCCGGCCATCAACGACCGTCTCGCCGGCTGGGTGCCGAACGACGTGACCATCAAGAACGCGCAGGACTCCGACTCCGTGCAGCTGGTGGACAAGGTGTATGCCGAGCAGTACTCGCACTATGACCAGACCAAGGATATGATGCCGGTCTACGTGCGCCTGAACACGGAGGACTCCAACACCTTCTCCAACAACAACGCGCAGATCTGGAACTACGCCATCCCGATCATCTCCAAGTGGCTGCTCAACGGTGGCATTGACGAACAGTGGGACAACTACGTCAAGACCATTGATGATTACGGCATGAAGCAGAACGTGGAAATGTGGCAGAAGGCCTACGACAAGGCCGTCAAGTAACCCTCCCTTCTATGCGGCCGTCTGTGTGAAACGTCGTTCTCGTCATCGACGTTTCGCCGGACGGCCCGTAGCCGGGTATCTCATACAAAAGTCAGGAACTACAGTGTCAAGTGCAGTGGCAGCGACTCCGGTTCAGGCGCGAACCGGAGAAGTGATTGATAATCAGCAGGTGTTACGGCATATGCCGTGGTACAAGCGTCTTGCGCGCCATTTCCGGCTGTACTGGCAGCTGTGGATTATGGTGCTGCCGTCGGTCATCTTCGTGTTCATCTTCTCGTACATCCCGATGTACGCGCTGCAGATCGCGTTCCGCGACTATGACCCTACCAAGGGGCTGACCGGTGGCCGATTCGCAGGTCTGAAATACTTCAACCAGTTCTTCAAGTCCCCGATCTTCGCCCAGATCCTGACCAATACGGTCCGTATCTCGTTGTGGACGCTGGTCATGGGATTCATCGCCCCGATCATCCTGGCGCTGCTCATCAACCAGCTTGGTTCCAAGAAGATCAAGGGGTTCGTGCAGACCATCACCTACATGCCGCACTTCATCTCCACGGTGGTGATCGTGGCTATGATCAACATCTTCCTGGCTCCGAAGACCGGTCTGCTCGGGCAGTTCTTCGGCGGCGCGAACATTCTGGAAAGCACCGCGGCGTTCACGCCGATCTACTGGATCACCGAGGTCTGGCAGCACATGGGGTGGAACTCCATCATCTATCTCGCCGCGCTCTCCTCCGTGGACACCTCGCTGTATGAGGCCGCGAAGATGGACGGCGCCGGCAGGCTTCAGCTCATCCGGTACGTCGACATTCCCGCCATCCTTCCCACCATGTCCATCCTGCTGATCATGAATATGGGCAATGTGCTCAACGTGGGCTTCGAAAAGATCTATCTGATGCAGAACGCCATGAATCTGCCGGTCTCTCAGGTCATCTCCACATACGTGTACAAGATGGGCATCGCCGGCAACCAGATCTCCTACGCCACGGCCATATCCCTGTTCAACACCGTCATCAACTTCTTCTTCCTGATCATGGCGAACATGATCTCCAAGAAGGCGTCCGACACCAGCATCTTCTAAGGGAGGGTTTCCATGAGCGCATCAATCGCACAGGGATCCGTCGCCCCCCGCCTCAGCGGCGGAGACGTTCCGTTCAATAAGCATCGCCGGTTTAAGCAGCAGTCCGTCGGCGATTGGGTCGTCGACATCGTCATCGGCCTGCTGGTGGTGGTGATCGTATTCGCCATCATCTACCCGCTGTGGTTCATCATCATCGCGTCGTTCTCCGACCAGACGCTGGTGTCCACCGGCAAGGTGTTCGCCGTGCCGTTGGGATTCCAGATCGGCGGATATCTCAAGATTTTCGCGGATACGCGCATCTGGCTCGGCTACTGGAACACCATCGTGTACACCGTGCTCGGCACCGCGCTGAACATGGTGGTCACCATGCCGGCCGCCTTCGCGCTGTCGCGCCGCGAATTCAAGCCCCGCCGCGTGCTGATGTTCTTCTTCACCTTCACGATGTTCTTCGCGGGCGGCATCATTCCGAACTACCTGCTGTACAAGCAGCTGCACCTGCTCAACACCATGTGGGTGTTCATCATCCCGTGCGCCGTGAACGTGTTCAACCTGATCATCGCGCGTTCGTTCTTCGAGACCTCGATCCCCGAGGAGCTGCATGACGCCGCGCAGATCGACGGCCTGAGCTACGGCGGCTACTTCATGAAGGTGGTGCTGCCGCTGTCCGCCGCGATCATCGCCGTGATCGGCCTGTACTATTTCGTGCAGCACTGGAACGACTACATGACCGGCCTTATCTACGTGCGCGACGCCTCCAAGCAGCCGTTGCAGCTCGTGCTGCAGAACATCCTGATCTCCAACCAGACCCAGGCCGGCGGTGCCGGAACCGGAGGCGCCTCCATCGCGGTGCAGCAGCAACTCGCCGATCAGATCAAATACGGCGTGATCATCGTCTCCACCCTGCCCCTGCTGGTCCTCTACCCCTTCCTGCAGAAGTACTTCAACAAGGGGGTAATGATCGGAGCCGTAAAGGGCTGAGCATTCAGCAAAGCTCGCAAGGCGCAACGGGCGATCCGTTGCGGCGTCTCTCGCCTTGCGGCGGTATACTTGCCGGAGTCGGCATACGCATGCGGGGAGCGTTGTTCTCCTTCCTGATTCCCGATGCGTGGCCGGTTCCGGCTTTTTCCGAAAGGAATTCATTCCATGTCGATTTCCCATCTTCCGCAGCCTCAGCCGCCGGCTGATCCGTACGGCTACCTGCTGGTGCACTTCATCGAGGATCCGGACGGCTATGCGGAACGCATCTATCTGGATCTGTCCGACGGCGACAATCCGGAGCGTTGGAATCCGCTCAACGGCGGCAAGCCGATCCTGACCTCTCCGCTGGGCACCACCGGCGTGCGCGACCCTTATCTGACCCGCAATCCGGAGACCGGCCGCGTCTACGTGATCGCCACCGATCTGCGCGTGTTCGACCCGGATGCGGACCAGTCCCGCCAAAATTGGGAAACCTGGTCCCACCACGGCAGCACGAACCTGATCATCTGGCATTCCGACGATCTGGTGCACTGGAGCGGGCCCCACACGCTGGACGTATCCGCGCGCCAGGACGGCACGCATGCCCAGCTCGGCATGGCATGGGCTCCGGAGGCCCTGTGGGTGCCGGATTACTATCCGGAAGGTCACGAGGGCGGGCGCGGCGCCTTCGTGCTGTACTGGTCCAGCAAACTGTTCGCCGACGACGATCCGGAGCATCTCGACGGGCGCGTCTATGACCGCGTGCTGTGGGGCGCGACCTCCGATTTCACCGATGCGACCTATGCGTACGGCGGCGTGTTCATCGATGCCGGCACGCCGACCATCGACACCACGATGCTGCAGCGCGCGCTGCCGGACGGCACCATCCGCACCTATCGCGCCACGAAGAACAACGGCCCCGATCCCAACATCTGGCTGGACCGCACCGATGTGAGCCGCTGGTGGGAGCCCGGGGTGCTGTGGACGCCGGTGCAGCGCGACATTGGCGCCGAGTGGACCGAGAGCGGCAACCCCGGCGGCGTGGAAGGCCCGGCCCTGTTCGCCTCGCACAGCGACGACCGCGTGTATCTGTACGTCGACGTGATTCCCTCGATCGGATACCGGCCCATGGTCACCGTCAACCCGGACGGGGGATTCGACTATCTGCGTTCCGATGATTTCTTCATGGCTCCGCACACCAAGCATGGCGGCGTGCTGTCGCTGTCGCGCGCCGAATACGAGCGCCTGAAAGCGGCCGACGGCACGATAGGGTGAGCGACCGGCCGTGGACCGGCGCATTTCGGTGGGATCCGAGGGAGAGGATCATGGCGGGGAACGCATATACGGCATATGCCTGGGCATATTTCACCGGGGATACCGGCGGCGGCGAGCGGATCAGCCTGGCCGTGTCCTGCGGCAACGACGCGCTGCACTGGCGGACGCTGAACGGCGGCCGGCCGGTGCTGTCGTCGTCGTACGGCACGCGCGGTCTGCGCGATCCGTTCATCATGCGCTCGCATGACGGCGAACGGTTCGTCATGCTCGCCACCGATCTCTGCGTCGCCGACCTGCACGGCGATTTCCGGCGGGCGCAGTATGCCGGTTCCCGGTATCTGGAAATCTGGGAATCGGATGATCTGGTGCATTGGGGCGAGCAGCGCCATGTTCTGGTCGCCGGGCCGGACGCCGGCAACGCGTGGGCCCCGGAGGCCCATTGGGTGCCCGAACTCGGCGAATACGCGGTGTATTGGTCGTCGAATCTGTTCCGCGGCGCCGAAGCCGTCGACGCCGCGCTGCGCACGCACCCGACGTACGGGCGCATGATGATCGCCACCACCAAGGATTTCCGCGCATTCTCGGAGCCTCGGATCTGGATGGATGTGCGCCGCGGCGACGGGCATGACGGCTTCGGGCTGATCGACGCCACGATGGTCCGCGACGGCGATTGGTGGTACCGGTTCGTCAAGGATGAACGGTTGATGACCGTGCGCGAGGAACGCGCGCGCAAGGTGATGGACCCGGTCGTCGGCGTGCTGCCGGGCGAGCCGGCACCGGCGCGCGATGCCTCGTCCGCCGGCGGGGCTGTTGGCTGCGGCGAGGCTGACGGGTGGCGGCTGATCGGCGAATCGATCGGCGTCGGCCTGCCGAACGGCGAGCATGATGAACACGGCAAACCGCGGCTGTTCACTCGCGGCGAGGGACCTTGCGTCTTCCGTGCGAATCCGGGCGACGTCAACGGCTATCGCTGGTATCTGTTCATCGACCAGCCGCGGTACCACGACGGTCCGGGCCATTACATCGGCTTCGCCACGCACGATCTCGACGATCCGCATGGCTGGGTTCCGGTCGGCGATAGGCTGCGCGCCGGCATCCCGGTGAATGCGGACGGCGGCAAACCTCGGCACGGTACCGTGATGCCCATCACCGCCGCCGAACGGGAAGCGCTGCTCGCGGCGATGGGTTGAGGCGATGCGCTAGCATCCCGCGTCGTTGATTCGTTTGTTGATTCTGGCTCCCCTCAGAGAGGGGAGCCAGACATTGTTAACGAATTAATGACGCAGGATACCAAGTGTTTTTCCCATGAGCGTGTCAGCGCTTGCGCCGCATCATATTTAGCGCTATAATTTTAGCGCTATAACATAGTTGTGAAGTAACCATGACAAGGGAGCATGAATGACCACCGAAACCACGACGGCCGCCGCCGACGTCAGCGTCGAAAGCGCCGGGAAGACCCTCGATACCAGCAACATCGCCGCGCAGGTGTTTCGCGTGGTCGGCGGGGACGCCGCCGGCGATGCCTCGGCCGCCACCGCGATCGAATGGACCTGCGACGGCGAGTACCTGCGCGTCGACGCATGGGGCGCCAACAGCGTGCGCGTGCGCTCGCGGCTGATGCAGCGCCCGCTCGACACGGATTGGGCGCTGCTGCCGCCGGCGGCCGGGGCTCCCGCGCCGAGCGTCACGGTCAATGCCACCGGGGCCGTGCTGGTCAACGGCGAGATCACCGTGCGCCTCGACCTGTTCGGTTGGCAGAAGGACCAGCTGCGGCTGACCTTCGAAAACACCCGAACCGGCAAGGTGCTGCTGCGCGAGGCGTCCGACGGCGGCGCCCTGCGTCTGCGTGCGCGGGCCCACCATCCGCTGGAGTCCGGTGCGGAGTCGCCGGTCGCCTCCTTCGAGCCGCCCGCGGGCGAGCATCTGTACGGCATGGGCGAGTATCAGCAGAACGTGCTCGACCTCAAGGGGTCCACGCTCGAGCTGGCCCACCGCAACTCGCAGTGCTCGGTGCCGTTCGTCGTCTCCTCGGCCGGCTACGGCTTCCTGTGGCACAATCCGTCGGTCGGCCGCGTCACCTTCGCGCAGAACCGCACCGAATGGCACGCCGACTTCTGCGACCAGATCGACTACTGGATCACCGCCGGAGACACCCCGGCCCGGATCGAGGCGCAGTACGCGGACGCCACCGGGCACGCGCCGGTCATGCCCGAATGGGGTCTCGGATTCTGGCAGTGCAAGCTGCGCTACTGGAACCAGGAGCAGCTGCTCGAGGTGGCCCGCGGGTTCAAGGAGCGCAACATCCCGATCGACCTGATCGTCATCGACTTCTTCCACTGGCCGCTGATGGGCGATTTCCGCTTCGACGAGGAATTCTGGCCCGACGTCAAGGCCATGACCGACGAGCTGCACCGGATGGGCATCAAGCTCATGGTGTCGATCTGGCCGCAGATCGACCTCGAATCGGAGAACTATAACGAGATGCGCCGGCGCAACTTCCTCGCCAAGACCCGCACCGGCAAGGACGTGGGCATGTGGTGGCCTCGCGACAGCCAGTTCTTCGACGCCACCAACCCCGAGGCCCGCCAGTGGCTGTGGGAGAAGATCAGGAAGAACTACACCGATCTCGGCGTCGACGCGTTCTGGCTCGACGAGGCCGAGCCAGAATGGGGCGGCGACTACGACTACGCGCACTACCTGTTCCACGCCGGTCCCGTCGGCAAGGTGGGCAACCTGTACCCGCAGAAGTACAACCAGACCTTCTACGACGGACAGCTGTCCATCGGCCGCGAGAACAACGCGGTCAACCTCTCGCGCGCGGCGTGGGCCGGGGCCCAGCGGTACGGCGCGCTGGTCTGGTCCGGCGACGTGCACTCCACCTTCGACGACCTGAAGGCGCAGATCACCTGCGCGATCCACATGGGCGCGGCCGGCATCCCGTGGTTCACCACCGACATGGGCGGATTCGCCGGCTCCGACATCACCACCGACGCGTTCAAGGAGCTGTTCGTGCGCTGGTGCCAGTTCTCCACCTTCCTGCCCGTGATGCGCAACCACGGCGATCGTGGGCCGAACAACCATCAGGTGCTCGACCAGCGCGGCAACAGGATCACGCACGTGCACACCGGCGACAACAACGAGCCGTGGAGCTTCGGTCCGGAAGTCGAGCGCACGATGGTCAAGTACATCACGCTGCGCGAGACGATGCGCCCGTACGCGCGCGAGCTGTTCGCCGAAGCGCACGAGAGCGGCCAGCCGCTGGTGCGCGGCCTGTTCTACGAATTCCCCGGCGAGGAGGCGGCCGCGGATATCGCCGACGAGTACCTGTTCGGGCCGGACCTCTTGGTAGCGCCCGTCACCGAGCTCGGCGCGCGTTCGCGTGAGGTCTACCTGCCGGGCGGCGAGGCGACGACGTGGACGAACCTGCACGACGGCGCCGTGTATGCCGGCGGCCAGACCGTCACCGTCGAAGCTCCGCTCGACGTAGTGCCTGCCTTCGCCCGCAACGGCAAGGACCACGGCCTTCAGGGCCTGATCTAGCGGTCCGGTGATGCCTGGATGCCTAATCGCCAGTTGGCTCCCCTCTGGGAGGGGAGCCGGCGTGGGTCGTTTCGTAACCGGGCGACGGAAGGACCGACCCGGTGCGATGGTGGATAATGGTGAAGCACTATGACAGGAAATGATCGATCGACATGAGACGGGACGCTGGTTATGGTTACGTTGGATGATGTCGCCGCGAAGGCGCGGGTGTCCCGCATGACCGCGTCGAACGCGCTGCGGGGCAAGTCGGTCGTCAAGCCGGAGACCGCGAAGCGCGTGCTCAAGGCCGCGGCCGAGCTCGGGTATCAGCCGAATCTGGCGGCCCGGCAGCTCAGCTCGGGGCGCACGCATATCATCGGCCTATCCGTGGTCGATTTCGATCTGATCTTTCCGGCCGCGCTGACCGCGGCGCTGTCGGATCAGGCGTATCGGCGCGGCTATCAGACCATCGCCCAGCAGACCCGGTCCTCCACGGATTACGAGCGGGCCATGATGGGCAGCGCCAGCGCGCAGATCTGCGACGGCACGATCCTGTGCTGGCCGAGCAGCGATTCGGCGCAGGTGCTGCAATTCGCGGGGTCCCATCCGTTGGTGGCCTTCGACGGCTTCGGCTTGGAGCGGCGCGTGGACTGCGTGTTCACGCCGTGCGTCGCCGGCGCGAAGGTAGCCATGGAGCATCTGCTCGCCCAGCCGGTCGTTGCTCCGGAGGGGACCGTGCCTCCCGAGGAAGCAGCGCGCCCTCTGGCGGGAAACCCGTCTCGGCATCATGTGCTGGTGTTGGGCACGCCATATTGCCCCGTCGATGAGCTGATGGCGGCTACGGGAAGCGGGCCGATGCGGCTGCGCGGCGCCTATGAGGCGCTGGCGGAACACGGCCTGCCCTACCAGGAGCAGGACATCTATCTGTGCGGGTGGAACCGGAAATCCGGCTACGAGGCGATGGCGTGCATCCTGCGGGAGCGCCGTGATTTCGACACGGTGTTCTGTCTGACCGATCCCATCGCCATCGGCGCGCTGAAAGCGTTGACTGACGCCGGCGTGCGCGTGCCCGAGGACGTGGCGATCATGGGCTTCGACGGGGTCGAGGACGGTCAATACACCAATCCCGGACTGTCCAGCGTCATGGTCGACGTGAACGAAGTGGCCACCACCTGCCTCGATCTGCTGGTATCGCGCATCGAATCGGCGGGTGCTGCCAGCAGAGGCGGTGCGGCTGCGGATGGCTCGTTGCCGGCCCGCAGCGTCACCGTCGGCTACCGTATCGAGCCGCGCGGCAGCGCCGAACGCGAAGCGACTCGGTAGTGTTTTGGCTCCTCTCAACGAGGGGAACCAAAACACTACCTAAGATGGCCGCACGCGGATGGTCACGCGGTGAATTCGACCGCGGACCACGAGACGGCGGGCAGCGCGAAGCGCAGCGTGCCGTCACCGGCGTTCACGGGCAGTTCGCCCGGCGTGACCGCGTTCGGGTTCTCGGCGGTGTTCGTGCGGTACGGATCGTCGTCGTGCAGCAACTGCGCGCGGGTCACCTTCACCGTGGACGCATCGGTGCCAGGCAGGCCGGCCAGCGCGACCGCAACCTCGTGCGCGGCGCCCAGATCGCGGTTCACGGCGAGCAGTAGTCCGGTGCGCGTATCGGCGTCCCACGTCACCACGGCGTCGATCGCGGCCACATCGCCATAGGCCTTGGTGGAGACGGTCGGCGCGTCGATCGCGGGGGCGTACACGTCGCCGCGGGCATGGGCGGCCGCTTCGGCGAAGGGGTAGAAGATGGTCTGCTTCCATGCCGGGCCGTTCGGTTCGGCCATAATCGGCGCGATCACGTTGACCAGCTGCGCGCGCGAGGCGGAACGTACGCGGTCGCAGTGCTTGAGCAGCGTGATCATCAGCGAGCCCTCGACCACGGCGTCGGCCGCCGTGTAGATGTCCTCCAGCAGATGCGGGGCGACGGGCCAAGCCTCGTGGTGCAGGCCGTTGGCCGACTCCTGGCGCCACGCCTCCTCCTGCTCGTTCCACGCGTCGGAATACCACACGCCCCATTCGTCGAACGACAGCGCGATGTCCTTGTCGCCGTGGTTGGCGGCCTTGGCGGCATCGGCCTGCGCGGCGACGGTGTCGATGAAGTACGTCATGTTTTCGGCCGAGGCGAGGAACTCCTGCATTTCGGCGGCGTCCTTGGTCTTGTGGCCGTGGTCGAAGTAGTAGGCGTGCGCCGAGACAAAGTCGAGGTTGTCGTACGCCTTGGTGAGCACGGTGCGCTCCCACTGGCCGAAGGTGGGCATGAAGGCGTTCGAGGAGCCGCAGGCCACCAGTTCGAGCCCGGACTCCGCAAGCTTCATCGCGTGCGCGACGCGGTCGACCGCCGCCGCGTATTCCTCGGGGCTCATATGCCCGACCTGCCACGGGCCGTCCATCTCGTTGCCGATGCACCACATCTTGACGTCCATCGGCTCCTCGATGCCGTTGGCCACGCGGCGGTCGGCCAATGCGGTGCCGGCGGCGCCGTTGACGTATTCGAGTTCCTCCAGCGCCGCATGCAGCCCGCGCGTGCCCATATTGACGGCGAGCATGATCTCGGTGCCGGTCTTCTGGCTCCAACGGTAGAAGTCGTCGATGCCCATCTGGTTGGTTTCGGTGCAGTGCCAGGCCAGATCGCGGCGGACCGGGCGCTGGCTGCGCGGGCCGGTGCCGTCCTCCCAGTTGTAGTTGGACACGAAGTTGCCGCCGGGGTAGCGCACGCAGGTGACGCCCAGTTCCTTGACCAGGTCGATCACGTCCTGGCGGAATCCCTGATCGTCGGCGGCGGCATGGCCCGGCTCGTAGATGCCGCCGTACACGCAGCGGCCAAGATGTTCGACGAACGAGCCGAACAGACGTGGCGGCACGTCGGCCACGCGGGTGCCGGCATCCAGGCGGATGGTTGCTTCTGTGCTCATGATGGGTGCTCCTTGTGCGGTTGTGTGGTGTTATGTGGAGTTGCGCGATGATACCGTGCGTCCGATCGGCTGCTGATCGGACGCACGGTATCCCAACGTCGAGTTGTCGGTGCGACGTTGAGTAGTGGAACCGGTTGCAAGGCGATTTGTAGGGCTACAAAAGGCATATTTGGGGGCTGTCTCGGCATGCGCGCACCGACAACTCGCATGTACGGCGCAAAATGCCTCAGACAGCCCCTGTCAATGCTCCGCTGGCGTCAGCCCTCCAGCGCGAACGCGGATTCGACGGCGTCGTATTCGGCTGCGGTGATCGGCAGGATGGCGCCGTGGCGCTTCTTGAGCCCGCCGAAGTCGATGTCGCCGGCCACGGCCCAGTCGCCGGGCTCGCGGCTCGACAGATCCGCCGAGCGGAACGGCAGGTACCCCTTGGCCTCCGCGTACTGGTCGCACATCAGGCCGAAGCGCATCGGGCGCCCGTTGACGGTCTTCACGTCGGCGTCGTTGTAGCGGAACAGTTCCGGCCCCTCAAGGTAATGCCACGAGTAGCGCCCATTGCCGAGGATGTCGGTCAGCGAGCCGACGTACGACCACGCGTTCTCGTCATCCGTGCGCAGCACCTCGTAGGCGGAGGCGTACGGGTTGCGCGTGCGTTCGATGGTGATCTCGGAATCCTTGGAGGCGCGGTACCACCATCCGTCATCGTCGCGCAGCATCGTGGAATCGATGACGCTGTTCTTGCGGTCGATCCACTTGACCGGGTCGGAGAAGTGCACGAGGTCCTTGGACGTGGCGTAGTACATGTTGGTCGCGTCGTACAGTTCATTGGACAGCGGGTTGCCGGGGTCCTCGACGTTGGCCTTGGTGGCCCAGAACACGATCCACTGCTGCTTGTCCGGATCCCAGTTGGCCTCCGGCGCCCAGGCCATGCCGGCGCCCGGGATCTTGGAGGCGACGTCGACCAGTCGCGGTTCGCTCCAGTGGACCAGGTCGGGGGAGTCCCAGATCACCAGTCCGGTCGATCCGTTGGTGGTGGCGCCGTCATGCGGGCCCCAGCCGCCGCGGTAATGGATGGACAGGTCGGTGGCCACGATGTGGAAGCCGCCGTTCGGGTCGCGGGCGATGTGCGGGTCGCGGGTGCCCTTCTCGCCACCGAGCCAGGTGAGTGCCGGCTTGCCGGCGGGGCGCAGATCGTGCCAGTGGACGCCGTCGCGGCTCAGGGCGAAGTACAGCTGCTCATCCATCGGCGTCTTCTCGTCGCCGATGAAATGCACGAAGATATAGGCTTCGGTGTGCGGGGAAGTGGATGTCATGGCGCTCCTTCGTCGGTGTTGCCGTGCGGCCGGCATGATGCTCGCCGTTTGCGGCCACTGCATATATATCGATACATATAGTAATGGTATAAGCGTAAGGTTGCAACGAGCTTTATGTGCGTGTTCTCCAGTGGTAGTGCTGCCATATCCTAGCGATGTCTCTTATGTAACGGTATATAAAGTGCTATGGTGGAACGCGAAGTATGCGGTAGGGCCAATGGAGGCATGGGTATGGAGACGATGACGTTGAAGGCGCATATGATCGCGGGGCCGGATGGATGCATTGCCGATCCGGAGACGGGCATGCGCCGCCCGCCGGTGTTCCTGCGCGCGTTCGACGCCGATGCCGGGTCGGTTTCGGCCAGGCTCGTCGTCAGCGCGTGGGGACTGGCCGAATGCGAGATCAACGGGACCAAGGTCGGCGGAGATGTGCTGACCCCCGGTTGGACGGTGTACGGCAAGCGTCTGCCGCACTGGACTTATGACGTTTCCGATCTGATCCGCGCCGGTCGGAACGTGATGACCTTCTGGATGGGCGACGGCTGGTACCGAGGCAAAATCGGATTCGGCGGCGGAAAGCAGGACTGCTACGGCAGCCGACTCGGCCTGTTCGCTCAGCTGGAGATCGCCGGCCGGGACGGGGACACGCGTGTGATCGCCAGCAACGCCGACGATGGGCTGTGGCGTGCGGCTAACGGGCCGATTCTGTGCAGCGACCTGTACGAAGGCGAAACGTACGATGCGCGCATGGCTTTGCCGCAAATCGAGGGCGAGGCTGGGGCCAGCGTGCCGCCTGATTCCGAAGAAGAGGCGTCAGGGCTTGCGGTGGGCAAGATCGCTTCTCGTTGGGAGCCGGTCGAGGAGCTGCCGTTTGATCCCTCCGTCCTGTTCCCCGCACAGCAGGCCACGGCCGTCCGCTGCATCGGCGAGCATGATCCGCAGTCGATCACCCGATTGCCCGACGGGCGGTGGTTGGTGGATTTCGGCCAGAATTGCACTCAGCGGGTCGTGCTACGCATCCCCGCGGTGCCGGCCGGCCACGCCATCACCCTGCAGCATGTCGAGGTCGTCAATCCGGATGGCACTCCGGCGACGCGGCCGCTGCGCCGCGCCTCGCAGCGTGACCGGTACATTGCGTCGGGCCGCGAATCGGCCGGCGAACCCACTTGGTGGGAACCGCGGTTCACGATGCACGGTTTTCGCTACGCGGTGATCGACGGATGGCCCGATGGCTCCGACTTGACGGGCGCCGATCTGCACGCCCGCGTCTACAGCTCCGCCCGCCGCCGCACGGGGTGGTTCTCCTGCTCGAATGGGATGCTGAACCGGCTGCATGAGAATGCCCGCTGGTCGATGCTGTCGAACTTCGTCTCGATCCCCACCGACTGCCCGCAGCGCGACGAGCGCTTCGGGTGGACCGGCGATATCGCCGTGTTCGCGCCGAGTGCCGAATACCTGTACGACGTCGCCGATTTTCTGGACAGCTGGCTGAGGGATGCGGCCATCGAAACCGACATCTGGGGCACGGTGCCGTATTACGTGCCGTATCCGTACGACGGTTGGGGCAAACCATCCGCCGTGGCGCTGTGGGGCGACGCCGTGACGATGGTGCCGTGGGCCCTATACCAGGCCACGGGCGACGCCGAGGCGCTGCGCAGGCATATTCCGCTTGCGCGCCGCTGGATGGACGAGGTCGCGGGCCTGCTGTCCGAGGATGGCGTGTGGGACGCCCGGCCGGATACCTGGTGCGGCCAGCTCGGCGACTGGCTCGACCCGACCGCTCCGCCCGACGACGCGGCCCGTGCGATGACCGAGAAGAATCTGGTCGCCACGGCGTTCGCCGCGCACTCGGCCACGCTGGTGGCGGCCATGCTGCGGGCGGCCGGCGAGGATACGGCTGATGGGGGTGCGACCGGGGCGGACGCCGCCCGATACGAGGCGCTGGCCGGGCATATCCGGGCCGGGTTCCGGGCCCGGTTCCTGCGACCGGGCGGCCGCATGACCTCGGACACGCAGTGCGCGTATGCGCTGGCCATCGCGCTGGATCTGTTCGACGGCGATCCCTCCCGGGACCGTCTGCGGGCCGAGGCCGGCACCCGGTTGGCGGAGCTGGTGCGGGAGCGCGGCTTTGTCGTGGGCACGGGATTCGCCGGCACGCCATACGTGCTGGATGCGCTGGCCGATACCGGTCATGCGGATGAGGCGTTCTCGCTGCTGCTGTCCGACCGGTGCCCCTCATGGCTGTATCAGGTGCGCATGGGCGCCACCACCACATGGGAGCGATGGGATTCGATGCTGCCGAACGGCGAGGTGAATCCCGGCGACATGACCTCCTTCAACCACTACGCGTTCGGTTCGGTGGCCGATTGGATGCATCGGGCGATCGGCGGCTTGGCGGCGACCCGTGCCGGGTGGCGTGAGGTGCGCATCGCCCCACGGATCGCCGCGGCCGTGGCTCATGGCCTGACCCGTGCCGAAACCTCGCATATCACGCCATATGGCAAGGTTTCGGTCTCGTGGTCGGTGGCGGATGGCGGCAGGGAAGCGGCCCGGGTTGCCGGGTGCGGCGAAGGCGATGGCGCCGATCGGCCTCGGCCGGCTGCCGATCTGTCCGTCGCGGTGCCCGAAGGCGTCACGGCCGTGCTCGGCATGGATGCTCTTGACGAGCGGGGAATCGCGCTCCACGCCGGCATCCGGCTGAATGCGGGAGAGCACCGGCTGCGCGTGCTTGCGGACCGTTAGTATCCAGCGTTATTAATTCGTGCGCTATGCCCGGCTCAGCCTCCCCGGAGCCAAGGGATGGCGCGCGTCAGCGCTCGGCGGTCGTGGATTCCCGGGAGACGAGCGTGTAGCCGATGGTGGCGCGCGTGGCCGGGGTGTCGGCGGCGCCTTGGCTGCGCTGCTCGACGCGCCGGGTGATCATGTCGAGCGCGAACTGGGCCAGCTGGTCCAGATCGACCTGGATGGTGCTCAGCGTCGGCGTGGTGTAGGCTCCGGATGTGGCGCCGTCGAATCCGATGACCTTCACGTCGCCGGGGACGGCGATGCCGTAATCGGCCAGACCCCGGATGACGCCGAAGGCGGCGTAGTCGTTGGAGCAGAACACGCCGTCGAAGGCCATAGCCGTGGCGGCAGTCGGCCCCGAACCGGACGTCCCGGCCATTTCGACCGTCCCGGCAGTCCCATTCGTCCCGTCGGCTGATCCGGCTGCGGCTGATCCGGCGCGGCCGGCCCGCTGCTCAAGGATCGCGCGCGCGATGGCGTGCCCCGCCTCGGTGCCCCGCGTGCTGTTGTAGGCGGAGAAGGTGACCGATTCGTCGTAGGGCAGCCCCGCGTCGAGCAGCGCGCCGCTCGCCCCGCGCAGCCGCAGCCCGGCGGAATCCTCGACGCGCGCGAGTTCGTTGCGCGGCGCGTAATCGGTGCCGACGATGGCGATATGCCGGCACCCGCGCTCGATCAGATGCTGCACCGCGGCCCGCGCCCCTTCTTCGTTCGGGAAGTTCACCGTGTCGAATGACGGCGTGTCCTCGCAGGCGTCGATGAGCACCAGAGGGCGCCCATGGTTCATGGCGGCGAGCGGCACGTCGGTGTTCAGCCCAGCGGCGTGGATGATCTCGCCGTCGAACAGCTGCCCGGAGAACGGATTGGTGGCCAGCGCGTGCTTGGCCGCGTCCGGCGAGTACCGCGTCTGCTCCACGAACGGCGTCAGCCCGCGGGCCGTGGTTTCGGTGGCCAGCGACTGCACGAGTTTGGAGTAGAACGGCGAGTCGAATTCGTTGACGATGATGTGGATGATGTTGCTCCGGCCGGATTTGAGCATGCTGGCCGTCAGATTGATGCGGTAGTCGAGCCGCTCGGCGGCGGCGAGCACCTTGAGCCGGGTCGATTCCTTCACGCCGGGCTTGCCGCGCAGCGCATTCGACGCGGTCATGGGGGAGACCCCGGCGGCTGCCGCAACATCGCGCAAGGTCGGTTTGCCGTCAGTCATGAACGTCTCCTTATATAGGGCCATATCCATGGGCCATCGTGGGCCACATCATGGCGGTGCTTCTATTATATGTAACGGTATTGCCAATGTACAGTAATGCTGCTGAGATGTCGATCCTTCGAAAATAGGCGAAAATTACCGTAATACATAGCGACTCGCCGAATGACAGAAGTGTTGCCCGTAACTATTTTGTCGCTAAAATATGTAACGGTACATATTGAGATATCGGCACGGCGATGGCGGTGCCGAATCCCACGGCCTTCCGGAACGCGCCCCGCGCGCCCATCCGGGGGCGTGGCGTTCGGCGGGCCGCAGCGCGCGGGGTACACGCTCGATATCGTCAGCGAAAGCAGGATACAATGGCGAATCTTTCCCGGAAGCTTCCCCAGGCATGGCGTCCGCCGATGGGCTGGAACAGTTGGGATTCATACGGCACGACCCTCACCGAATCGGAGCTGCTCGACAACGCCCGGTTCATGGCCGGGCATCTGAAGGACGCCGGCTGGGACACGCTCGTCATCGACATCGACTGGTACGACCCGACCGCCCGCGCGCATGGCTACAACGCGAACGCGCCGCTGATCCTCGACGGTTACGGCCGCCAGCTGCCCGACCCCGAGCGGTTCCCCAGCGCCGCCGGCGGCAAGGGCTTCGGCCCGCTCGCCGCCGCCGTGCACGAGCTGGGCCTCAAGCTCGGCGTGCATATGATGCGCGGCATCCCGCGCCTCGCCGTCGACCGCGACCTGCCCGTATACGGCACCGACTACACCGCCAAGGACGTGGCCGATCTCGACCATGTCTGCAAGTGGAACCCCGACAACTACGGTCTGAACCAGTCCCACCCGGGCGCGCAGGCCTGGTACGACGCCCAGCTCGATCTGTTCGCCTCGTGGGGGCTCGATTTCCTCAAGGTCGACGACATGCAGACTCCGTTCCACGCCGACGAGATCGCCGCATACCACCGGGCGATCGCCAAGGCCGAGGCCAAGTACGGCCGGCCGATCGACCTGTCCCTGTCCCCGGGCGGCTGGGTGGCGACGACCTACGCCGACTTCCTGCGCGAGAACGCGCAGATGTGGCGCATTTCCGACGATCTGTGGGACCGCTGGGAGGACATCTACCAGCAGTTCGCGCGGCTCGCCCGCTGGGCGCCGTTCCAGACCACCGGCCACTGGGCCGACGCCGACATGATCCCGTTCGGGCACATCGGCCTGCGCGCCGAGCGCGGCGACGACCGGCAGTCGCGGCTCACCCTGGACGAGCAGAAGACGCTGCTCGCCCTGTGGTGCATGGGCCGGTCCCCGCTCATGGTCGGCGGCGACCTGCCGACCAGCAACGCCGACGCGATCGCGCTGCTCGCCAACCCGGCGCTGCGCGAGGTGACCGCCGGGTCGACCAACAACCGCGAAACCGTGCGCGAGCGCATCTTCGACGGCTGGGGCGACGATGCGGCGTACCGCGGCGAGCTCATCGTCTGGGCTGCCGACGCGGCCGACTGGGCGGACGGCACCGCCTCCGCGCATCCGAACGGCCACTACGCCGCCCTGTTCTGGACCGGCGGCGACGAGTTCACGCTCGGCGGCAACATCCAGCTGCAGTCGATCGTCGGGCTCGTTTCGCGCGATGGCGACTGGGCCCTGACCGATCTGTATGCCGACGCGCCCGGAGCCCGGTCGGATGTGCGCATCGAGGGCGAGGGCGCCGATCGCGTCATCGCCGGCACGATCCCGCCCCACGGCGCGCTGTGGATCGCGCTGGACCGCAAGTAGTCCGCGTCCCTGGCTCCCCTCAGGGAGGGGAGCCAATAGCGACCAAAAAACACAAAGGATTCATTATGACCGACAAACTTACCGCCACGCTCGACAAGGCCGGCGTGCGCAAGATCAGCACCGACCTGTGGGGCATCTTCTTCGAGGACATCAGTTATTCGGGCGACGGCGGCCTGAACAGCGAGCTCGTGCAGAACGGCGCCTTCGAGTACAACCGCGCCGACAAGCCCGACTGGAGCAACTACACCGCATGGCGCAAGATCGTGCCAGCCGGTTCGTTCGCCGCATTCGCCGTTGGCGAGGCCAGCCCGGTTGCCGTGGAGAACCCGCACTACGCGGTCGCCGAGATCGGCTCGGTCGACGGAGGCCCGGTGGCTCTCGAGAACATCGGCTTCGACGGCATGGTCTTCCGCGCCGGCGAAACCTACGATTTCAGCGTCTGGACGCGCGTGCACGGCGAGGAGCTGCCGCTCGAGGTCGCGCTGATCGGCGACGGCGGCGAATCGCTCGCGTCCGAAGCTTTTATCGCGCCCGCGTCGTATGCGGGCGGCGACTGGGCGTGGCTGAAGGTGTCGCTCGCGGTGCCGGGGGACGCGCAGGCCGCCGACAAGCCGGTCGTCGCGTCGCAGGGCATGCTGCGCGTGGCCTTCACCCGGGCCGGCGTGGTCGACCTCGACTTCGTGAGCCTCGAGCCGCGCACCACGTACAAGGGACTCGAGCATTTCCGCCCCGATCTGGTGCGGGCGCTCGACGAGCTGCATCCGCGCTTCATGCGCTTCCCCGGCGGCTGCATCACGCACGGCCTGGGCATGAGCAACATGTACCACTGGAACCGCACGATCGGAGACGTGGAGCACCGCCCGCACAACTTCAACGTGTGGGGCTACCACCAGTCGTTCCGCATCGGCTTCTACGAGTACTTCCGCCTGTGCGAGACGATCGGCGCGAAGCCGTTGCCCGTGCTGCCGGCCGGCGTGAGCTGCCAGAACACCAGCCAGGGCCCCGTGCCGGTGGCCCAGGAGGACATGCCCGCCTACATCGACGAGGTGCTTGGCCTGATCGACTTCTGCAACGCCGACCCGGACGATAACGAGTGGGCCGCCAAGCGTGCCGCGATGGGTCACCCCGAGCCCTTCGGGCTGGAATATCTCGGCATTGGCAACGAAGACCTCATCGACGCGGTGTTCAAGGACCGTTTCCAGCAGATCTTCGATGCGGTCAAGGCCGCGCACCCCGAGATCACGGTCGTCGGCACGGTCGGGCCGGCCCCGAGCGGCCAGGATTACGAGGAGGGCTGGGCCTACGCGCGTGAGGCCGGCGTGCCGATCGTGGACGAGCACTCCTACCAGTCGCCCAGCTGGTGGTTCCACAACCTCGACCACTACGACGGCACCGACCGCAAGGGCCCGAAGGTGTATCTGGGCGAGTACGGCTCGTGGGGCACCGGTCTGATCAACGGCCTGTCCGAGGCGGCGTTCATGAGCCATATGGAGCTCAACGGCGACGCGGTGGTCATGGCGTCGTACGCGCCGCTGTTCTGCAAGAACGGCCACAACAGCTGGGACCCGGACCTGATCTACTTCGACAACGAAAAGGTGTACCGCCCCTACAGCTACTGGGTGCAGCAGCTGTTCGCCTCCACCACCGCCGACACGGCTTGGCCGGTCGCGCTCGAGGGGCCGTCCACGCTACGCCGCGAGTTGCCCGACACGCTCGGCCTGAGCATTGGCGGCGGCGCCCGCGCCGACTTCTCCGACCTGTCGGTCCAGCCCGCCGGGGGCGAACGCGTCGAGCTGCCCGACGTGCACTACGCTGGCAACGGTCCGGTCGATCTGGGCGTGCACCTGCAGGCCGAGGCCTACACGATCCGCGCGACGATCACCTATCACGAGGGCATGTGGGGCACCTGCATCAACTCCGGCGACGTCAACGGCGTCAACTACAACCGCGCATGGTTCGGCCGCAGCTTCAACCTGGATGTGGTGCGCGACGGCAGCGGCTACGTCATCGGCGGCACCGAGACCTCGATGGACATGGTGCGCCCGGGCACGGTGTGGCATGTGCGCGTCGAGGTGGCCGACCGCGGCGAGTCGATGGCGATGTACGTCAACGACGAGCTGATCGCGTCCGGCCGCGAGGTCGCGGACGAGCCGCGCCGCACCGTCACCGTGTCGCGCGACGGCGAGGCCGGCGTCGACTACATCCGCATCGTCAACGCGCTGGACAAGCCGGTGGATGTTGATCTGTCGCAGGTGCTCGACGGGCTGGGCGTCGCCGAAGCGGAGCGCGCCGTCGTCTCCGCGACCGTGCTGGCCGGCGACGATCCGTACGCGGGGACCAAGGGCGAGGAATCCCCGACCCGCCCGGTGTCCCACGAGGTGAACCTGGGCGGCGGCGTGTACCAGGCGCCGGCCTGGTCCTTCACCACGCTGGCGGTGAAGGCCTGACGCGGGCCCGTCCGTTGGCTCCGTTTCGGCTCCTCGCTATGGCGGGGAGCCGCTATCTCGACCGTCGGGTGGCATGACATCATGCCGTCCGGCGGCTTCGCGTGTCGCCATGCAATCATCTATAATCAATTATTGTCAAAACCATTCACGAATTTCCGCAGTCAGTCGTTCCATCACAGTGCAAAGGATGTTCGCATGTCAGCCGGCGATAGCAGCAGCGGCAAAGGAGCCGCCACCAATGATGACGTCAACAATCATGGTGGCGCGTCGATGCTGAATGGCGGCGCGCCGGCGAAGGATGCGACCGCCGATCATGGCGGCGCGCCGGCCGGCGCCGATGCCGGCGTCGCGAGCCGTGCGCTGCGCAATGCGCTGAACGGCAAGCAGCCGCGCAAGATCACCATGAAGCAGGCGGTCGGATTCGGCATCGGCGATTTCTACGGCGGCGGACAGCTCACGATCATCGCCACCTATCTGTCGCTGTTCTGGACGCGGTTCTGCGGCATGGATATCGGCACCTCGCAGAGCGTGATCGGCCTGAGCGCCCTGATCAGCGCCGTCGCCGCGCTCGGCTTCGGCGTGCTCGACGACAATCTGTACCGCTATGACATCGGCCGCCGCTTCGGCCGGCGCCGCCTGCTCCTGCTGGTGATCTCCCCGCTGCTGCTCACCGGCATATTCCTGTGGATTCCCGGCCAGCCGCTCGCCGTATACGCGGGGACGTACGTGCTGTGGGTGGTGCTGGCGCAGGCGTTCCAGACTGCGTACAACCCGCTGCCCGGCGAGATGACCGCCGACTTCAACAGCCGCACCAAGCTGTCGACCGTCCGCCTGTTCATCTCGACCGGTGCCGCCACGGTGATCCCGTTGGCTGGCGGCGCCGCGATCTCCGTCTTCGGCGAGAGCACCCCAACCGGGTACATGGTGTTCACGATCGGCACGACCGTGCTGTTCGCCCTCGCGATATTCGTCTGCTGGCGGCGCACCTGGGAGATGACGCCCGATCAGGCCGGGTTCGGCGCATACGAGCGCGGCGAGGTGCACGACGGGCATATCGGCGCCGCCGGCTGGCTGCGCCGAGCGGTCAAGGTGATGCGCGAGTACGCGAGCACGCTCAGGATCGCCGAATTCCGCAAGCATCTGTCGATCTATCTGCTGGTGCAGGTGTCGATGGACGTGTTCGGCCAGACCTTCGTGTTCTTCGTGGTCTACAACTGGAACCGCAGCGCCGCGTTCGCTTCGCTGCTGCTGGGGTGCGCCGTGGTGTCGCTGCCGCTAATGCCGCTGTTCGGGTTCCTGATGACCAAGATCGGGCCGAAACGTTTGTACGCGATCAATTTCGCCGGTTGCCTGACCGGCGCCGCATGGATGTTCGCCGCGTGGATGTTGGCCGGCGTGATGCCGGATGCTTGGTGGACGGTGTTCGCCGTGGCCGGGGCCCTGTGGTTCTTCGCGTTCAAGTCGCTGTGCGGGTACCTGCCATGGGCGGTGTTCCCGTACATCGCCGATGTCGATCAGGTGGTCACGCGGCGCTACCGGTCCGCCACCTTCTCGGGCATCCAGGCGTCGTTCCGCCAGCTGGGCTCGGGCATCGCCACGATCGCGGTCGGCGTGATCCTCGAGGCGGTCGGTTTCGACTCGACCAAGCCGGCTCAGTCGCTCGGCGCGCAGATCGGGTTGAGCGCGGTGCTGCTGGGATGGTTCGCCTTCGCGATGGTGGTCTGCTGGGTCATCTCGAGCCGGCTCACCATCGACAAGCACACCGACGACACCGTGCTGCGCGAGGTCGACCGGCTGCGCGCCGGAGGCAGCAAACGCGATGCGGCCAAGGAGACGCGCCGCATCATCGAGGACCTGACCGGCCTGCCCTACGACCAGTGCTGGCTCAACGGCGGCCGGTGAGTTGGCGGCGTGGCATGGCACGCGGCATAGCAGAAAGCCCGGCGGGGAGGCCGGGCTTAACAAGAAAGGAAAGAGAAAGAGAAGAAGGGATTCAGTTATATGCGGCCTGTGCGGCCGTGGTTCCCATATAACCGCATGATCCATGGCGAAACATGCGACCTGCATGGGAATTCCCTGAAAATCTCGGTGCTCCTGGATATCGGCGCGCGGCGCGCCGCCGCGGTCACCGCCGTGTGGACTCGCGCTGGATGAGACGGAAATCGGCGGTGAGCCGCTGCGGCGCGGCGGGGTCGGCGTTGTCCGGCACGGCGTCGGCGTTCTCGCCGAGGCGCTGCAGGAGCAGCCCGACGGCCTTCCGCGCCAGATCCGGGATGTCGGTCTGGATCGTGGAGAGCGAGGGTACGGAGTAATCGCCCTCGTTGATGCCGTCGAAGCCGATGATGGCCACGTCGTCGGGCACGCGCACGCCACGGTCGGCGAAGCCGCGGATCATGCCGAGCGCCACGGTGTCGGTCATGCAGAACAGGCCGTCGAACGCGAGCCCCTCGTCGGCCAGCCGGTGCGCCACCTCGCGGGCGTCCTCCGCCTCCCATGCGGTGTGGACGAAGTTGCGCTCGTCCACGTTGATCCCCAGATCGTCGAAGGCCTTGAGCGCGCCGGCGAGGCGCCGGCCCGACACGGAGGTCGATTCGCGGTCGTCGACCAGCATCTCGTAGTCTACGCCGATCACGCCGATATTGCGGCAGCCGACGTCGTACAGGTGGTGGATGGCCGCTTCGGCGCCGTCGGCGCAGGGGGTGAACACGCAGTCGAACAGCGGGTCGTCGGAGATGTCGTCGAGCAGCACCAGCGGCTTGCCGCCGTACAGCGCGGTGATCTCCTCAACCGACACGTTGCCGGGGCTGAAGATCGTGCCGTCGCACAGCTGGCTGGTGACCTTCTGCAGGATCGAGATCTCGCGCTCCTTCGAGTTCGAGGTCTGCTGCACGATGGTCTCGAGGCCGTGGGCGGCCGCCTCGCGCGAGACCGCGGCGCTCATCTCGGAAGGGTAGGGCTTGTCGAGTTCGAAGATCGCCACGCCGATCACGCCGGAGCGCCCGGAGCGCAGCGAACGGGCGGAGAGGTTGGTGGTGTACTGCAGCGCGGCCGCGGCCCGCCGCACCTTGTCGGCGGTGGCCGGGGAGATGCGCGGGTCGCCCCTCAGCGCATACGACGCCGTCGCCCGCGACACGCCGGCCGCCTTCGCCACATCGGTCATGGTCGCCATACTGCACGCTCCTCGGTAATCGGCGGAAAATCGGGGTTTTTGCAGTCTTTGCATCTGTGATTTCCCCGTACCTGCGTTCAGTGTATCTCATTGATTTGACACGATTCAACTTCGGGGTGTATAACAGAGATATCCGAATTGAATCGTGTCAAATAATCGATTCAACAAGGCATAACATGGTGAAGTAGCCATTGACTGAACTCCGGGCGCAGTGGCCCGGGGCAAGGAGGAGATATGAAGTTCAACACGAAGGTCAAGGCCGCAATTGCCGCGGTCGCCGCGGGCGCGATGCTGATCCCGCTGGCCGCATGCGGTGGCAGCGCCGCCGATTCCGGCAAGATCACGCTGAGCTACCTGAGCTGGAGCAACGAGAACGACTCCAAGCCGTACATCGACGAGTTCGAGAAGGAAAACCCGGACATCAAGATCGACTTCAGCTACGCCCCGCCGACCGCCGAGTACATCCAGACCCTGCAGACCCGTCTGGTCGGCAACCAGGCTCCCGACGTGTTCGTCATCACCTCGGAGAACAAGGCCGAGCTGATCAAGAACGGCTATGCGATGGACCTGACGGGCAAGCCGTACACCGAGAAGCTGTCCGACGCCAACAAGGAGTTCCTGACCAAGGACGGCAAGCTCTACGGCCAGTCGATCTCTTCGTGGGCCGCCGGCATCGCCTACAACAAGGATCTGCTCAAGCAGGTCGGCTACACCGAGTTCCCGAAGACTTGGGATGACTTCCTGGCCCTGTGCAAGAAGCTCAAGGCAGCGGGTGTCTCCCCGTACATCGAGTCCATTGCCGACGGCAACGACCGCATCCCGGATTCCTTCACCGGTGCGATCATGGCCAAGAAGGGCGTTGACCTGACCACTCTGGCCGACGGCAATACCCCTGGCACGAACGAGCTGGAAGGCATCAAGGCGTGGATGAAGGTCTATGACGAGGGCTATGCGGACCGTAACGCTGTCGGTGTGAGCGGCGACGACGCGAAGACCCAGTTCGTCAATGGCCAGGTGGCCATGTACACCACCGGTGCGTGGGACTTCGAAACTTTCAAGCAGTCCAGCTTCGACTGGGGCTTCGCCCCCATCCCGGCCATCGATTCGGAGCACGAGCAGTACGCTCAGGGTTCCCCGTCCCCGGGTCTGGCGATCTACTCCAAGCTGTCCGGTGACAAGCTCAAGGCCGCCGAGAAGTTCCTGACCTTCATGGTTTCCGACTGGTCTCTCAAGAAGCATAGCGAGGCCGGCGACGCGATCACCGTGTCGGGCTTCAACTCCGATGTGGACGAGCACTACAAGGACGTGTACGAGAACAACGTCAAGACCGGCAAGTACTTCCTCCTCACCAACTTCTACAACAAGCCGGACGTGCTGGGCTCCACCAACACCTCTGAGGTACAGCAGCTGGTGCAGGGTGCGATCACGCCCGAGCAGTGGGCCAAGAACATCGACGAGAAGATGGCCTCCGCTCAGCAGTGAGCGCCGTGTCGAATTGACTGCTGGTCACAGTTTTCATAACTGATTCAATGGGAAGGCGGTCGGCCGTATGGCTGCGGCTGGCCGCCTTTTCCATGCCCCACAACCAATAATTTCATAGGCCATAGGAATAAAGGAGGGTGGCATATGGGTGCAACGACTCGGTCGGCGGTGAGGGGTTTGCCGCCGTTGGATGAGAGTGTGTATCGCAGGCGTCGTCGTGCGCGTGGCTTGCGTGAGGATTTGACCTCGTTCTGGTTTTTGCTGCCGATTCTGGCGGTGTTCGTGGTGTTGTTCCTGGTTCCGTTGGTGCAGACGGCGTATTTCTCGTTCACGGATTTCAACGGGTACAGCATGGATCTGAACTGGGTGGGTCTGAGCAATTACCGGAAGGTGTTCTCGGATCCCTCGACCCTGCAGGGTTTGGGTTTCACGATCCTGTATGCGATCGTGGTGATGGTGGGCGTGACGGTGGTCGCGATCCCGTTGGCGGTGGTGTTGAACCGCAAGTTCGTCGGCCGTGATTTCGTGCGCAGCCTGTTCTTCTTCTTCTCGGTGCCGTCGCTGGCGATCATGGGCATGGTGTGGAAGTACATTTTCAGCCCGATGAAGACCGGTGTGGTCAACAGCGTGCTGGGCGTGTTCGGCATCGATCCGGTGCCGTGGCTGAGCAACAACAGTCTGGCGAAGTTCTGCGTGATCTTCATCGCGATCTGGGCCCAGATCGGTTGGCACGCGACCCTGTATTTGGCGTTCCTGCAGGCGATTCCGGCGGACTTGTACGAGCAGGCGACCGTGGACGGGGCCGGCAAGGTGCAGCAGTTCGTGCACATCACTTTGCCGCAGCTGATGCCGGGCATCGTGACCTCGACGTTCCTGCTGATGAGCGGTGGTTTGAAGGTGTATGACCTTCCGTACACGATGACCAAGGGCGGCCCGGGGTATTCGACGTACACGGTGACGCAGTCGATCATCCAGCAGGGCATCGGCCAGTCGCAGTACGGCATCGGCTCGGCGTTGGCGGTCCTGTTCTTCATCGCCACGGGCATCGTGGTGTTCCTGCAGATGGGCATCTCCGGTTTGATCTCGAGGAGGTTCGAGTAAATCATGGCAAGCAAGGCGGTTTCCTCCCCGAGGGGGAGCGGTATGACGTTCACGACGCGCAAGCGGATCGGTTCGCTCGTCACGAGCGTGGTGATGATCCTGGTCGCGCTGGTGTGCGCGGTGCCGTTGTGGTACATCGTGATCAACACGTTCAAGACGATCCCGGACATGGCGTCGAATCCCCTGGGCCTACCCAAGGAGTGGACGCTGGCGAACTACACGAAGGCGTTCGCGACGGTCCCGATCGTGCGTTCCCTGTGGAACACGCTGGTCGTGACGTTCTTCGGCGTGGTGATCCAGGTCGGCGTGGGCGCTTTGGCCGCGTACGGCATGATCTTGCGCAAGTCGAGGTTCACGGCCCTGGTGGGCATGATCCTGATGGTCGCGTTCGTGGTGCCGGCGCAGACCACGCTGATCCCCCTGTACCGCATGGAGGCGCAGGCGCATTTGGTGAACACGCTGGCGGGTCTGACGATCATCTACCTGGGCGGCGCGGTGTTCTGCTATTTCCTGATCGTGGGGTACATGAAGAGCCTGCCGTTCGAGCTGATCGAGGCGGCGCGCATCGACGGCGCTGGCCCGCTGCGCATCTTCTGGTCGATCGTGATGCCGTTGATCCGGCCGATCCTGACGACGGTGGTCGTGTTCCAGACGATGGGCACGTGGAACGACTTCATGAACGCGAACGTGTTCCTCTCCAGCTCGGAGCTGAGGACGATCGTGCTGCAGGTGTACAACGCGGTCGGCCAGTTCTCGACCGATTGGCCGAGCTTCATGACCATCACGGTCCTGGCCCTGCTGCCCGTGTTCGTGTTCTTCATCTTCTGCCAGAAGTGGATCGTGTCCGGCCTGGTGGCCGGCTCCGTCAAGGGCTGACCCGTCCCGCGCCGGCGGGACGGGCCCGTCCGCCGGCGCCGATCCCACAATGTCCCCGTGCCGGCGGCAGGGCCCTCCTTCCCCCAACCCACCGACACGGGAACACCATACGAAAGTTGCATGCAATATGACTGCTGTTCTTACCAAACCGATCGTGCGCGCCGTGCCGCGCGAGCAGCTGCCGCACCGCGTCAACGACACGGCGCTCGCCACCAATCCGCTGCACCGCTATTGCGCCGATCCCAACCTCGCGATCTTCGACGGGCACTACTTCCTGTACTGCACCGACGATGGCGTGGATGAGTGGGGCACCACCGCGTTCAGCGTGTACGTCTCCGACGATCTGGCGTCGTGGAAGCGCTATCCGGCGCTCGATCTGCGCGACGTGCCGTGGTGGGACGGCTCCGATGGCGCGTGGGCTCCGACGATCGTGCGCCGCGCCGACGGCAGGTATGTGTTCTACTTCGTGGCCGGCTCCCAGATCGGCGCGGCCGTAGCCGATACGCCGTACGGCCCGTTCGTGCCCGAAGCCGAGCCGATCGTGCGCAAGGGCACCTTCGATTGCCACACGATCGATCCCGGCGTGTATGTGGAGGATGACGGCACGCGCTACTTCCTGTGGGGCAACCAGCGTGCATGGGTCGCGCCGTTCAGCGACGACTGCCTCTCGTTCGACGAGCAGGAGGCGTTCAGCTGGGTGCCGGGCGACTTCCGCGAGGCGATCTGGATCCACAAGCGCAACGGCATCTACTACGCGAGCTGGTCGGAGAACGACGCCCGCGACCCCGAGTACTGCGTCAAGTACGCGATGAGCGACTCCCTGCACGGCCCGTGGAGCGAGCCCCGCACCCTGGTCGAGCAGGATCCGGCGCACAAGCTGTACGGCACCGGGCACCACAACATCGTCAACATCCCCGGCACCGACGAATGGATCATCGCCTACCACCGCTTCGCCTACAACCCGGCCGGGCGCTGGTCCGGCGGCGACGGATGCCACCGCGAGACCGTGTTCGCGCCGCTCAACCACAACGCCGACGGCACACTCGAGCCTGTTCGCCCGCAGACCGGCTCCTACATCCGCCCGCTGAACTTCTGACGATATTCTGGCTCCCCTCATTGAACTGCACCCTGATTGTTGGACTGGAGTAATTCATGTTTGATGATTGGAGGTGTGGTTTTCTGTGTGTGCAGATCGCAGGCGTCGGTATGATGATGCTTTCAGGTGTTCGGTGGCCGCCCTGTTTGGTGAGGGGTTGGGTTACAAGGCCGCGGCGCGTCGGGTTGGCATGCCGGTGATGACCGCGAAGAAATGGTCGCTGGCGTATCGGGTCGGCGGACGGGAGGCGCTTATGGCGAAACGCGGGGGCAACAGGAGCTATGACTGGGACACGAAGGTCGCGGCCGCGCGCGATCACGTGGACCGGGGAGTGGCGAAGTCCGTGGTGATGGAGCGGTACGCGATCGCGTGCGTCACGACGTTGGAGGCCTGGTGTCGTGCGTACCGGGCCGGCGGGGCCGAGGCGCTCAGACCGGGACGCAGGGGCAGGCCCAGGGGATCGGGGCCGAGGCCGGAGCCGGATCCGACGCCCGAGGGGGCGTTGCGGGAGGAGAACGAGTTCTTGCGGGCGAGGGTCGCATACCTGGAAAAAGCATTGGCCCTGCCGGCCTCGAGATCACCAACCGGGAGAAAACGGTGATCGTTTCGGCGCTGGCGGGGCTTGGCCATCCGCTTCCGCTCCTGCTGAGGGCCGCGGGACTGGCGAGGAGCACGTACTACTACCACCGGTCCCATCCCGAGCGGGTCACCAGGCCCGACATCGAGCCGTTGGTCGATGAGGTGTTCCACCGCACGCCCAACGGGTGCGGGCACCGGCAGGTGCGCATGTGCCTCGTGAACGAGTTCGGCGTGACGGTGAGCTCCAAGAGCGTGCTCAAGGTCATGCGCCGCATGGGCCTGGAGTGCGTCATACGCCGGCCGAACCCCCACCGCGGGTACAGCTCCTATCGGGGCGAGGCGGGCGCGAAGCCGCCGAACCTGCTGGAACGCGACTTCGCGGCCGACGCCCCGTGGGTGAAGCTGGGCACGGACGTCACCGAGTTCAGGGTCGCCGGCGGCAAGGCGTACCTCGCGCCCGTGTACGACATGGGCTCGAAGGAGATCGTCGCCTGGGACGTGAGCCGTCATCCCGATCTGGCCCAGCAGAAGCGCATGCTGGCCATGCTCGAGACCCGTCTTCCCGAAGGCGTGTCCCCGATCCTGCACTCGGACATGGGCTGGCAGTACCAGCACTCCTGGTGGCGGGCCCGCCTGGAGGAACTGGGCATCCGCCAGTCGATGAGCCGCAAGGGCAACTGCCTGGACAACGCCGCGACCGAGCAGGTGTTCGGCCACCTCAAGGACGAGTTCTGCATCGGGCGCGAGTTCGCCTCCTTCGAGGAATTCAGGACCGGGCTGGACGCGTACATCGTCCACTGGAACACCAAACGACGCCAGGCGAGACTCGAGGGACGCACCCCGGAGGAATTCCGCAACACGTTCCCCACCGCTTGACCGGGTACCCTATAAATAAACCACGTCCAACAAATGGGGCACAGTTCACATAGAGGGGAGCCAGATCTCACTCGCATTGCGCCGCCCGGCCCTTTAGGGGGCCGGGCGGCGTTGCGTATGCGGCGATAGACTGGGGTGCATGAGCAAGCACCATCGCGACCGCAGCTGGCCGCCGGCACCCGAACCGTTGCCGGCGGACGCGCAGGTCATCGACAATCACACGCATGTGGCCTCCGTCGTGCCGTTTTCCCGCGCCATGAGCCACGAGGCCGCCATCAAGGGCCAACCCGACGTGCCCGTCTACAGCGTCGACGAACTGCTCGCGCAGGCGGCAGCGGTCGGCGTGAGCGGCATCATCGATTCCGGCTGCGAACTGCCGAACCTCATGACCGCCATCGACATGGCACGGGAGCACCCGGGGCAGGTGCACGCGGCCATCGCCATCCATCCCAACGAGGCCGTGCGCCACGGGCACCGTGCCGTGCCGGGGCCGGATGGGCTGCCGGTCAAATACCAGCCGTACCACGACACCAGCTTCGACGACGCCATGGCCGAGGTGGCCCGGCTCGCGCGCCGCTACCCCAAGCAGGTCGTGGCCATCGGCGAGACCGGCATGGACCTGTTCCGCACGGGGGACGCGGCCAAGGGCATCCAGCGCGAGGCGTTCCGCGAGCATATCGCGCTCGCCAAGGAACTGAACCTGCCCATGCAGATCCACGACCGCGACGCGCACGCCGAGGTCATCGACACGCTGCTCGCCGACGGCAGCCCCGAGCGCACCGTATTCCACAGCTATTCGGGGGACGCGGCCATGGCCGAGGTCGCGCGGGAGCACGGCTGGTACCTAAGCTTTTCCGGCACGGTGAGCTACAAGGGCAACGACGGCATCCGCGAGTCGGCACGCATCGTCGGGCTTGACCACATCATGGTGGAGACCGACGCCCCCTACCTGACGCCGATGCCCTACCGCGGGCGCACCAATGCGCCGTACACGATCCCCTACACGCTCACCGCGCTCGCCGACGTCTTCGATCTGCCGGTCGCCGAGGTCGCCCGCGCCACCCGACGTGTCACGCGCACGGTCTACGGGGTCTGACCGACGGGGGGTACGCGACGGGCGCAGTCGAGGGAGCGTCACGGGGCGCCGGCTGGACCTTCGCCGGCCATCGCGGCGTGCATCGGGGGTATGCGTGATGCATATAGACATTCCGTCGGGTACTGTCCATGCGTGTGTACCGCGTGTACGTGAAAAGTTGGCAAAAAATGATAAACGTGCTTATACTGACCTCTTGAGTTATGAAAAAGCCCGTCGAATCCCGGCGGGCTTCTTCGATGGCTGTGTGCACGAGCGGGGAGACTCCCCGCCGATGGAGGTACGCTATGGCCAGCAAGCCAGACGAAACTCTGTTGAAAGCCGACACGTTCACGAACGCGCCGAAGGTTTCCCGCAGAACACTGACCAAAGAGGAACGAGACGAACTGAACAAACGCCGCATGGCGGAGCAGAAGGAAGCGGAAAAGCTCGCCAAGACGGCATCTAAGGGACCGATCGGGCGCTGGTGGACCAAGCTCCAGTCCGGCCCGGACAAGATCACATTGGGCATGTCCATCGTGGCGCTCGGCGTCGTGTATGGCGACATCGGTACCTCGCCCCTGTACACCGCGCAGACCTTTCTCGCCGGGCAGGGCGGCCTCGCCAACGCCGACCGCGAAGCCGTGCTCGGCATGCTCTCGCTGGTATTCTGGTCGATCACGCTGATCACCACCGTCAAGTACGTGCTGATCGCCACGCGCATCGACAACAACGGCGAAGGCGGCATCTTCGCCCTGTATTCGCTGATCCGGCGGTACGGCGCCTGGCTGGCCATACCGGCCATGCTCGGCGGCGCGGCGTTCCTCGCCGACTCGGTGCTCACGCCGGCGGTGTCGATCAGCTCCGCAGTCGAAGGCCTGCGCTCGCTGCCCCCGCTGGAGCAGTTGTTCAAGACCAACCCCAACATGACGCTGATGATCACCGTGGTGATCATCGTGCTGCTGTTCGCCGTGCAGTCGCGCGGCACCGAGAGCATCGGCAAGGTGTTCGGTTCGGTGGTGCTGGTGTGGTTCACCTTCCTCGCCGTCGTCGGCCTGGTCAACCTGTCGAACGACTGGACCGTGTTCGAGGCGCTCAACCCCGTGTACGGCATCCGGTTCCTGTTCAGCCCGCACAACGCCGCCGGCGTGGCGCTTATGGGCACCGTGTTCCTGTCGACCACCGGCGCCGAGGCCCTGTACTCCGATATGGGCCACGTCGGGCGCGGCAACATCTACTTCACATGGCCGTTCATCAAGGTGGCGCTCGTGCTGTGCTACTTCGGCCAGGGCGCGTGGATGCTCAAGCACCAGAACGATCCGGCGCTCGCCGACGTGCAGAGCCTCAACCCGTTCTTCCAGATGATGACGCCGAACGTGCGCTACGTGGCCGTCATCCTGTCGGTCACGGCCGGCGTGATCGCCTCGCAGGCGCTGATCACCGGCGCGTTCACGATGGTGTCCGAGGCCACGCGCCTCAACTGGATGCCGCATCTGCAGGTGCGCTACCCGGCCCGCACGCGCGGCCAGCTGTACATCCCCGTCGTCAACGGCGTGCTGTGCGTCGCGACCCTCGCCGTGCTCGCGCTGTTCAAGGATTCCGAGCACATCTCCGCCGCGTACGGCCTGGCGCTGACCATCACGATGATCACCACGACCGTGTTGCTCGCCGTGCACATCTGGCACCACGGACACCGCTTTGGCGCGATCGTATTCACCGTCTTGTTCCTCGCCATCCAGATCATGTTCTTCGTGGCGTCCATGGCGAAGTTCCTGCACGGCGGCTGGTTCACCATGCTGCTCACGCTGGCCATCCTGTACGTGATGTACACGTGGAACGAGGGCACGAAAATCGAACGCTCGCAGCGCCGGCACATGAAGCCCGCGGACTTCCTGCCCGCGCTCGACCGCCTGCACGGCGACTTCCGCGTGCCCTATTTCGCCGACAATCTGGTGTACATGACGTCCGACGCGGAAATGCGCCGTCTCGACACCGACATCTTCTTCTCGATCTTCGCCGACCACCCCAAGCGCGCCCGCGCCTGGTGGGCCGTGTCGGTGCAGACCACCGACGACCCGTTCACCCGCGAGTATTCGGTGGAGGATTTCGGCACGAGCTACCTGTTCCGAGTGCGCATCAGACTCGGATTCAAGGTGTCGCAGTCCATCCCGGCGTACCTGCACCAGATCATGCACGATCTGAGCGAGTCGGGCGAGCTGCCCGCGCAGAAGTCGATCTACCCGAAGGTGGACGCCGACCCGGATATCGGCACGATCCGCTACGTGCTGATCCACAAGGACCTCATGCCCGAGTCGAAGGTGACCACCGGCGGCGCCATCGCGCTGCGCAGCAAGTACACGATCCGCCACGTCGCCGGTTCCCCGGTCAAGTGGTTCGGTCTGGCGCCGTACAATCCGGTGGTCGAGGTGCAGCCGCTGTTCATCACCACGCGCCGCCCGCCGAGACTCAAGCGCGTCACGCTGCGCCGGCCGATCAACGACCTGCGCATGGCGGAATCCGGCCGCCCCGACGAGAACGACGATTCGATCCGCATCGACAGGGCCGATCCGGCCGTCGCGCCCGGCCTGCCCGCCGGCAGGTCCGGCGCCGCCAAGCGGCTGCCGGCCGACGGCGAGACGACCGTCGTAATGCAGCGGGTCGCGGATGATCCGAACGGCGCCGGCAGGTCCGGCAAACCGGGCAAGGCGGCCGCCGGCAAATCCGGCAAACCGGGGCAGCCGGGCGCCGGCAAATCCGACGGATCGGCCGTATCCGGAAAGGTCTCCAAGCCGGGCAGATCCGATAAGCGGCAGTCCTGAACGGGCGCTATAAGGATTTTGTATATCCCGGCCCGCCAGTCGCGCTGCGTGTCCGGTACAGTAATCAACCATGTGCAGATTACTGGGATACGCAGCGGCCGGGGCCAATACGAGCCTGCAGGCCATTCTCGGCGAATCTGCGACACGCGAGTTTCTGGAGCTCAGCGAGATCCACAACGACGGTTGGGGAACTGCGTTGCTGTCCAAGCCGAGCGAGCGGCCGTACTCCCGTGACGGGGGCGCGCCCGCACCGGAAACCGGCGTAAAACTGTACAAGAGCACGGTCGCGGCACGCTTCGACTCGCTGTTCGGCGATTTCGCCTCCGACCCCGCGCGCGGCGCCCTGTGGCATCTACGACTGGCCAGCTCGAACCTGCCGCTGATCATGGAGAACCAGCAACCGTTCTTCGCGAACGGCCTGAGCTTCATCCACAACGGCGACATCTCCGACGACAACGGCGTGAACATTGTGCGCAACCGTTCGTACCCGGTCAATCAGGGCGCGTTCCTTTCCACCGGCGGGCGTTCCGATTCCGCGATCTTCTTTTCGGTGATCCTGGAGTACATCGCGTTCGGCTTCGCGCTCGACGAGGCCGTGGCTCAGGCCGTGCGCCAGCTGCGCCAGGCCTACCCGAAGTCCAGCTACAACTGCATGATTCAGAGCGAGGACCAGCTCATCGCGCTGTGCGCGGCCGGCCGCGAGAAGACCAGCCCGCGCATCGTCGAGATCTACGACGAGTACGGCAAGGGCGAGAAGGCGCACGACTACCGCGTGCTGCGCTACCGGTCGCTGCGCGACGAGGACGGGCAGCGTGCCGGCGTCGTGGTCGCCAGCTCCGGGTTCCTCCAGGATGAGGCCGATGGCTGGCGCGAGCTGCATAACGACGAGATGATCATCGCGTCCAACCGCACCGGCGAGTTCCGCGTGTGCTCCATCTGACCGGGCTCCCTGTCCGGTTCCCCGCATGCGGATGCCTACAATGGCGGTATGAGTGGGATTATTCCGTCATTGGAGCAGATCGACGAACTGCACAGGAAGATAGCGCCGTCCGAGGCGGCGTACGAGCTGATCCATACGCACTGCGTGATCGTGGCTACGATCGCATGCCAGCTGGTGCGGCGGCAGAACGCACTGTTCACCAGGCGCTGCCAGCCGGGGGATGCGGAAGACAGCGGCGGCGTGGTCGGCGGCACCGTGCCCCCGCGGCTGCTCGACGAGCATATGGCGATGATCGGCGGGCTGCTGCACGACATCGGCACCTATCGGGTGCTCAAGCATGATGGCTCGGACGGGGAACCGCTGAAATTCAGCGGCAAACGATACATTCTGCACGGCCTGCTCGGCTACGAGTACCTGCTGGACGAGGGCATCGACGAGTCCGTGGCGGAATTCGCGCGCAACCACACCGGCGTCGGGCTCACCCGGGCGCAGGTGGAGGCGCAGGGCCTGCCGTTGCCTCCGGCCGACTACGTGCCGGTGACCCTGGAGCAGGAGACCGTGATGGTGGCCGACAAATACCACAGCAAATCGGTGCCGCCGAAATTCGTCTCCGTGGACGCCTATACCGCCCGCGCGGCCCGATTCGGCGAGGAGAACCGCCGGCGCTGGCTGGAACTGGTGGAACGGTACGGCCGCCCCGACATCGCCGCGCTCGCCGAGCGCTACCACATGCGGATGATCTGAGCCGGCGTGGGGCGGACTGAGGCAACCACATGTCTGGCTCCCCTCGGGGAGGGGAGCTGGAGTGGGGCTGCTCCCGGGTTTTACACGGAAAATGGGCCCTACGCGTGTACAACCCGGTAGTCATCAGGTGAAATTCCCGGGTTTTACACGCGTAGGGCCCATTTTCCGTGTAAAACCCGGGAATAGGCGTCCGGTGTCAGCTAGCTCCGCAGGTCGAGGACGCTTTCGGCGACTTCGGCCACCTCGTCGTCGCCGGTGATGAGGATCACGCAGCGCTTGGGATCGGCGTGGGTGAGCGACAGCAGCGTGCGCATCACGGTGACGCTGTCGTCCATGTCCAAGCCGCCGGTTGGCTCGTCGGCGATGACGATCTCCGCCTCGCACGCCATCGCGCGCGCGATGGCCACCAGCCGCTGCTGCACCACGGGCAGCTTGCCGACCGGCGCGTTCGGCGTTTCGGTGTCGAAATGGACGTAATGCAGCAGCTCGCGGGCGATCACGGGCTTGGGCTTGAGGAAGGTGCGTCCGGAGGCGTCCATCGCATAGAGCACGTTCTTCTCGGCGCTCAGATCGTCGCGCAGGGCGTAGCGCTGCGGAATGATGCCGAGACGGTGCGCGCGCAGCTCGCCCGGCTCGATCTCCAGCACGTTCAGGCTCTTGTTCATCACCGCGCCGTCCGTGGGCCGCATCATGCCGGTCATCACGCTGAGCAGGGCCACGCGCTCGTCGTCGCTCTCCACGCGGATCGCGTAGGTGTGGCCGGCGTAGAACGAGGCGTCCACACGGTCGAGCGTGTTGTGCCCGGTCTTGGGATCGGTGAGCGTCACCTTCTTGAACGCGAGCGTCGGGTACGAGCGGAGCAGGACCTTGTCCTCGGTGCGGTTGAGTTCCTTGTCCAGGCGGGCCGACAGCCGCATCGCGGCCGGCTCGGCTGCTGCGCTTTCCACGGCTGGCTGCGCGGTCTTGGCGGCGGCCTTGGCGTTCAGCGCCAAGGTTTCGTTCACACGCGCCGCGTTGGCCGCTGCGGCCTCGTCGGATACGCTCTCCGGGGCTGCGGCCGGTTCCGCGGGCTCGTCGGCGGCCGCCGACGCGGTCTGCGCCCCGGCGTCATCGGCGGCGTCCGCACCATCGGCGGCGTCCACCTCCGTTGCGGCGGGAGCCTCGTCGTCGTCATCGTCGAACACGATGCTGAACCGGACCTCGTCGGCCACGTCGGAGGTCGCCCCTGCGGCGTCCTCCGCGCCGTCGGCGACTGCGTCAACCGTGCCGGCTGCGGTTTCCAGCGGTTCGTTATCGGTCATCTTCATGTCCTTGTCCATATCGTGCTCGCTCATGCCGTCGCCTCCGTGTTCCGATCGTTCTCACGCGCCTTGAACAGCGTGCCGGTGCCGAAGCATGCGGTGCGCAGCGCGGCGATGACCGCCAGCACCAGTATGGAGACCAGTCCGATCCATGCCACATGCCAGACCATCGCGCCGGTCACCGGCGTCGCATAGCCTCCGGCCAGCGCCGCGCCCAGCGGCTTGGCCGACAGACCGCCGGCCAGCAGACCGATCGCCAGGCCGACCAGCGTGGGGATGAACACCTCCAGCATGAACTGCCATCCGATCAGGCCGCGCGTCACGCCGCACACCAGCGCCGTGCCGATCTCGCCGGAGCGGCGGGCGACGCCAAGCAGCACGAACAGGAGCAGCAGCACGCCGCCTCCGGCGAGCAGCGCGACGGTCACGGTCCGCATCGTGGCGTTGAACTCGGTCAGCGGCGCGATCTTCTTCTCGTACTTGGTGATCGTCGGGGACGAGATCTCATAGCCCTTGGCGATCTTCTTGGCGGCCTTGGTCTTGAAGGTGTTGTAGTCCTTCATGCTCGAGAACTCGAAGACGTAGCTCAGGTCGGGGACCTCCCAGCCGCTGCCCTTTTCGTTGGTCAGGCCGGTGGTATACAGCGTGTTGTAGGCGACGTAGATCGCATTGTCGCGGTTGTCCTTGGCGAGCTTGGCGTCCGAGCCCTGGCCTGCGGCGGCCTCGTCGTTGTACTGGTAGATGCCGCGCACGGTGAGCTTCTGCGTCTTCGAGGCGTCGGTCGGGCTGGCCACGGTGATCTCGTCGCCGACCTTGAGGTTGTTCTTGTCGGCCAGTGCCTGGGAGATCAGGGCGCCCTTCGGGGCGTTGCCCGAATAGCTCAGGTGCTTGCCCTTGACCACGGTGTACGATCCGAGATCGTTGTCGCGCGCGGTCTGCACCGACGTGAACGCCTTGAGCGTGAATTCGCCGCCGGTCTTGTCCGCATCCTGGTCATCGGTGCCCGCGATGGCCTGGACCGAGCCGCTGGTCTGGCGCACTGGGATGGACATCGAGGCGTTCACGTTGGACAGCGTGATCGAGGCGCCCGTCACCACGGCGTAGTAGTCGTTGTAGTCGTTGGTGGACAGGTAGTTCTTGGTCCAATCCGGATCGGCGCCATCGCGCTTGGCCTGCTGCGCGGCGGTCATGCGCACGACGGCGCCCGGAGCCAGCGCATCCCGGTCGGTGGTGGTTGCGGTGGTGTTCGCCTGCCCGATCGACAGGCCGAACAACGATCCGAAAGCGACGACCGTGGTGACGATCAGCGTGAGCAATGTCCGCCACTTGTGGCGGATAAGCTGCGCCCAAGCGTTCTTGAGAACGAACATACAGCACTTCTCCAGTTCTCTGTCGGCCGCAGCACCCCATCGCGGGACGTACGACCGTGTATTTCAGCGTTGGCCGGGATGCCACCAGCGAGGCTGCTCACAGCGAAAGCATCCCGTGGCAACACTATGGCCGCGCTATGTGTATTTTTTCTTGCGCAATACTGTTATACCCCTTCAAGAAGTCTGAGAGGGAGCTGGGAGCATTTGCCGGGCGGCGCCGGTACTATCGCAGGTTTCGTGAAATATGGGCTAATTCCCCGTATCGGGCAGGGGCGTCGTAAGACCGGCGCGCTACTATCAAAGGTTGTACCGCAACTCCGGTGAGTCAAAAGATGAGGTAACGTATGCGTCCGATCGCGCCTAAGCATATTACCCACACGGGGCACGGCAATCTGTCGGAAGCCGTGACGCCCAAGCGCGTGGCGCTGTTCGTGCTGTCGCTGCTGGCCGGGGCGGCGCTGTCGGTGGTCGGTATCTACGGCATCTCCGCCCTGGTGATGCTCAGCAACGTAAGCCGTCTGGTCGATGCCAGCGAGAACCTGGCCAATACGGCGCTGGGCTGCGGCGGGGATAAGGACATCTCGTCGGCGGCCAAGGAACTGGTGTCGTCCACGCGCGGGCTGCGCGACGAACTGAACCGGCCGCAATGGACCTTCTTCCGCGACCATACCGCGTACGGCGCCGATATCGATGCGGCCCGCGCCATGCTCGACTCGGTCGGCAATCTGGTCGACGGCCCCTTCACGGATGCGGCGAATCTGGCCGGGAGCCTCTCCGGCTTCTCCATGCAGGACAAGACCGTGGATCTGAGCGCGCTGACCGCGATGCCGAAGATCGTGAAGCAGGCCCGCGCCGACATCAAGACGGAAACCGCCAAGCTGAACACCTTGCAGCAGCCGACGCTCGGCGTGACCTCCAAGCTGCTCAATGCAGGCAAGTCCGGTCTGGCATCGGTGGACACCCTGCTCGACGAGTACGACGAGCTGGTCAATCTCATTCCCCAGCTGCTCGGCGAGAACGGCGCGCGCACCTATCTCGCGGTGATCTACAACCCGGCGGAGCTGCGTTCGGGCGGCGGCATGGTCGGCAACATCGCCGCGATCACGGCCGATCACGGCAAGGTGACGATCGGCGATTTCACGGCGACGACCAACCTGAAGTACGCCGATCAGCCGTTCGACGACGAGAACGTGCAGGAGGCCGAGGTATTCGGCGAGTGGATCTGGAAGTACCCGCAGACCACCACGATGAACCCGAATTTCCGCAGGGCCGCGATCACGCTGGCCAACCTGTGGAAATCGCAGGAAGGCCATGAGAACGCGGACGTCTCCGGCGTGCTGGCCCTGGACCCGGTGTTCCTGCAGTCGCTCATCGGGGCGACCGGTTCCGTGAAGCTGTCCGACGGCAAGGTGCTGGACGGCACGAACACGGTCAAGTTCTTCCTGGACGAGCTGTACTCCCAGCATCCCGATTTCGAGGAACAGAACGCGTACACCAACAATGCGTCCAAGGAGATCATGACCAGCGTGTTCTCCGGCATGGATGGATCGTCGCTGTCCGGCGTGCTCAAGGCGATCCGCGATTCTTCGGCGGACAGCCATTTCAAGCTGTGGATGCAGCAGGACGAGGAGCTGGCCGCTCTGGTGCAGACGCGCATATTGGACGCCAACGTCGCCGGCCTGCTGCCCGGCGACGAGGCCACGCCGGTCAGCGGCGTGTACCTGAACGAGATGACCGCCAGCAAGCTGGACTGGTACCTGGACATGAAGGTGAAGATCACCAAGACCTGCGGCGACACCTTCGCGGGGAACCAGACGTATTTGGACGACAGCCTGCAGGCGCCGGCCATGTCGACGGTGCTCGGCGGCATCGCGGAGCAGGATCTTGGCGACGAGTACACGGTCGTGGTGACGCTGCACAACACGATGACCAAGCAGCAGGCCAAGGAGCTGCCGACCTTCGTCACGGGAAGCTCGGGATCGGGGTCGATGTGGCTGACCACGATACTGATGGCGCCGGCCGGCGGCGAAATTACCTCCATCGCCTATGACAACGCGTCGTACGATACGAACGGCATCGTCGCCGATCACCAGTTCGTGGTGCTCAATTCCGCCGATGGCTTGGCCCCGGAGTCCACGACCACGATCGCCTACACCGTGAGGGCCTCGGAAAAGGCCACCAGCAACCTGAGCGTCGCCACCACGCCGATCATTTCCCAGACCGGCACGTACACCGGCACCGGCGAAGTGATCGACGAGTGCGGAGGCAACGTGCCGGATGCGGCCGAGGACGCGCTGATCGGCACCGGCTCCGCCGGGGAGACCGGAAGCGACGGCATCGACGGAACCGGCACTGACGGCAACGGCACTGACGGCAACGGCACTGACGGCAACGGTTCGACGGATGCCAATGCCGGCGCGCAAGGCTCCACGTCCGAGGACAAGAATTCGACGAATACCTCCGGTTCCGGGGGCTCCGGCGGCGCGCTGGACTCCTTGGACAAGTTGAAGGGCCAGATCGAATGCCCCGTCGATTTCAAGAAGCTCGCCTCGCTGTAGCGGCTCCGGGTGGGCTCCCCTCTATGAGGGGAGCCGGCTGCGAAGCGGTCTGAGGGGAGCGTTACCGCGAACGTCTGAATAAAGCCGATTCGCATGTGCTCCCCTCTATGAGGGGAGCTGGAATTCATCAGCGAATTCATGACATGGGGCGCTGGCGATTTGTTTCGTACATAATGAAGTGGCATGCCCCCGCTGGCGGGGGCTGTCGGCGAAGCCGACTGGGGGGTGGCCGAAAGCCACTGCAGCATCAAGCATTCGACCACCCTCCGGCGCCACATCACATGCGATGTACACTTCGTGCACCGCTATGGATGGCTCACAGGGCTATCCATCCAGCGGAAGGACCAACCACTTAACCATTTGTGAGACAGAACACTAACGGCCCGTGCGCAGGGCCCCTGATTGCGCCCCGGATGCGAGTTGTCGGTGCGTGGGTGCGGAGACTCCATCGAAAACAGGGCATTGGAACGATAAAAACATGGTGTGCAACCGGTTGTGATACTGAGCCTCGCACCGACAACTCGAGGGTAGGCCACCAAGAGCCCTCCTGATGATGGCCGGTGCGGGGATATGGGCGAGTTATCCCGATCTTTCCACTTATCCACATTTCTGTACGAGGAGCTTTCGCCGGATTACGCGCCGCCGTATGGTGTGCCCATGAGCGGCACGCATGCGGATACGGAGGCGGATCATGAACGTTCAACGCGATAACATCCAACGCGATAACGTCCAACACGACAACGTCGATTATCCCCGGGAGCGTGATGCCGCGGCGGAACGCGGAGCCGGCCGGCGGCACGATGGCGCCGGGGACCACGCCGGATCCTTCTATCCCGGTGGCGGCCGGCCGCATAATATCAGCGAGGCCGCGCTGAACGAAGTCGCGCGGCGCATGGTCATGCGATGCGAATGGATACGGGCGGGTTCGGCGTCGCCGTTGGTGTTCAGCCATGTCACCGCGTTGGCGTTGATGGGCATCGAACTGCCGATGCAGCGGCGCTTCGGCATGGACGAGGCTCATGTCGTGGTGCCGTCCCGCAACGAGACGCATCGGCGCAAGGGCGTGAAATACCATGTGTGGCGAGGCCTTCTGGACACCGTGGCCATTGGCGGCACCGGCCTCGAATGCGCGTCGCCGTTGACGGCATGGGCGCAGATGTCCGATACGCTCAGTCTGGGCGAGCTGGTGGTGCTCGGGGATTCGATCATGCGTGGCGACCGGGGGATATACCGCTGCAACCGGTCGGATTTCGGCGACTTTCTGCTTACGGAGCTGCGCTTCCGCGGGAAGGCCAAGTGCCGGCGCGCCCTGCGGTTCATGGCCGAGGGTGTCGATTCGTCGTGGGAGACGCGGCTGCGGCTGGCGCTGCTGCAGCACGGTCTGCCGTTCCCGGAAGTGAACCATGCCGTGTATGACAGGCTTCTGGACCATGATCTGCGCATCGACCTGGCCTACCCGGAACACAAGGTCGCGCTGGAATACCAAGGTGATCACCATCGCACATCCCGGGCGCAGTACCGCTTCGATCAGACGAAGCGCCGTCACCTGCAGGACATGGGGTGGCGGGTCATCACCGTGACGAGCGACGATCTGCGCGATGACGCGTCGCGGCTGGATCTGTCGCGCAGCGTGGCCAGGAGCATGCGCGCGCGTATGCCTATGCGGCTGCGGCCGAAGTACCGCGCGCTGTGCGAGGCGTAACCGCGGCCTGACCCCGCGGGGTCGGCGAGGACGGGCGCCGGCCGGCTGCGGGCGGTTTTGACTGATGATCATGGGGAAAGAACGGCCGTGTCGGTGCTCGGCCGGCACATCCAGCCTGTACGCTGGGAGGTGCAGTGGATGCGCGAGATGCGATGACGCTCCGCGGACTCTGAGACGGATACGGAAGGGATGCGGATATGGCACAGGACAATGCGGCCGGTGAGCCGTCCGGCAAGCCGTTCATGGGATATTCGGTGGTATTCGACTATTTCTGGCGTGTACACCGGTCGGCGGTCGAAGAGGCCTTGGACGAATTCAACGAGGAGATCGGCTACGATGGCCGGCCGCTGACCGACGAGGACCACGAGCTGTTGGGATCGTTCGCGATGGAATGGTTCATCTTCGATCACCGTTTTCCCAACGGACAGACCTCGCTGGAGCGGTACCTGACCCTGCAGGGCAAATCGCTGAGCGGCAAGAAGCGCAAGGATCTCACCGACGCCGAGCGCTCGCAGTTCACCGGCTCGTTCTGGGTGGTCGGCGCCAGCGCCGCCGGCCACACGGTGATCTTGGAGGATGTCGCCACCGGCGAGCGGTACCGGATCAATGATCATCTGGCCAGCCAATCCCTGGACGGCAGCGAGGGCGGCTTGCTGTCCGTCCGCTTGGCGTGCATACGCGGGCAGTGGTATTTCCCGGGCAACCCGATCGGGCTCCGCCCGGTCAAACCGACCGAGCGGATGAAAGCGATGATGCGCGACCTGCATAACGACAATCCGATGACCTTCGCGGACTATGTGTCGATCGAGATGGGATTCGCCACCGCGGACGATGCCGCCGCGCAGGGAGCCGCAGGGGACGATGAAGGACCGTCCCCGTATGAGATCATGCGGTCGTACCGCGGGATGAGCCCTGACGAGCGGGCCGAGGAACTCGACCATATGCGACGGGAATACGAGGATCTGCGGGAACGGTATGAGCTGCCATATTCGTGGGATGGCCTGCGCTCGCTGATCGATCATGAAGGCGAGGATGCCGGGGATCCCCGTCCGGACGGGGGCGATGGGGGCCGCAACGCCGCCACCAACGTACTGGATATCCTGAGCATGGTGATGCCGGAGGGAATGGGGATGAGTTCCCCGTTCGGGGGCGCGGCCGACACGGATGGGACCGCGGGCAGGGCGATGCCGATGGACATGCCTGACATGCAGCGGCTGGTCAATCTGTTCATGAGGGCGTGGAATCTGTTGCCGCACCAGTCGCTGCACGGCAAGGCCCCGATCGAGGTTGACCCGGGCGATGCCCATGACGGGTTGTTCGACGAAGAACGGCTGTATGACGACGAGCCGATCGACCGGAACGCGGGTCGTCCCGGTGCCAAGAGGAACGGCTTTGAAGGCGCTGCGTCGGATGATGATGGCTATGTCGACGATTCCGTCGATGACTATGGCAGGGGAAGCATCGCCTATTCGAATAAGGACCATCCGGAGTATCTGAAGAATCCGGTGCAATGGTGGCACGAGCCTCAGATGCCGGCCGACCCCGGTGCGGATGGCAAGGACGGCGCGGGGAATCCCGATGATGCGGCCGGCGCCGCTCATCCCGGCAACGACGATCGCTGGCCGGTGCGGTGCGGGGCGATCCTCAATCACTACAGCGAGATGCGGGGGATCGGCGCGCTGATGCCCGCGTATGAGTCCTTCGATATGGCGGTCGGCGCGGATGACCCGGAAAGCCGTGTCGATATGGAGTCGGACGCCTATGTGTATGCCGGCGAGGAATGGATCGCCTTCTCGTGGACTCCGGAACGGTCCGAATCGTGGGGCGAGGGCGATCCGCTGCCCCTTGACGATGATTCCGCTCCGAAGGAGGCATTCGATGATGCCGTGAACAGCCTGACGCCGATCGAATTCTTTGTGGACAACCCTCCCGAGGGTGCGGATCCGGCATTGGTGGAACGGTACCGGCAGGTCGCAGCCTCGCAGCTCGTGTCCTTGTTCTGGGTGCGCGGCGTGGTGCCGGACAAGCGCCGGGTGACCGTGGAGGACGTGCAGAACGGTACGCTGTACACGCTGACGGATGAACGGCTGAGCGCATTCCTGGCGCCGACCGGATCCAACGTCGGCCTGTTGGGCATGCGCATCGCGAAGGTGAATGGCCAGTGGATGATGCCGACGGAGCCGGCGCTGAGCCTGCCGATCGCCGTCGATGACGGCTGGCGCCAGCTGACGCGGTCGGTTTTCGACCGGTGGCGCGACGAGCTGGCGAATATGTGGGATTTCGAGGCGCTGCTGTGCGAGCAGCTCGACGACATCACCGACGACCGCACGCTCAAGCAGTACTACCGCATGCCGTTCACGGCCAGTAAGATCGCGGCGGCGACCGGCGCCGAACGCGAGCGTCTGGAAGCGATGGCTGATCGGGCGGACACGATCCGCGACCAGTATCTCGCCGCGCGGATGCTGACTGACGTATTGGTGACGTGGGAGGATATGGCGGTGGCGATCTGGCGCTCGCCGATCCGTCAGTCGGCGGACGATCTGTTTGAAGAGCTGTTCGACACGATGGCCAACGCGCACATTCTGGATATACCGCCCGCCCGTGCGAAGCTGCACGAGGTGTTCGTCGCCGCGTGGCGGGCGCTGCCGCACCGCGCCTTCGGCAACCAGACTCCGGCCGAGGCCGGCATGGGTGAGTCTTTCGGGTAGGCTGGGCATCAGCGTGTTGTTGCCGGCGTGCATCGTCGGCGTAAGGGGATTGAGGTATCTGATGCCAGTACCGTTCAAAAGTCTGATCGCCGGTATCGTATCGGTGGCCGTGACCGGGCTGTTGACCGCGGCGCCGGCGATAGCGTTGACTGACGCCACCGTCGATACGGGTACCGCCACGATGTCCGCCGGCCGGCGTGATCGATCAGGCGTTGTTCAGCTCGCCGATCAGACAGCGGCCTCCGACGATGCGATGCCGGAGAATCCTGAGGCCAAGCTGCCCTCACAGGTAAGCGAGGCAATCGGCGACGACGCGACTGTGGTCGCACAACGCCTCGCGGTATCCGTCGATGGCGAAATCAAGGATATCGAGACCGGCGCGTCGGTAACGGATCCCTCGCTTGTCGGTACCGTTGACACGCCGGCCGATCCATTGACCAAGACCGATGGCCAGTCGTTCATTCCGGTCGAGGCGGCGGCAGTGAAGGATGCAGTCGCCGCAAACGGTGGTGACGTGAACGCAAAACCGCAGGATACGGAGATGCCGGACGCACAGGCACAGGAGGAGCGGTCTCAGGATGCGGTGGACGAGTCGGTAGGCGGTTCGGGGCAAGCGGGAAGTCCATTGGATGGCGACAGCGCCGGCGAAGGAGTGGCTGGGGCTCTCGACCACGCTGCCGTATCTGGTTCGGCCAGCCAGTCGGCGTATCGTGAGTCAGCGAACCCGATCGTGCGTGTCGTGGCTCTGCAGAACAAGAACGGTGCTTATTGGGGCACCTACAACGGCACACCTGCATTCTTTCAAGGTAATGGCCACCTGTTCGCCCAGCAGGCGCGCGGTGTAATCGACGTTTCGGAACATAATGGCGATGTCGACTGGAAGTTGGTCAAGGACTCCGGAGTGGAGGGAGCGATCATCCGTCTTGGCTACGGTGTCGACAACGTGGACAAGAAGGCCCGACGCAACATCAACGAATGCAGGCGTTTGGGGATACCCTTTGGCATCTATTGGTATTCGTATGCGTACGATGCGAGCTATGCGGCCGAGGAAGGAGATAGTCTGTCCGGGACGATGCGTGACCTCGGTGTGAGCAATGGCGATCTGGCGTATCCGGCCTATTACGATCTGGAACGGTGGACATGGGCCGGGCATAAGCCGCCAACCAGCCCGAATGTGTACGAGGGCATCGTCAACAACTGGTACTCGCGTATGAAGGCCAACGGATACACCAATCTCAGCGTGTACTCGTATACGGACTATCTCAACGGCCCGCTCGATTCGGCGAGCATCCATGTGAAGGTCAGCTGGATCGCCCAGTATAACGACCGTATGACTTTCGAGAACCTATCGTCCAATTTCCGCGGGTGGCAGTACAGCTCGCAGGGCTCCGTCAAGGGCATTCCGGGACGTGTGGATCTGAACGCGTTCGGGTATGGGGAATATGAGGCCACCATACAGATGACATGGGTTGTCAGGGAGGAAGATGTGGCAATTGGCGCCGCAGTAGGCTATTTTTCGGACAACTTGGAATATAAGTGGCAATCATACGATCTCAGCGCGAAGAAATGGAAGAAGATCACTGACTGGAACGGTTCGAATTGGGCCAGTTGGCGGGACAACAAAGGCGACTATTGGCTTCACCTTGAGGTTCGTGATTCATTGACCAAAGCGTTGGTCGGATCCTCGACCATCGCGTTTGCATACCATCCCGGGACCACCCGGAATACGGGGACATATTCCGGGTGGGAAGGGAATCGCGTTTTGCTGGGAGAATCCTCCAACAATCCTCACGCCAGGTACGAGATGAAAATATATGACGTTTCCCGGAAACGCTGGGTCAAGGGATTCAAGGGGCAATGGGCCTACTGGGCGCCGCAAAAGGGTATTTACTGGACCCACTATGAAGTGTATACATCGGACAATCGATTGGCGGATACCAAGACATATGCGTTTGGTGTGAGCTGAATTTGCATTCGGCTGCGCAGTCGCGGCGATGCATAGGCGATGCATACAGTAGCCGTGTGCAGTGGGTTTCACCGCACACGGCTACTGTATGCAAAAGCCAGCACTATGCTGGAACAGCGGACAAGAGATCAGCCAATGGCCTGAGGATCATCTGAGGGGCGGCTGATGATCTTGTTCTCCGCCACGCTGAGCAGGTGCTTCCCATACGGGGATTTGCCGTATTTGGTTGCAGCGCTCAGCAATTCGTCCCGTGTGATCCACCCGTTTTCGAATGCGATTTCTTCGGCGACCGCAATCGGTAGCCCCTGCGCGCGCTGAACGGTTCTTACGAATTCGCCAGCCTCATAAAGGCTGTCCATGGTTCCCGTGTCAAGCCACGCGTAACCGCGTCCCAGTGTTTGCACGGTGAGCGACCCATCATCAAGATACATCTGATTCAGATCAGTGATCTCAAGTTCCCCTCGCGCTGAAGGCCTGACCCGTTTCGCGAACTCTGTGACGCGCTCATCATAGAAGTACAGCCCGGTCACCGCATAGTTGCTTGCGGGATGAGCCGGTTTCTCTACGATTGAGACGGCCTTGTGGTTGCTGTCAAACTCCACCACGCCGTACCGTTCCGGATCGTCCACATAGTATCCGAACACCGTAGCGCCATGTTTGACGGCAACCGCGCGGCGGAGCACCTTGCCAAGTCCGTTGCCATAGAAGATATTGTCACCGAGAACGAGGGCGCATGCCTCTCCGTCGATAAAATCCTCGCCGATAATGAACGCTTGCGCCAGACCATCGGGGCTTGGCTGTACTTTGTAGCTGAAGTTCACGCCATACTGCGACCCGTCGCCAAGCAATTTCTCGAAATTCGGAAGGTCCTTAGGCGTCGAGATGATGAGGATGTCACGGATCCCCGCCATCATCAACACGCTCAAAGGATAGTAGATCATCGGTTTGTCGTATACCGGCAGCAACTGTTTGGACGTGACCGTGGTAAGCGGGTACAGCCGTGTCCCGGATCCCCCGGCTAGTATGATTCCCTTCACTTATCAAGCTCCTTTGCGAGATAGGTTTTCAGTGATTCCTCCCAATCGGCCGGCCGATATCCGGTCGACTCGAGCTTGGATAGATCGAGAGAGCAATTCCTGGGGCGGAGCGCCGCATGATGCTCCCGGGCATACTCTTCGACGGAGTTGGCGACAATACGATCGGGATCGGCTTGCGCCGCCGTGAAAACAAGCTTCGCGATATCGTACCAGCTGGCTACACGGCCGGATCCGGTCATGTTATACGTGCCGTAAGGGGCGCTCGTGTTCAGCAGATGAAAAATGGCGCCGGCCATATCTCCGGTGAAGGTCAGACGGCCAAACTGGTCGGAGGGCGCTTCGGCCGTCTGATCGGTTTGTGCCAGGCTCAGCATGCGCGTCACAAAATTACGGCCTTCTCCGATGACCCAGCTCGAACGAAGCAGATAGTGTTGCGGCACGTTCTCGACGAGGGCGTCGCCTGCCGCCTTCGTTTGCCCATACACGCCCAGAGGAGCGAATTCCTCATTCTCCGTATGCATTGCCTTGATGCCGTCAAACACATAATCACTGGAGATATGAACGAGTGTTATCTTGTGATCAGTGGCTACTTTGGCCAGGTTCCTCACGCCTTGAACGTTGGTCTTCCACGCCTGCTTGCGTCCCGATGGCGTTTCCGCCGCGTCCACCGCGGTGAAGGCCGCGGCATTGATAATGGTTCCGTACAAATCCCAATCGATTTGCGCATATGCGTCGGCGCCGGCGATGTCGAAGGTATCCGTGTCATGGTATTCGAAACCGTGCAAGGAGTGCTCTTCTGCATACTGGCGAACGGCCCGGCCGAGCTTGCCGTTGCTTCCAAAGACCATGGTGCGTTTCGGCTCCATCGGTTTGGCGTCCTTGAGCATCGGATGGTGAAGATCCGCTTCGGACCGTTCCGATTCTTCCAGCGGAATCGGCCATTGGATTCCGAGCTCGGGGTCGGCCAGATTCACGAAGGTATAAGTCTTCTTCTGTTCCAGACTCCAATGCGCATTGACCAGATAGGTGTATGCGGTACCATCTTCCAATGCCTGGAAGCTGTTGCCCACGCCACGAGGCACATAGATCGCGCGAGACGGATCCAGACGGGTCGTGTACACCTGCCCGAAACTTTCCCCGGGACGCAGATCGACCCATGCGCCGAAAACGGAGCCGGTGGCGATAGAGATGTACTTATCCCATGGCTCGGCATGGATGCCTCGCGTGACGCCCTTCTTCGCGTTGAATGATATGTTGTTCTGCACCGGGCCAAAGTCCGGCAACCCCAGGGCGGTCATCTTGGCCCGCTGCCAGTTCTCCTTGAACCAGCCGCGGTTGTCTCCGTGCACTGGCAGATCGAACACCATCAAACCGGGAATATTGGTATGGGTGACGTTCAGTTCCTTCTCGAAATCCACGGTAAGCTCCTTGTCGCTTCGAATCTCACAACCGGGCGGGATGGTCCTTCAGCCCCGCGCTCATTGTCCTTGTCGCTTGTATCGTGCTTCGGTTGCGGCCTTGGCGGGTTCCCACCACGCGCGGTTCTCGGTGTACCAGGCGATGGTCTTCTCCAAACCCTTCTGGAAATCAGTGTGCGTAGGACGCCATCCCAGTTCGGTCCGCAGCTTGGTCGAATCGATCGCGTAGCGGCGGTCATGTCCCGGACGGTCCTTGACATGGTCGAAGTCATCGGGATCCCGGCCCATCACCGTCAGGATGTCGCGCAATACGGTGATGTTGTTGCGTTCCCCGTTCGCGCCGATCAGATAGGTCTCGCCGAGACGGCCCTTCGTCAGGATCGTCCACACCGCGGAGCTGTGATCCTCCGTATGGATCCAGTCGCGCACGTTCAGTCCGTCGCCGTACAGCTTCGGCCGGATCCCTTCGAGGATGTTCGTGATCTGCCGGGGGATGAACTTCTCCACATGCTGGTACGGGCCGTAATTGTTGCTGCAGTTCGAGATGGTCATGCGCACCCCGAAGGTGCGGTGCCATGCGCGCACCAGCAGGTCCGAGCTCGCCTTCGTCGACGAATACGGGCTCGACGGATGGTACGGGGTCTCCTCGGTGAACTTCGCCGGATCGTCCAGCGCCAGATCGCCGTACACCTCGTCGGTGGAAACGTGGTGGTAGCGCACGTCGTACTTGCGCGCGGCCTCCAGCAGGCGGAACGTGCCCTCCACGTTCGTCTTCAGGAACGGTTCGGGGTTCGCTATGGAATTGTCGTTGTGGGATTCGGCCGCGTAGTGCACGATCGCGTCGTGGCCGGGCACCAGCTTGTCGAGCAGCTCCGCATCGCAGATGTTGCCGTGCACGAACTCGACACGATCCCCGAGAATGCCCCTGATGTTCTCGAGATTGCCCGCATACGTCAGGGCGTCCAGCACGGTGACATGCACGTCGGGATGATTGTTGTACACGTAGTGCACGAAATTCGAACCGATAAAGCCGCAGCCACCGGTCACAATAATATTCTTCGGAGCGAATTCAGTCATAGTGTATATAGTAGCTGTCACTGAGTACCGCGCCGACATGGGTAGCGGTGCGGATGGGAAGCGGGCGCATACACCGTGTTTGTTAGAATTGAGTGCTTATGAAAGAACTAATGCGGCGGACGAAAGACAAGTACCGCTATTCGCTGATTGTGTTTCGCGAATTGGTGAAAACCGATTTTCAGCTGCGGTATCAGGGATCCTTCCTGGGAATGGCTTGGTCCGTGCTGAGACCGCTGATGCTGTTTGCTGTCATGTATGTGGTTTTTGTGCGATTCTTGAAGTTCTCCGATGGAACCCCGACTTTCCCCATTTCGTTGCTGTGCGGCACATGCCTGTGGTCGTTTTTCACGGAGGCCACGACTGTGGGCATGAGAGGCATAGTCGACCGTGGAGACCTGCTGCGCAAGGTGCATTTTCCGAATTACATTATCGTCGCGTCCAACACCATGGGATCGATGATCTCGCTGGGCATCAATCTGGTGGTGGTCATCTGCTTTGGATTCTTTGCCAATGCCCACTACACGTGGCGCATTATATTGGTGCCGCTCAGCATTCTTCAGCTGTATCTCCTGGCACTGGGCATCGCTTTGCTGCTGAGCACGCTATATGTATATTTTCGGGATATCGTCCATATTTGGGACGTCGTCATGCAGGCAGCCTTCTATGCCACCCCCATTATTTACCCGATTAGCATGATCTCCGAGCGTGCTCCTGATTTTGCCTGGGCGTCTAAACTGCTTATGCTCAATCCGAGCACGCAGGCCATCATGGATATCCGTCATAATCTGCTGTCTCCGGAATATATACCTACGGTGTGGTCTTTCGTCGGCCATCCATGGCTGTGCTTGGTGCCGTATATTCTGACAGTTGTTATTTTGATCTTGGGCGTGTGCGTGTTCCGCAAGCATTGCGCCAAGTTTGCGGAGGTGCTGTGATATGGGTGGCATTACAGTGAACGTGGCGGGTACCAGTGATGCGGATCAGCCTGTGGTGCTTAAAGTCGATCATGTGGCTAAGTCATTCCGCCTGCCCACCGAGCAGGCGAGCGGTCTGAAGATGGCCTTTCTGAATTGGACCAAGGGCATCAAAGGGTATACGGAACAGAAAGTGCTCCGAGACATCACCTTTGAAGTGCGGAAAGGTGATTTTTTCGGCATCGTGGGACGTAACGGGTCGGGCAAGTCCACGTTGCTGAAGATCATCTCTCAGATCTATGTGCCGGAGAAGGGCACGGTGCAGGTGAACGGCAAGCTCGTTCCGTTCATCGAGCTTGGCGTCGGTTTCAATCCGGAGCTGACGGGCCGCGAAAATGTATATCTTAATGGTGCTTTGCTGGGTTTCAGCCGTGCCGAAATCGATGAGATGTACGACGATATTGTGGAATTCGCCGAACTCGGGGAGTTCATGGATCAGAAGCTGAAGAATTACTCCAGCGGCATGCAGGTGAGATTGGCGTTCTCAGTGGCGATCAAAGCGCAGGGCGATATTCTCGTATTGGACGAGGTCCTTGCCGTCGGCGATGAGGCGTTCCAGAAGAAATGTGACGCCTTCTTCAAGAGCGTCAAGGCGGACCCCTCCAAAACGGTGATTCTCGTGACCCACAGCATGGCCTCGATGAAGCGATACTGCAACAAGGCCATTTTGATCAAGGACGGCGAAATCATCGTATCAGGTGATCCTCGTGAGGTGGCGGATCAATACAGCTTGGAGAATGCCCAGAATAATGACATCTTCAAGACCAAGGCACAGGAGGGGCTGAAACGCCCGACCGGGTTGAACTCCCGTGTTCCCGTGCTCAATGTCACGCATACGGGCTCCGAGGTCGTGAACGGGACGGCGCCATTCGAATTCCAGATTGAGTATGAGTTCAATGAGCCGATTCCCGCGTACATGGGAATCATTCTTCAGGATGCACGGCGAGGCGGGCAGATCTACGATGTCGACACGCAGACCGAGTACATGGGGGTGCCTATTCAGCAGGGGCATCATACCGCGAAATTCTCCATCCCTCTTGACATGTTCAACAACGGTGAGTACCGGATATTCGCCACAATGAGGGTACGGTCGGAAGACGATCCGGAGAAGCCTCAATTCATAGCCTTTACCAATGACGATAACAGCTGCTACTTTGCCGTTCGTAATGATCGCAACAGCGAAAATGGCATATTGAGCGACAGGGCGATACGGATTGCCTCTCTGGGCATTTCGTGATAAAGGTCGCCGCTTGAATGGTGCCCGGGCGCTGATGCTGTGAGTGCGTGTTGCTCGACTCGGCTTTGAAAGAAGCGCGTCGAGCATCACACTAGGTTCCTTGCTGATGTTAGGCGCTGGTACACTCTGTAAGTATGGCAAAAAGAATTCTCGTTACCGGGGCTGGCGGCTATATCGGTCGGCATGTTGTTGAGGCTCTGTTGGATGCGGGCCACGAAGTCATAGCGTCGGATATCCGGCTCAAAGACGTTGATCCGCGCGCGCGGAAAGTGGAAGCGAATTTGTTCGCTCCCAGTGAGGGCCTGTTCGAGCGACTCGGAAGTCCCGACGTGTGTTTGCATATGGCTTGGCGCGATGGATTCAAGCATAATTCCGATGCGCATATGGGAGATCTGTCCGGGCACTACCATTTCATCAAAACAATGCTTGATGAAGGACTGCGGCAAATTGCCGTCATGGGGTCCATGCATGAGGTCGGATATTGGGAAGGCGCCATTGATGAGAACACTCCTTGCCACCCTGCTTCGATGTACGGCATCGCGAAGAATGCCCTGAGGGAATCCACCTTGCTGCTGGCCCAGCAGCACGAAGCGACCGCCCAATGGATACGTGCGTATTACATCGTTGGCGATGATGCGCGGGGGAATTCGATCTTTTCGAAGTTGCTCGCGGCTGCCCAGGAGGGAAAGAAGACCTTCCCCTTTACCACGGGCAAGAACAAGTACGATTTCATCAATGTGGACGTGTTGGCCAAGCAGATCGCTGCGGTGGTCTCGCAGGATGAGGTCAACGGCATCATCAACTGTTGCACGGGGCAGCCGATGTCTCTCGCTGAACGTGTCGAGCAGTACATTGCGGAAAACCATTTGGATATCACGCTTGATTACGGAGCTTTCCCGGATCGTCCGTACGATTCCCCTGCGGTTTGGGGTGACAACACCAAGATCCAGTCAATTATGAAATCCGCTGAGTGCTCCTGATCGAAATCCATAGCCATGCGATATCCAAGTGCCCTGAGTAAGCAACGGCGAAGGAGGTAACATGGGGCGTATCGCTTTATGCGGTGTTTTTGATATTCCCAATTATGGAGATCATCTGTTTCCTCTGGTATTCAGGAACGAGCTGTCGCAAAGGGGATATGATGGCGATGTTGTGCTGTTTTCCCCCTTTGCGGCTAGGGAAAGTTTCGTGGAGAATTCCCAGGTCTTCTCCTTGGACGATATGGAGCGGATGCATCGTGAACAGCCATTCGATGCCATAGTCGTCGGTGGCGGAGAAATCATACACTGGCATCGATTCGGGCAGAAGCTTACGTTTGGTAGCGATGACTACACGGACTATCCCATGGATAAGGTCTGGCTCGTTCCATGCTTCATGAAAATGAAATATGGTGTGAAATTGCTGTGGAATGCACCCGGCATCCCGTTCGATTTTGAGGTCAGCCGTGAGATCGCGCATCTGGTGTTCGACAATGTCGATTATCTCAGTGTGCGGAACGCTTTTTCCCGGCGAGTGCTCATCGATAACGGGATTGAGCCCCAGCGCATCACGCAGGTTCCCGATACCGGGTTTTCTCTGAGGAGCATCGCTTCCGGGCGTGAACTGCGAGAGGCAAAAGACGCCGTGTTCCCCGGTGTGGAACGATATGCGGTGTTTCACTGTAATAGGTTCATTCCATCCGATGCGATCCCCGGTGCGGTGGATACGCTCACCCAGTTGCATGAGCGTGGTTACCGGATCGTGCTGCTCCCCCTCGCCTATACGCACGGCGATGAGAACATCCTGCAGGAAGTACGGAGTCGGCTGCCATTCGAAGCATTGATGGCGCGAGATCCGTTATCGCTGATTGAGATCATCGGAGTGCTGGCCAACTGCAGTGTATATGTGGGTACAAGCCTGCACGGTTCGGTCACGGCCTCTGTGTTCGGTCGTACCATTGTCGGGTTCGACTATCAGCAGACCAAAAAGACTCGTGATTTGTACGATCAGCTTGGATACGGTCGGTATTACGTGACGGATAGCCGCCGGCTGTGCGCCACAACATTTGAGGCTCTGGAATCGCAGAGCAGGTTTGATTTCAGCGGCATCCAAGATAAGATCGACCGTCATTTCGACACGATGCTGGAATTCGTGTCAGGACGCGAACCGGGACATGAGAATGCATTGGATCAGGCCTCCGCGTTCTCTGACCTTGTGCAGGGTTTCTTCACGCATAAGAGCCATGTCGAGGGGCTGAACGCCAGGGTGAGGGAACTGGACGAGGCGCTGCAGACCAATATCGGCCTGGTACGGCTATTCGACGCTCAGAGACAGTCATATGCCCATGACTGTGAAGTGCTGAAACGCGATTATGACGCCTTGCAAACCGCCGTCGTGAACCAGCCGATACAAACATATCGTGCGTTGAAGAACAAGCTTCGATAATTGCGGTGATGGAGCGGAAATCCTTGCGGAGCTCATCCACGAAGGGCCCATGGCGGAATGGCCATGGGCCCTAGTCATGCTTGGGTGCTTTGCACAGGCGCGATGAACATGGATTTTACGTAGTCGATGGTACTTTTGTTCAGCTTGAAAAGCACTATCGACAACCCCATGATGATCATGAAATCGACGGTAAACAGCAGGTAGGCGTTTGCCGTTCCCAGTGCGGAGAAATTGACCTTTGAAAAGATCTGGATGATAACCTGATGATGCACCAGGAAAATTGGGTAGGAATATTTAGATAGCGACTTGATCACTGTCCGTACAGGACGGATGTTTACCCACTCAGATATCCACACCAATACAAGAAAACTGGCAATGCCCACTACGGTGACGGCTATGTTTCCCGACAATATCGTGGTGAATTGCTGAACGACAAGTACCGCAAGCGCCACGACTCCCATGATGTGGGGCACTTTCTTTATATATCTGACAAAGTACATGCCAAAAATAAGTTCTGGCAGTCGTGTGGTCAGCAGCAGGTCCTTGGGCATGCCGTGCAGTTGAAGCGGGGCGAAGATCGTGATGGCATACGCCGCAGCGATGATTGCGGCTGTCCAGTATGGATGTTTCTTAACTCCTGCCCGGAGCAGGGGGAATGCGATATAGAAAATGATGATGAATCCCAGGAACCATTCGCCCAGTGTATAGAATGTGGGGATTCCGGCGTTGGCCAGAAACCCATCAACCGCGAGGACGGAGAATATGAGGCTCCACTTTGGGGCCTGCGCCGCGACGATAGCGCCGTTATGCAGGAAGAGATAGGCATTGGCGATGATGAATGCGATCCAGAACATCGGGTAGATCGCCTTGAACCGTTTCCAGTAGAACGTGCGCAGATCCATATGTTCAGGCTCATCATGAGTATACATGAGCGCCGCTCCGGAAATGATCAGGAACAGCGATACGCCCCACCCTCCGATATATATTCCGAACGGTTCGTTGGCGAATATGGGCCGATCGGCAAGGAACGGGTTGTTGAAATGGGTGATGACGATCAGGACGACGGCTATGGCTCGCACGAAATCCAGGTAGAACAGTCGGGGGCGTTTGTTGATGGTCTGTGATGCCATATCAGGAACGCCCTTCCAATTCCATTTGGTGTACGTGCGCCTTTACCAGAGCAGGTCCGATAATCGGTGTGCGTTTGACGATGTTCTTGATGATGCGCAGAAGCGTATACCGGAAACGCTTGCCCTCAAGAACCGCTATCGTGGTCTGGTACAGGTTCGGGCGAATCCACGGATCGGTGACGGACTTGGTCATTTCACGCAATTCGTAAGACAAATTGGTGATTTCGATACGGGCGAAACGGTCCGAGAAGATGTATGCCGAGTAGAAGCCATTCCCCTGAGGTACGTAACCATATGCACGTTCCACGAAATGCAGCATGGAACCATCGACTTTGTTGGGCTCCGGCGGGAAATCGGTATACTTCCATTCCCTGTCCAGCAGACCGTGGAACGCTTGTGGCCGGAACCAGAACATGGTGCCCATGGGGGCGACGGGTTCTTTCATGACATCCAGGGGGACGCTGAAGCCCAGATCCTCGAGCAGCTTTTTCGTGCCATCGAAATTGGGACCCCACGGGAACGTATACCCGGGGAAATAGTCGGCATGGTTGGGCGGGGTCGGCATGGCAATGCCCAAACGGGGATTGCTTTCAAACAGCTGAATGACGTTGCTGACGTATTCTTTGGACGCCAGGATGTTCTCGAAGCACTTGTATGCGAATCCGTCCCCGATGCTTTGGGGGGAAAGCTGGGTGACTTTCTTGTCGTGCGCGAAGCAGACGTAGTCGTATTTCATGAGATCCGCGCCACCTCCGATGAGCAACGCGCTGACATCACGACCGCGGTTCTCGATAAGTCGTACGTCTACATGATAAGGAAGGCCGCTGCAGCGCTCCTCGACCAGTTGTCTGTTATCGTCAGAACCGACAGTGATGATGATGTCGCTTCCCGCAGGCATGGAACGGATATATCGGATGGTTTGGTCAAGCAGATCCATGTAATACACATGTATGACCAATGCGATGCGCAGACCGTCGGGAATGGGTACTGCTACCGATTGCGGCAACACGTAATCGAGATGGAGATTCTTCATCAGATCGGCCAGGTTCATGGTTCGCAGCGCGTTCTGCCATATGAGATCCGTATCGTAATCGGTGTGGTCGCGCAGATATTCATAAAGATCCAACGCCGCGTTGCCTACGGCCTGTGTCATGACATCCTGATAATCGTGGAAAAACGATCGACGCTTGAAAATCGGGCATCGCTTTTCGGCGACGAGCTTCTTCGCCGCGTAGGTGATCGGACCATAGGAGAATCCCTCAAGGTCGTCGGTATTCACATATACGTCCCAGGTGAAACCCTTGTCGGCAAATCGTTTGGTGAACAGTGATTCATGCAACCCGACCGAATCGAAATAGTCCTTGATCTCGGGAAGGTTGTCCCAGTAGTCGCGGAATGCCTGACTGGTATGCAAGCTCCTGCGGTAGGCGTGGAAATGGGATTGAATGTGCTCAGGAAGGTACCCGTACGGGCTGCGGTTGAAAGGATCCTTCGGAACTTTGTGGAATTTCGTGATTCCCCAGAAATCCAAGTCGCGTTTGTTCATGGCATCGAACATCTCCGAGAACGGATAGACCGGTCCCATGATGGTGGCGTTGAACAATACGATTTCGTCGAAGGCTTCAAGCTTCTTCCACCCGTAGGAATCGAGCGCCGTCTTGTATGCCCAGGCGTCGAGGCCCTTATTCTCGCGCACGATCAGATTGTCGGTATAGGAAAGGAACTTGGCGCGGCCCTCGTCATTCAGCTTGCCGTTGACGACGATCGTCAGATCGCTGAAATGAGGCCGAAAACCATCCAGAAGCGTGGTCACGTAGTCATCGACGACGCCGTCCCGGTCATAGAAGAAAAAGATACCGAGACGAGTGGGGGGTGTCGGACCAGAGAATCGCATAATAGGGTCCTTTCATAAACGAAGAGCACAAGCAATCAAGATCTACTTATTAAAACAACGATAGTTTATCGCAACGCATTGAACATGAGGAAGCGCTCATCCTTGGGGGCTCTCCGTTTTTGGCCCGTGACCGGCTAGGGCAGCTCCAGAGTCATGGGTGTGTGTTCGTATGACGTTGTGTGAAGAGTCCTGAATACCGTGCCATGCGTTGAGCTCGGTGTGCTAGCATGTGACGAATGGTGGCTTTCGCGATTCCAACGGTACAAACAGATAGCGATATACGGAGTGAAGAACCTCATGGGAATGAAAGGCTCTTTTCATTTCTGTCGAAGTACCGTGTGGATGTGGCGGTTTCGGGGTTCTTTCTGCTGCTGGGATACGGGCTGAAGCTGTTCGGCAACACTTTCTCCATCGATACTCAGTCGATGATCAGCGTTCCTGACGCTTTGTACGATTCGTGGTACGAATTAGGCAGATACGGCCTGATCCTGCTGAAAAAAGTTACCGGATTGTACTGGTACAACAATGCGTTGTCCTCGTTCTTGACGGTGGTTTGCTTCGGCGCGGCGGCGCTGGCTTGGAGCTATCTGTTGTATGCCGTTGCCCCGGAAAAGAACAGGTCTCGTCCAGCGTTCTTCATCATTCCACTGGTGTGTTCGCCGGTGCTCGCGGAACAGCTCGGCTTTTTGCTGCAAGGACCGGAGATCGCGCTTTCGATGATGTTCGTGGCGCTGTCGTTGCTTTGCGTGTTCCGAGGATCGAGCCATTCCGGCGCCAAACGGGCGGCATGCTATATCACGGCGCTTGTTCTTGCTTTCGTCGCTTTTTCCGTGTACTTGGCCATGGTTACCTTGTTCATCGCAGGTACGGCATTCATATATGTTGTTCGTTTCACCGGCGATGAGAGGAAATCCAAGCAACGTGGGGTCTGGGTGGCTTTGTGCGTCGTTTGCTTCGCCTGCGCATATGCGCTGTACGCCGCCATCAACCGTATCGTCATGTCTGTGCTGGGTATTGAACCAAGCTCGTACACGAGCGACCAATCACGTTGGGGCAAGGACTCGGTCGGAGATATTGCGCAAGCAGTGCTGCTGCATGCCAAGGATATGTATACGGGCAGCGGCATCTTCTATACGTTGATCGCCTCGGTTACGTTTGTTCTGTTTCTTGTGGTGCTGATTGTCCGGATCGGTCGGCATGATATCGGCGTGATCAGCCTGCTGATCGGTGTCGCCATCTGCGTCTCGCCGATGCTGATGTCCGTCATTTTGGGTTCGACGCCTTCCGTGCGTACCGAGCTGAGCTATGCGGTTGCGTTTGCGTTTGCGGTGTTTTATATAGCGGGTTATGTATCATCCTTGATCCCTGCAGGACTGATCGTCTCCTGGGTGTGCGTAGCCGCCATAGGACTGAATCAGGGATTCATCGTGAATCGTATCTTTTACACGGAAGCGGTCACCTACGGCCAGGATGTGCAGTTGTCGTATGAGATCAAAACGCGTATTGACGATCTTGGGTACGGGGAGACCCCTGAATTGCCCGTCGTATTCGTCGGATCCCATGTGCCCCAGCGCAATAAGGATTGCTATGACAGCAGCCAGCTTGCTCTGGTCGGGCGTTCCTTGTACGAGATCACGTTCTCCACTGCGCATGGAACCTGGGTGAAGAACCAGTTCCTCAATGCCCAGGGCGTGAAGTACGAGTATCCCTCGAGCGCACAGATGGATAAGGCGAATGCCATCGTGCAGTCCATGCCCCATTGGCCGGCGAAGGGCAGCGTCGCCGTGCATGATGGACTGATTATCGTGAATTTCTAGAGGCGTGCATCGCGCGCAGCCAATACGTGTCTGCCGAAGGATACCCTCAGAAATCATATGCGGCCGGCATACTGATCCATGTTGAACATACGATGCTGGGTTTCTGAGGTATATCGTTATCTGTATTGTTGCTGCTGTGCTGAAGGAGGAGGATCGGAGTATGGAAAACGATTCCGTGAAAGGTTCCCGGAAGACGATAACGGTGCTTATTCCGTGCTGCAACGAGCAGGAGGCGCTGCCGATACTGTTCGACCGTATGGATGCATTGGTGGCTTCGGATGATCCTCGATTCGGGTATCTGCTGTTATTCGTGGACGACGGTTCCAAGGATGGCACCCGATCCTTAATCCGGCAGTATGCCGCTGAGCATGATTACGTCGAGTATATTTTTCTATCCCGTAATTTCGGCAAGGAAAAGGCGATGTTTGCCGGTATTCAGGCAATGCACACGGATGCCATGGTCATCGTCGACGCGGATTTACAGGATCCTCCGGAACTCATTCCCGATATGGCGGCGTTGTGGCTGCAGGGCTACGATGATGTGTACGCTCGACGGCGCTCGCGTGAGGGCGAGAGTTGGTTGAAGAAGACGACGAGCCACATGTACTACGACGTGTTGCAGTCCGTTTCCGGTGTCGCCATTCAAAAAGATACCGGCGATTTCCGCCTGCTGGATCGCAAATGCGTTGAAGCGTTGAAGCGGCTCGATGAGTCTGAGCGTAATTCCAAGGCATTGTTCAGCTGGATCGGTTTCAAGAAGATAGAGTTTCTGTATGACCGCGACAAACGTGTGGCGGGGAAAACCAAGTGGAATTACTTGAAGCTGTTTCACTTGGCCATGGACGGCATCACCGGTTTTACCACGGCACCCCTGAAGTTGGCGACGTATATGGGGACCCTGGTCTCTCTCGCGGCTATTATCTACGCGCTGGTCGTTTTGGTGCGTACGCTTGCGCTCGGCGTCGACGTGCCGGGTTATGCGTCAACTTTGATCGTGGTTCTCGTGCTCGGAGGCGTGCAACTGCTGAGTTTAGGCGTCATTGGCGAGTATCTTGGCCGGATTTTCATGCAGACCAAAGGCCGTCCCAACTACCTGGTGCAGGAATCGCATCTGCAAGGCGACATGTCGGTTTCAGACGATATCCGTCACTGTGGAGATCGGGACCGGGAGTGACGGATATCAATGATTGTTTGGCGGTGACTACACGATATGTCCAGGTATGCCGGACAGTTGCGGTTACCTCAGATTTTTGATCTTCCGATCGTAGATGTGCTTCTCGAACAGGCGTATTTTCTGCAGAAGACAGCATTCGATCCGTTGCGGAGGCGTGAGTTCTGCGAGCAGTTGGTCCATTGCCGATCGGTCGGCCTGATATTGCCGCTGGTTCGCGGGGGTCGAGGCATCCGGAGCGGTGAGTTCTTCTGCAACCGATCCGACCATGGTGTAGTAACTCCGCCCCGGCATTACGCCATGATTGAGCGCGTGCCGGAAATTGGCGATTCCCGCCGCGGCATTGTCGTGGTAAAAGCCGAAGCTACGCTCGCTGTGCGTCACGGAACCAGCGGATTGCAGCCAGTTGTACAGATTCACGTCGATGTCGGCGACCTTGTCCATACGCGAGTACAGTTCTCCGGCGACCATTACATCCTGGGCGTACATGCCTTCTGGAAAGCGTATGCCGTCCCACAATTCGCGACGATATAAGCGGCACCAATTGGCTTCGTTGAAATAACGTGCTTCGGTGTTACGGCCAAAACGATCCCCCATCAGACGAAGGCTCTTGCAGAACACCGTCTGATACGCATACAGGGGATTCTGGAATACTGTGATCTTGTCGGGGTCGGCGGCTCCTGTCATGGCTTCGGCTGATACCGCCTCCAACTGCGAGACGCCGAATTGCCTCCATCGTGCCTTGCTCATGTTGGCATTCGTTGATAGCAGGGCATGCAGCAGCAGCTCGATATTGCGGCGGTCCAGAATATCGTCATTATCGGCGAAGGCGATGTATGCTCCATGTGCGGCATCCAGACCGGCATTTTGCGCCTTTGCTATGCCTCCGTTATCCTGATGGATCACGGTGACGCGATGATCTTTGTCGGCGTACTGGTCGCAGATCGATGGAGAGGAGTCTTTGGCGCCGTCGTCGACCAGAATCACTTCAAGATGCTCATAGCTTTGCGAAAGGATGGAATCCACGCAATAGTGAAGGTACCGTTCGGCGTTATATACAGGTACTATGACGGAAACGAGCGGTTTATCAGGCATCAACAATCCTCTTGTACGTCGTGCGAACACAGTCAGTCTAGCATACGGGGACCGGGCCTTTCATGCGAGATGCCCCAACCGTATAGGGGTGGTCGGGGCATGCTTGTCGTGGGTCGGCTATTGCCGTATGCCAAGAAAATCGGTCGTCTTGAGATACCCTTTCCCCGCTGTCAGGTCATATTGAACGAGCTGATAATCTTCGAGAAGACGCTTGGCCTTTTCGGACAGGGATTTATGGTCAATCGCGGCACCGGATGCATCGACATAGGTGGAGCTCGTATTGCCGGCATTGCCTGACTGCAGCGATAGCCTGACCATGGCGGGGACCTCTTCGCTAAGCTTGGTCAACAATGATAGGTACGGCGTTACTTTGGCGTCCATGTGCGCCGCTGCGGTGGCCATGAAGAAGTTGGACGAGCTATAGCTGGTTGTTTTCGAATCGATCTTCATGCCGCTGGAGGCCGAGGCCTGATTCGACCAGATGAAGTAATCCGTTTCGTGCAGGGCCAAGGCGTTGTTCGGGTCGCCCGCAGCCGTCGTGTAGATGCTTGGTAGATGATCGCCATAGAAAATTACGGTGATCGGCGTATTGAGCGTGTCCAATTTATTGAGAAAATCCATGGTCGATTGGTCGGTAAGACTGATCCCCTTGGCGTACGTGTCGATCGAATATCGCTCCGTTTCGCCGAGACCGGACATGTCGGACTCCTTGAATTGGTTGTTGGCGTACCAATCGTTATACGGAGTGTGGTTCTGCATCGTCACCATCTGAATGAACTGAGGATGTTCCGGGTCGATTGCGTCCAAGATGTTTTGATATGCCGATGCGTCTCCGGTGTAGGGCGAATTGTCGATATGATCTTGGTGCGCTATCTCAGGGTCGCTATCCAGCGTACGCAGATAGTCGAATCCGAACTTCTTGTAATCGGCATCTCGGAGATACATGTTCTTGTAATACGGGTGAAATGCTATGGAACCGGAGTCTCCGTACCGGTCTTTCCACAGCTGGTTGAATGTGAAGGGGGATTTCTGATGCGGTACGAGCTGTTGATACGGGTACATCATCGAGTCGTCGAAATTGGCCAGATTCAAACCTGTAAGTGATTGGTACTCGATGTTTGCCGTGCCTCCGCCATACCCCGGCGACAGCATGAGACCGGAGGTCGTGGTTTCTTTCAACGCTCGGATATTGGGCATCGGGTCCTCTCCGAATGCGATACCGGGTACGCGAGTCGGATCCGAAAAACTCTCGGACAAAATCATGATGACGGTGCTGTCCGTAAGCGTGGCGGAACGTTTTTGGTTGATCTTATCGGCGGTCTTGGTATACCGGTTCGCCAACTCGAGCATGGTGTCTTTGCTGTATCCGTCTGGCTTGTCCATGGTTTTGGCATGCGCGAGTCGGAGGAAACTTATTGCGGGCCCGTTGTAGCGAGCATCGGTCAGCGTATCTACCAGCATCGGGGCGTCGTTCAGCTTGCCGGCCCACATGTATGCCCAAGAGCCGGGGATGCCGAGATTCCATGTGAATGTCGCCAGTAGCGTTGAGGTCAGCAGGAAGGCGAGAATGCGGACGCTGTTGCCGGCGATGGTCTTCGCGTTGCGGAAAGGGTGCCGCCAATGGCAGGGAATGAAGCCATTGCGCTTGTCGATGAACTGCAATGCGACGCACGCCAGCGCGAACCCGACGAGTATTTTTGCGATGTCGATGACAATCGGAATGGAGTCCTGGGGAATAAAGGAGAGAATCTCCCCGGAATTGCCGCTGGAAATGAAACTGAGATCCGAGGGGATGATGGATTCGGTGCGCAGCAGCACTTTGAAATGATTCGCAATGGTGAATACCGCCATTGCGGTGCCGAAGATCGCCGTGGCAACCCAAAATCGATTGATTAAGAACAGCAGCACCAGATAGATCAGTCCCAGCACAAGGAAATTGAGGAGCCAGACCATGTTGTTTTCCATCCACATCTGGCTGATGAATTTGGTGACTTGCCCACGAACGCTCTGCATGAGTTTGGTGGCCTGGCTGATTGAGTCCGAGTCGGCATAATCGGGCTCGGTGTAGACGCTCCACTGCAGCATCGTTACGGATGCGGCGGTGACCAGCGCGAATACCAGGATGTACAGCACATATGAGAAACGTAGTCGTTTATCCCATATCTTTTGGAACAGGTGCCCAGCCGTTCGCGCCATGGCATATGCATGAGTGGCGCGTACCGTACTTGCGAAGGATGCGCATGCGTGCAAGGCGGTGGCGAATGCATGCGTTACCGCCGGAACGCCACTGACGGCAGGGTCGTCGACTTCTCCGTTGCCGGCCATGTCGGATTCCGTGTCGGAAGTGTCTGATTCCGATGATGTTGCGGACGGATTCGTATCGAGCGAATCGCCTTGGTTTTCGGCCCGGGCGGTGTGCGTGGTCGTGCCTTCGTGAGCGTCGCCGGATTCGGTATCGGGTTCGGGTGTCTCGGCGTCAGAGGAAGTGCGGTCGGTTTCCTCGTTTCCGGCCGGATCGGACTCTGCGTCATTCGCCGGGCTTTGCGGCAACTCGCCGCCGGTAATGTCGCTATTGTCCGGTTCGGAAGAGGAGGAGCCCTGCGACTCGGGGAAATCGTTGATGATGCTTGCCGGAATATATTTTTCGGGTTTTTCGTGGGATTCCCCCGATATGGTCGATTCGTCATGGTGTCGATCGTTCGAAGGTTGCGTGGTCATGGCCTCATCCGTTAACTGTCTGGCAAGATTGGATTTACTGTGCGTTATTGTAGATACCCACCCTAAACAATAGGTGAGTAGAGCCAAAAGATACGTAGTCAGTAAGAAAAATATGGTTGAACGGGTCATGCTGGGATACGGCTAAGAATGCCCCGATGATGGCGCATGCCTTGTCGGGCGCACGGGAGCCTATGGGTTGTGGATGATGCGCAAGTGGCTGAAAATTGAAGGGGAAATACGTAAGAACTTTTTTCGATCTTTACTGATATTCCCCTTCCTAGTCCAGCGGCAGCGTCGACTCCCGCTGCACCAGCCGGCACGGCACGTAGTCCACGCCGTGGTGCGGGTGCCCGTTGATCGCGTCCATCAGGTATCGTGCCGCGCGGCGCCCGATGGTCTCCGCCTCGTTGTCGATGCTGGTCAGCGACGGGCGCGAGCTGGACGTGAGCACCTCCCAGTTGTCGTGCCCGATCACCGCGACGTCCTCCGGGATCTTCAGTCCCTGCTGTTTGAGCGCGTCGATGCAGCCGCGCGCGAGCTGGTCGCTCTGGCACACCACCGCGTCGAATTCGACGCCCTGATCGATGAGCAGTCGTGTCGCGGCGCGTCCCCAGTTCTCGTCCCACCTGCCGTAGCGGATCGGTCCGGCCGGCTCGAGCCCGAATTCGGCCAGTGCCTCCAGCGCGCCCTTGGTGCGGTCGTTCGCCGCCGTATAGGTCTCGTCGCCGCCGATGATCGCGATCCGGTGCCGTCCGCAGGAGATCAGGTGGTTCACGGCGATGCGGCCTGCGTCCACGTTGTCGCAGGTCACCGAACAGTCCTCGGTGTCGGTGGACGGCCCGTAGGCGTACACCAGCGGCACGCCCCAGTCACGCCCCAGGCTGGGGCGCGGATTGGTGCCGCGCTGCACGATCAGCAGACCGTCCACCTTCAGCGACAGCAGCTTCTCCACATGGTTGCGTTCCAGCGCGTCGTCGCCGCGCGCGTTGGCGAGCAGCACGGACGTCGACTGGGCGCGCAGCTCGTTTTCGGCGCCGATCAGGATGGGGGTGGAGAAGCGCCCCTGCAGGTCGGAGGTGACCAGTCCGATCGTGCCGGACGTGCCGCGGGCCAGTGACTGGGCGAGCTTGTTGGGGGAGTAATTGAGCTGTTGCGCCACGGCCAGCACGCGCCGGCGCGTATCCTCGGACACGCGGGGCTTGCCGTGCAGCGCCTTCGAGGCGGTGGCAAGCGATACGTGGGCCGCGGCCGCCACATCCTCGAGCCGCGCCGTCTGCCGATAGTCGTCTGTGCCCATGATCGCCCCCGCTTTCGCCTGCCGTTCCCCTTATTGTATCCACCATTGCTCAACAATGCGAAAATTTTCGCGTATGTGCAGTTTTGTGCTGTATTGGTTGGAAGTTCACAGAATTTGGTGAGATTAGCTGCGAAAATTAACAAAATATAGTTTTCGCATTTTTGACTTTTCTGAGCGGTTGGGTGTGTCGCAATAGGATGTGCAAAGGCCGAAAATAACTGGAAAGTAGCTGTTTTATATTGACTTAAACCGGTTTGATGTCGCAAGAGAAAGCGTTTTTGCATTTTCCTTCACTTTCGCTTATGATGAGAAAAGGCTTTCGCAGAGGAAACGATCACGAAGGAGAGAAGTAAATCTGCGAGGGACTGCGCACATACCAACGCAACACACAACCGAATACTTGGCGGATCGTCCGCCGCCGCCTCTCAAAGTTGAGCGGAACACAATAGAGAAAGAAGCGAACAATGGTGTCTTTCAACAAGTTCACACGCGCCCTCGCCGGTTTCGCGGCCTCGGCAATGCTGGTGTCGCTGGCCGCCTGCGGCGGCGGAACGGGCAACACCTCCGCAGCCAAGGACATCCCGGCCGAAGGCACCGATGACGGCACCGAGATCACCCTGTGGACCCGCTCCCCGCTGGAGCGCCAGGCCAAGAACGCGGTCGAGGCCTACAACAAGAGCCACAAGAACCAGGTCAAGCTGGAGATCATCCCGAACGACGACATGGAAGGCAAGGTCGGCTCCGCCTCCCAGACCGACTCCCTACCCGACATCCTCGCCGGCGACGTGGTCCGCATCCCGTACTGGGCTTCCGAGGGCATCTTCACCGACATCACCAAGCAGATCGACGGCCTGTCCAACAAGTCCGACCTGCAGCAGGGCCACATCGAGGCCGGTACCGTCGACGGCTCCGAATACACGCTGCCGTTCATCACCGACGTGTCCGTGATGGTCTGGAACAAGGCGCTGTACAAGGAGGCCGGGCTCGACCCGGAGAAGGGCCCGTCCAGCATCGACGAGTTCGTGCAGCAGGCCAAGGCCGTCGCCGCCCTCAACAAGGACGGCGTCGCGGGCTCCTACCTCGCCGGCCAGTCCGGCGGCGCGCTCGTCTTCGACCTCTTCCCGTCCGTGTGGGCCGACGGTGAGTCTGTGATGAACGACGACGGCACCGAGGCCACGCTGGACAACGACTCCCTGAAAGCCGTGCTCGACGCCTACAAGACCCTCGCCAACACCACCAACGGCCTTGGCGCGGGCTCCAAGGAAGAGACCGGCGCTACCTGGACCGCCCCGTTCGCCAACGGCAAGATCGGCGTCATGCCCTACCCGAACACCTCCACCACGGCGCTCTTCGACGCCGAGAAGGACGGCGGCTTCGAAGTCGGCGTCGCCCCGATCCCGGGCTCCAAGGAAGGCAAGACCTCCACGTTCCTCGGCGGTGACGCCATGGGCATCTCCAAGGATTCCAAGCACGTCGCCCAGGCGTGGAACTTCCTCAACTGGCTGATGCAGGCCGACTCCCAGAAGACCGTCTTCGCGGACAACGGCGACACCGCCTCCAACATCCAGACCCTGAAGACCGCCTACGACGACGCCGATCCCCGCGTGCAGACCATCAACTCCGTGATCATCGACGGCAACGGCCAGACCCCGAAGTCCCCGGCCTTCAACGAGGCCTTCAACGCGGCCGGCTCCCCGTGGCAGCTGCTCGTGCAGAACGCGGTCTGGGGCAACGGCGACCTCAAGGCCGACAACCAGGCCGTCACCGACGTCCTCGGCCAGTGATTCGCGGCGCGGCCCCGATCCCTTCCCTGGCCGGTGATCGGAGCCGCGCTCCCCGCGGTGGCGGGCCGCAGTATTCCCGCCGCCGTTTCCCCCACCCGGATGTGGTGTGCTGACAGGGCTGATTCCTGGGTTTTTCTTCTCCTTTTCTCTCGGACTCAGCCCCGGCAACGGATTTCATCCTCGGTAAATCCCCATTCTGTTCACACATAAACTCGAAGGAGAGAAGTATGTCAAGTACTTCGAATAGCGCGGTGCCGGTGCACCGTTCCAAGGCGAAGGCGGAACAGACCCGGCGCGGCCTGCTGTACGCGCTGCCGGACTGGCTCATGATCATCGTCCTGTTCTTCGCCCCGATCGTGCTGCTGGTCGTCATGGCCTGCTCGCGGTGGAGCCTGCTGGGCGGCAACAAGGGATTCAACTTCCCCGACAACTTCGTCAAGGTGTTCGAGAACAAGCTGCTCGGGCAGTCGATCTGGTTCACGCTCGAGTACACGGTGATCGTCACGATCTTCCTGCTGGCCCTCGGTCTTGGCCTCGCGCTGATCGTGCAGGAGTCCAGCAAGTGGAACAACGTGCTGCGCACCTGCTTCCTGCTGCCGTCCGCCACCGGTCTTGCCTCCGCCTCGCTGCTGTTCTACGCGCTGTACTCGCCGCAGGTCGGCCCCGTCACCAAGATCCTGAGCTTCTTCGGCCTGATGGACGCCGGCGGATCGGTGCTGGCCACCGGCCAGTCCGCCCTGTGGGCCACGATCATCGTGATCGTGTGGCGCTTCTCCGGCTACTACATGCTGCTGATGATGATCGGCCTGCAGGCGATCCCGGGCGACCTGTACGAGGCGGCCCGCATGGACGGCGCCGGCACGTGGCGCATCTTCCGCTCGATCACCCTGCCGCTGATGAAGCCGACGATCGTGATGTGCCTGGTCTACTGCGTCACCGGTTCGATCCTCGCCTTCGACCAGTTCTTCATCCTCACCAAGGGCGGTCCGAACAACTCGACGATGACCGTCGTGCAGCTCATCTACAACTTCGCGTTCGACTCGAAGAAGGATCTGGGCATGGCCGCGGCGCTCTCGCTGATGGTCCTGTTCGCCCTGGTGATCATCAATTCCATCCAGATGCGCGGCATGCGCGACAACACCAAGTAAGAGTAGGGGAGAAAACATCATGACTACCCCAATGTGGAAGCGCGTCATCGCCCGTGTGCTGCAGGCGTTGCTTGCGATCGTGTTCATCAGCCCGCTGGTGTGGGTCATCATCAGCTCGTTCAGCCCGCAGGCCGGCTCCGCCCAGTCCAGCGGCTGGGGCATCAACAACTACCTGACCCTGTTCGGATACCAGGAGGGCCTGCCCAAGTACCTGTTCAACTCGGTCGTCGTGACGCTGGTCGCGGTCGTCTTCTCCGTGATCGTGTGCACGCTGGCCGGCTACTCCTTCTCCCGCTTCGATTACCCGGGCCGCAACCTCGGCTTCATGGTGACCCTGTCGATCCTCATGGTCCCGTACGCCTCGCTGCTGATCCCGCTGGTCGTGTGGTACCAGCAGATCGGCCTGAACGACTCGCTGCTCGGCGTCGGCCTGGTGATCACGCTGTTCCAGCTGCCGATGTCGACCTTCATCATGCGCAACGCGTTCGACGCGATTCCCAAGGACATGGAGGAGGCCGCCATGGTCGACGGCTGCAACTCCTTCCAGGCGCTCATCAAGATCCTCGTCCCCGTCGTCAAGCCCTCGATGGTCACCGTCGGCCTGCTGGCCTTCCTGGAAGCGTGGAACAACTTCATGATCCCGCTGTACCTGTCCAGCTCGTCGAAGTCCACCCTGCCGCTCGCGATGGTGAACATGCGCCAGCAGACCATGGGCGTCATCGACTACGGCGCCACCGAAGCCGGCGTCGTGATCCTCCTGATCCCCGCCGCCATCCTCTTCCTCGCCCTCCAGAAGTACTACGTGAAGGGGTTCATGGCTGGTGCCGTGAAGGGATGATGGCTGGCGCCATCATCCCTTCGGGGACAGCCCGGCGGGCTGTCCCCAGGCACCAGGCCGAAGCGCGGCAGCGCTGAGGCGAACATTGAGTCTTCGCGTAGCGAAGTCGATAATTGCAGGACGGGAGCCGTGAAGGGATGATGGCTGGCGCCGTCATCCCTTGGCTGGGAGCCCAGTGGGCTCCCAGCAGGCTCCCGGCGTAGGGGCCGCCGCCACAGGGCGAGCCCGGAGCCAGATTAAGGCCTCGCCGAAGTCGAGTCCGCAGTTGCAGGGGCCGGAGGAGGCGCCACGCCAAAGTTGGTCTCGATACCCTGCATTATTTAATTCGTCCACCATGTCTGGCTCCCCTCCAGAGGGGAGCCAGACATAGAAAACGAACTTACGACGCGGGATGCTAGGTTCTTCTCTCAGTTCGTTTGCACGCCAATCCTCCTCAACTCGTGCAACCACAGCTTGCAATCCGGCCCATCCCGCAGCGTCGCCCCCCCCCGAGAGCCAACACCCCTCTCTACCAAGGAACACACATGACACATATCACCATCACTTCCCCGTTCTGGAAGCAGCGTCGCGACCAGATCGTCGAGTCGGTCATCCCCTATCAGTGGGGCGTGATGAACGACGAGATCGATACCACGGTCCCGGATGACCCGGCCGGCAACCAGCTGTCCGATAACAAGAGCTATGCGGTCGCCAATTTCAAGGTCGCGGCCGGCGAGATCGACGACGTATTCCACGGCATGGTCTTCCAGGACTCCGACGTCTACAAGTGGCTGGAGGAGGCCGCCTATGCGCTGGCCTACCATCCCGACCCAGAGCTCAAGGCGCTGTGCGACCGTACGGTCGATCTGATCGCCCGCGCCCAGCAGCCGGACGGCTATCTGAGCACCCCGTACCAGATTCGCTCCGGCATCTGGGCGAAGCGCCCGCGCTTCAGCATGATCCAGCAGAGCCATGAGATGTACGTCATGGGCCATTACATCGAGGCCGCCGTCGCCTACCATCAGGTGACCGGCAATGAGCAGGCCCTTGATATCGCCCGAAAGATGGCCGACTGTCTGGACGCCAACTTCGGTCCCGAGGACGGCAAGATCCACGGCGCCGACGGTCACCCCGAAATCGAGCTCGCCCTTGCCAAACTGTATGAGGAGACCGGCGAGGAACGGTACTTGTCGCTTGCCCGGTACCTCATCGACGTGCGCGGCCAGGACCCTCGGTTCTATGCCAAGCAGCTCGAGGCCATGCACGGCGACAACATCTTCCCCGACCTCGGCTTCTACAAGCCCACCTATTTCCAAGCCGCCCAGCCCGTGCGCGACCAGCAGACCGCGGACGGCCACGCCGTGCGCGTCGGCTATCTGTGCACCGGCGTGGCGCATGTGGGCCGGCTGCTCGGTGACCAGGGGCTGATCGACACGGCCAAGCGTTTCTGGAAGAACATCGTCACCCGCCGCATGTACATCACCGGCGCCATCGGATCCACGCATGTCGGCGAGTCGTTCACCTACGACTACGATCTGCCGAACGACACGATGTACGGCGAAACCTGCGCATCCGTGTCCATGAGCATGTTCGCGAGCCAGATGCTTGAGCTGGAGCCGAAGGGCGAGTACGCCGACGTGCTGGAGAAGCAGCTGTTCAACGGCGCGATCGCGGGCATCTCGCTCGACGGCAAGCAGTACTACTACGTGAACCCGCTCGAATCGGAGCCGGCCGGTCTGGCCAACCCCGACCGCCACCATGTGCTGTCTCACCGCGTCGACTGGTTCGGCTGCGCCTGCTGCCCGGCCAACATCGCGCGCCTGATCGCCTCCGTCGACCGCTACATCTACACCGAGCGCGACGGCGGGAGCACCGTGCTCAGCCACCAGTTCATCGCCAACGAGGCGTCGTTCGATTCCGGGCTGACCGTGGTGCAGGAGTCGAACTTCCCGTGGGAGGGCCATATCGCCTACCGCGTTGCCCTGCCGGCCGAAGCCGTTGCTCCGGTGCGGTTCGGCGTGCGCGTGCCGGGCTGGTCGCTCGCCGACTACACGCTGAAGCTCGACGGCGCGGAGGTGAATCCGGAACTGGCCGATGGATTCTCCTACTTCGACGTGCAGCCCGGCGACGCGCTGGAGATCACGCTCGATGTGGATATGTCGGTCAAGTTCCTGCGCGCCAACAGCCGCGTGCGCGTCGACGCCGGCCAGGTGGCCGTGATGCGCGGGCCTCTGGTCTACTGCGCCGAGGAAGCCGACAACCCGGGTGAGCTGTGGCGCTATGCGGTCGATGCCGATGCCGCCAAGGCGCAGGCCGCATTCGAACCCGATCTGCTGGGTGGCGTGGAGACCGTAAGCGTGCCCGGCTCGCGCGAAGCCGAGGACTCCGAAGACGCGCCGCTGTATGCGTCCGCCGACGAGCCGCTCGCCGAGGAATCCGTCACGGTGAAGCTGGTGCCGTACTACTCGTGGGCCAATCGTACCCTGGGCGGCATGCGCGTGTGGCTGCGCAAGCGCTGACGGCGATGCGCGGCCGCCTCTGACGGCATGCCCGCCGGCGTGATATCGGCCCGAATCTCATCCGAAGCTCCCTCAACGAGGGAGCTTCGTGCGTTTATGGCGATATGTGCGCATTCATGGGTGAAGCATGTGAGGATATGGTTTTATTCCATACAATGCCGGATGAATTGGATGCGATATTTCTTGTCTGTGCGTGCGTGAATGCTGCGGGGCATCGAGTTGTCGGTGCGTGGGGAAGTATAGCAACCGGTTGTATGGCGTAATACGGCGTTGCTGTATCGTTATATCACGGTTGTTCTCGGACCTCGTGCACCGACAACTCGGGGTTACTGCGCAATTGTGGTGGAATCGGCCCGGCTCCGTGACCTAGTGGTCTGTCTCGCAAATAATGCAGTGGTTTGCGCCCCCGCCGGCGGGGGCTGTCGGCGCAGCCGACTGGGGGGTGGCCAAAAACGCTGCAACATCAAGTATCCGACCACCCTCCGGCGCTATGCGCCACCTCCCGACAGAGGGAGGATCGACTACTCGATCATTTGCGAGACAGACCACCAGTTCCGTATGCGCCGAGGCGTTATCGCAGCGGTAGCGTGGATTCGCGCTGCACCACGCGGCACGGCATGTATTCGATGCCGTGGTGAGGGCGCCCGTTGATCGCGTCCAACAGCTTGCGCGCGGCGACATGGCCGATTTCCTCGGTTGGATTGACGATCGAGGTCAGCGGTGGCACGGAATCAAGCGTGAGCACCTGCCAGTCGTCGTGGCCGATCACCGCCACATCGCGCGGGATCTCCAATCCGGCCTGCCTGAGAATCGTCAGGCAGCCGCGCGCGATCTGATCGTTCTGGCAGACCACGCCGTCGAATTCGAGATGCTGGTCGAGCAGCAGCCGGGTCGCGGCCCTGCCCCAAGCTTCCGACCATTCGTTGAAGCGGACCGGGCCGACCGGTTCCAGATGCGCGTCGTGCAGCGCCTGCATCGTGCCTTTGAGGCGATCGGTGGCCGCGTCGAAGGTCTCGTTGCCGCCGATGATCGCGATACGCCGTTTGCCGCAGGAGATCAGGTGCTCGACGGCTAGGCGCCCGGCCTGCACGTTGTCGCAGGTCACCGAGCACTCGTCGGGGTCTTCGCTGGGCGCATAGGCGTACACCAGCGGCACGTCGACCACATTGCGCAACGAAGGGCGCGGATTGGTCTCCTGGCCGGCGATCAGGATGCCGTCGACGTTTTTCGAGGCGAAGAATTCCAAGCCGTTGCGTTCCAACTGCGCGTCTCCGCGCGCGTTGTTGAGCAGCACGGTGTTCGAGGTGGCGCCAAGCTCGTCCTCGGCGCCAAGCAGGATCGGGATGCTCCACCGGCCGACCAGATCCGAGGTGATGACGCCGATCGAACCGCTGCGCTCGCCGGGGGCGGCCGATGTTCCCGTAGCAGTGATGTAGCCGAGCTCCTGCGCGGCGTCCAGCACCTTGCGCCGCGTCGCGTCGCTGACGCGGGGTTGGCGGTTCAGCGCCTTTGAAGCCGTGGCCAGTGAGACGCCGGCGGCCGCGGCGACGTCGGCCAGCGTGCTTTTGCGGGAAGGTGGCTGCGCATAGGGCTGGGGCTGAACGGTGCTCATCGGCATATCCCTTCGGTTGATTATCACCAGTATAGTGCGCCATGGGAAAAATGCGAAAATAAAAGTACGCTAAATGAAAGAAATTTGCGCGGGGGAGTTGTATGGCGGAATCCTAGTTGTTAGTAAGGAAACAGTGGGAAATGCGCAGTGGTTCGCGAAGGGGAGGGGCGGGGTGGTCGATGCGAGTTTTCTCGCAGTTTTCGCATTTTCGCCTGATTGCCAACCGGTCGTTCCCGGCCGGGATCCGTCCGTCCGCGTACGGCGTACGCGCCGGACGCTTGCCCCGCCCGTAGGCTAGGCTCGTAAGGGAACAAGGAGGAATGCCATGGCATCCAACAAATTCCTGAAAAAGATCCTGATCGGTGGCGCGCTGACCGCGGGGGCGGCCGCCTGGGCCATCAAGCCGCGTTCGTTCTCCGACAAGCAGCGCAACTTCGTGCCGTCCATTCCGGATGTCTGGTACGCGCACCGCGGCCTGCACGATGCGGGTTCCGGCCTGACCGCGCAGTATGCGGTGGAAAGCGGCGAATATGTGGCTTTGGCCCGCCGCATGGCCATCAAGGCCGGGTATGGGGACGCTTCGGTTTCCGGGCCGATCGCGCCGGAGAATTCCCTGGCGTCGTTCGCGGCCGCGTGCGAGGCCGGATACGGCATCGAGCTGGATCTGCAGCTGACCGCCGACGATCAGGTCGTGGTCGTGCATGATCCCGATCTGATGCGTGTGGCGGGAGACCCCCGCCGCATCGCGGATCTGACCTATGACGAGCTGACCCGGATCCCGCTGTTCCCCAACGATGCCTCCGGCGCGGCCGTGGCGTCGGCGCTGCCCGGTTCCGACGATCCGGAGTCGATGGCGACGCCCCTCAACGCGCCGTCCGGGTACTACCAGCATGTGCCGCTGTTCTCCGACGTGCTCGATGTCGTGGCCGGCCGCGCGCCGCTGATCGTGGAATACAAGTTCGACGACAATTCGGCGTGGGGTCCGCGCGATGAGGAGCTGATGGAGAAGGGCGACGCGCTGCTGCAGGCCTACGACGGCCCGTATGTGGTCGAGTCCTTCAACCCGGCGGCCGTGCACTGGTATGCGGATCACCGCCCCGAGGTATGCCGCGGCCAGCTGGCCTGGGGGCCGTCGCTCGAGGAGGCCGGCCTCAAGGAGTGGGCCGCCGGACTGCTGATCTTCGACTGGATCTCGCGCCCCGACTTCATCGCGTACGACTGGAGCGGCGGCAACAGCCCGCAGATGCGCCTCGCGCGTGCGATGGGCGCGGTACCGGTCTCGTGGACCGTGCGCAGCAGCGACGAGCTGGCCCAGTGTGACGATTGGTTCGACCACCACATCTTCGAGGCGTTCGTTCCGGACCGCTGATCGAATTCGGCGCGAAACCCAATCGGTTCCGCGCCTTGTCATATTTGGCTCCCCTCTCTGAGGGGAGCTGTCGGCGTAGCCGACTGAGGGGAGAGCATGCGAATCGGCTTGATTCAGGCGTTCGTGGTAATGCTCCCCTCATAGAGGGGAGCCAGATAGAACGCATGAACTTACGACGCAGGATACTAGCCGAAACGCGCCTCAGTCGATCACGCCGTACAGGCGGTCGCCGGCGTCGCCCAGACCCGGCACGATGTATGCCTTGTCGTTGAGCTTCTCGTCGACGGCGCAGACCACGATCTTGAAGTCGATGGACGGATCGATGGTCTTCTTGACGAATTCGATGCCCTCCGGCGCCGCGATGATGCACACCGCGGTGACGTCCTTCGCGCCGCGCTCGGCCAGGTAATGCGTGGCGGACGCCAGCGTGCCGCCGGTGGCGAGCATCGGGTCGATGAGGAAGCACTGGCGGCCGTCCAGGTTCTCCGGCAGACGGTTCGCATAGGTGATCTGCTGGGTCGGGTGCTCCTCGTCGCGCTTCATGCCCAGGAATCCGACCTCGGCGGTGGGGATCATCTTGGTCATGCCGTCGAGCATGCCCAGTCCGGCGCGCAGCACGGGGACGATGATCGGGGCCGGATCGGCGATGTGCTTGCCGACCATGGGCGCGACCGGCGTTTCGATCGGCTTGTCGACGACATCGAGATTGCGCGTCGCTTCGTAGGCCTCCAACATGACCAGCTCGGTGACGAGCTCGCGGAATGTGGCGGATGACGTGTCCTTGTCGCGCAGGACGGTCAGCTTGTGGTCCACCAACGGGTGGTTCAGAACATGTAACTCCATGATTCACAAGCGTACTACGAGCCGCGCGAACGTGCGGCGGCGGCCGTACCCCCGCACCGATTGACGGCCAGGAATCGGCGGTATTCCGGGGAATCGGCTCGGTCTCCGCGGCCGCCTACGTAACCTGCTCGTCACGCTTGAGATGAATCGGAAACACACGGGCAACCGAAAATCAACCATCCGCTGTCATTCTTTGTCTCGCCGAAATCGACGTGAGTCTTACGCGAGAGGAAGAGGACGTATGGCCACATTACAACGGATCAGAGTAGCCGCGGCGCTGTGCGCCGTAGCCGCAGTGCTGTCCACCAGCGGCTGCGGATGGGGCAGGACGGTCGCCGAGAAGGAAGCCGCCGACAAGAACAGCACGACGGCCGCCAGCACGGCCTCGTCATGCGTGGACACGTCGGGAGACACCATCAAAATCGGCTTCGTGAATTCGCTGTCCGGCACGATGGCGATTTCCGAGCAGACGGTCAGCGACTCGCTGCACATGGCCGTCGACGAGATCAACGCGAAGGGCGGCGTACTGGGCAAGCAGCTCAAGGTGGTGCAGCAGGACGGCAAATCCGAGCCGGCCGTATTCGCCGAAAAGGCCAAGACCCTGATCGAGAAGGAATGCGTGGCCGCGGTGTTCGGCGGCTGGACCAGCTCCTCGCGCAAGGCCATGCTGCCGGTGTTCGAGGCCGATAATGCGCTGCTGTTCTACCCGCTGCAGTACGAGGGCATGGAGGCCAGCCCGAACATCTTCTACTCCGGGGCGGCGCCGAACCAGCAGATCGTGCCGGCGCTCGACTACCTCAAGGAAAAGGGCTACAAGAAGCTGTTTCTGGTCGGCTCCGACTACGTGTTCCCGCAGACCGCGAACCGCGTGGTCAAGGCGTACGCCGAAGGCAACGGCATGGAGGTCGTCGGCGAGGAATACACGCCGATGGGCTCCACCGACTTCACCACCATCGTCAACAAGCTCAAGTTCTCCGGCGCCGACGCGGTCGTCAACACGCTGAACGGCGATTCCAACGTCGCGTTCTTCAAGGAATACAAGGCCTCCGGGCTGAAGGCCGAGACCACCCCGGTGATCTCGATGTCGATCGCCGAGGAGGAGGTCTCCGCGATCGGCGTCGACAACGTTAAGGGCCAGCTGACCGCATGGAACTACTACCAAACGCTCGACAACGCGCAGAACAAGACCTTCGTCAAGAACTTCAAGGCGCGCTACGGGGCCAACCGGCCGACATCCGACCCGATGGAATCGGCGTACACCTCCGTGTACCTGTGGAAGGGCATGGTCGAGAAGGCCAAGTCCTTCGACGTGGACAAGGTCAAGGCCGCCGCGGACGGGGTCACCTTCGACGCGCCGGAGGGCAAGGTCAAGGTGGACGGCGAGAACCACCACATCTACAAGACCTCCTATATCGGCGAAATCGGCGAGGACAAGCTCATTCACACCGTGTGGAAGTCCGACGGGCCGATCAAGCCCGATCCGTACCTGAAGACCTACGACTGGGCGAAGAGCCTGAGCGCGGGCGCCGACGGCGATTCCGCGAGCAACTAAGGAGAGGACGCCACAATGAACATGCTATTCCCACAGATCGTGGCAGGTCTGTCCAACGGATCGATCCTGCTGCTGGCGGCCCTCGGGTTGTCGCTGACCTTCGGCCAGATGGGCGTGATCAACAATGCCCACGGCGAGTTCATGATGGCCGGCGCATACACCGCGTACGTCATGAGCACGCTGTTCGGCAACAAGACCGTGGCGCTGGCCGTGGCGCTGATCGTCGGATTCTGCGTCTCCGGCCTGCTCGGCCTGCTGCTGGACGTTGCCCTGCTCGAGCGCATGCGCAACCGCCCGCTGGACACGCTGCTGGTGACCTTCGGTGTATCGCTGGTGCTGCAGCAGCTGGCCCGCGACATATTCGGGGCGACGCCGGTGTACGCTTCGGCGCCCGTGGCGCTGACCAACCCGGTGACGGTGTTCGGCTACAGCTTCTCCGCCGGCCGCCTGTTCATCTTCATCCTGTCGGTCGTGTGCGTGGCCGCGCTGTATGCGGTCCTGAAACTCACGCCGCTCGGCCGCCAGATCCGCGCGACCTCCGAAAACCGTGACCTGGCCGAGGTGTCCGGCATCTCAACGCGCACCGTCGACCACGTCACCTTCTTCCTCGGCTCCGGCATCGCCGGCATCGCCGGCGTGGCGCTGAGCCTGCTCAACTCGATCAGCTTCAACTTCGGCACGACGTTCATCGTGCAGGCGTTCCTGGTGGTCGTGGCCGGCGGCGTCGGCCAGCTCAAGGGCGCGGTGATCGCATCCTTCGTGCTGGGCCTGTGCCAGTCGGCGATCGAGCTGCCGACATCCGCGTCGATCGGTCAGGTTGCCGTGTTCCTGATCGTCGTGGTGTTCCTGCAGTTCCGCCCGCAGGGGCTCGTTTCCATCCGTTCGAGGAACCTCGCGTAAGGGGGAGTGACGATGAAGAATATGTCGGCAAGCGATTTCTATGCCAAATACAAGTCGTGGATCGGCGCGGTGATCGCGATCGCGCTGATCTTCCTCGCACCGCAGGTGATGAGCGTCTACAACCTCGGCCTGCTGTCGAAGTACCTGTGCTACGCGATGGTGGCCGTCGGCATCGGCCTGGCATGGGGCCAGGGCGGCATGCTGACACTGGGCCAAGGCCTGTTCTTCGGCCTGGGCGCCTACGTGATGGCCATCCACATGAAGCTCTCGGACATCGGCGCCGGCCAGGTGCCCGATTTCATGGCCCAGTACGGCATCGACAAGGTGCCCGGGTTCTGGGAGCTGTTCCGCAATCCGGTCATGGCCGTGATCGGCGTGGCCGCGGTGCCCGGCGCGCTCGCCGCGCTGCTCGGCCTGGCCGTGTTCGGTCGCGGCGTGCGCGGCGCGTACTTCGCGATCCTGTCGCAGGCGCTGGTCGCCGCGTTCTCCGTGCTGCTGATCGGCCAGTCCAAGACCACGGGCGGCACCAACGGCCTCAACGACTTCAAGGGATTCTTCGGCTACGACCTGACCGATGACGCGAACAAGCGGATGATCTTCTACATCTGCGCGTTCCTGACGCTGGCCATGGTGCTCATCGTCTACTGGATCCGGCGCTCGTTCATGGGCGACCTGATCATCGGCGTGCGCGATCAGGAGAACCGCATGAAGTTCCTCGGCTACAACCCGGCGTCGATCAAGGTGTTCGCCTTCTCCGTGGCCGCGATGTTCGCCGGTATCGGCGGCGCGATGTTCGTGCCGGTCGTCGGCATCATCTCGCCCTCCGACATCGGTGTGACCCCGTCGATCCTGATGCTCGCCGGCGTGGTGATCGGCGGCCGCACCACGCTGCTTGGCCCGGTGATCGGCACGCTGCTGGTCCGCTTCGCCGAAACGCAGCTGTCCGAGGCGTATCCGTCCGCGTGGACGTACATCGAAGGCCTGATCTTCATCCTGGTCATCGCCTTCGTGCCGATGGGGCTCGGGCAGTTCAAGGGCGTGTGGCCGTGGCTGAAGGAGAAGCTCGGCCTGCGCAAGCCAAGCGAGTCCGTGGCCGCCGCGGCGGCCGTCACGGCGGAGGCGAACGCATGAGCGAACGAACGAGTGAGGAGACCGACATGACGAACACGTCGACGCCCGCATCGCAGCAGGAATTGGAGCAGCTGCGCGCCGAAATGGTCAAGATGCGCGACGAGGCCAAGCGCATGCGCGACGAGGCCGCGCAGATGAAGGCCGAGATCATGCAGGAGCGGGAGCGCCTGCACGATCAGCTCAGTGTGCTTGACGACCGCGGCGGCCAGTGGAACGACTATCTGGAGATCAAGGGGCTGCACGTCGAATTCGACGGGTTCGTGGCTGTGAAGCATCTCGACCTGACCGTCGAGCATGGCGACCTGCGCTTCCTGATCGGTCCGAACGGCGCCGGCAAGACCACCATCATCGACGCGATCACCGGTCTGGTCCCGGCCACCGGCTCCGTCACCTTCCGCGGCGAGCAGCTGCTCGGCAAAAAGCCGAACCAGATCGTCGGGCTCGGCGTCGGGCGCACCTTCCAGACCGCCTCGGTGGTGGAGGAGCTGAGCGTGCTCGAGAACCTGCAGCTGGCCGAGGGCTTCCGCAAAAAGGGCCGTGAGCTGTTCCGGCCGATGGGCGGCAAGACGCAGAACATCGAGTACATGATGGACGTGTGCAACCTCACCGAGGACGCGGACAAGCCGGCCGGCATTCTGCCGCACGGCAAGAAGCAGTGGCTGGAGATCGGCATGCTGCTGGTGCAGGATGCGCACCTGCTGCTGCTCGACGAGCCGGTCGCCGGCATGACCCCGGCCGAGCGCGTCGCCACCGGCGAACTGCTCAAGCGGTGCAGCAAGAACCGCACGGTGATCATCGTCGAGCACGACATGGATTTCATGCGCCAGTTCGCCGATTCCGTCACCGTGCTCAATCAGGGCGAGATCCTCGCCGAAGGGTCGGTCGAGGACATCCAGAACAACGACGAGGTCGTGCGCATCTACCTGGGCGGAGGCGAGAACTGACCTCTTCGGGCTCCCCTCGCTGAGGGGAGCTGTCGCCGGAGGCGACTGAGGGGAGTGGATAGGGAGTCCGGGCCGATGCTTCCCGGCCCATCTCATCTGCGATTCTCCCCCCGTGGAAGAGAGCCGGAACGAATTGAAGGAAACAATCATGGCAATGCTTGAAGTGAAGAATCTGAATACCGGCTACGGCAAGGTGACCGTCGTCAACGACATCAGCTTCGACGTGGACGCCGGCCAGTGGGTCAGCATCGTCGGCAACAACGGCGCCGGCAAGACCACGCTGCTCAAGGCCCTGCTCGGCCTGCTGCCGATATCGTCGGGCACGGTGACCTTCGACGGCGCCGACATCACCAAGGCCGCGCCGAACCAGCGCATACGCAGGGGCATGGCCTTCGTGCCGCAGGGCCAGCAGTCCTTCGGCACGATGACCGTGGACGAGAACCTGCATGTGGTGGCCGACCGGTACGGCTCCGAGGCGAAGGCCCGCTACGACGAGGCCGTGGAGATGTTCCCGGTGCTCAAGGAGTTCGCCGGCCGGCGCGCCGGCCTCCTGTCCGGCGGGCAGCGCCAGCAGCTGTCGATCGCACGCGCGCTGATCACCCGTCCGAAGCTCATGATCCTGGACGAGCCGACCGAGGGCATCCAGCCCAACATCGTCGCCGAGATCCAGCAGGCCATCCGCACGATGGCCGAGGACAAGGGCATCGGCGTGGTGCTGGTCGAGCAGAAGGTCCAGTTCGCCGTGGAGCGGGCGGACCGCTACTACGTGCTCGCCTCGGGGCGTTTCATCGCCACCGGCGAAGGCGGCCCGTCCCAGGTCGAGGCCGCCAAGGAAGCCATGCGCGTGTAGCGTCGCGGTGCGCGTGACCGAGATATGGCAGGAGGCCCGGTGGGGAGCCGATGCATGTCGGTTCCCCACCGGGCCTCCTGCCGCATTCGCCGTCGTCAGCGGCAGCGGCGGGTGAGCGGCTGCCAGGGATCGAGCTCGACCGGCTCGGCGGTGAGCAGGCCGCGGGTGGCGTCGTCGAGGTATTCCTTGCGGATGACGAGCTCGGTGACGTAGCGGTCGAACCAGGCGTCGGACATGACGTAGTAGCCGTCCTTGCCGGCATCCTTGCCCCAGCTGTTCTCCACCTTCCAGCGGTTCGGCTTGCCGTCCTCGCCGAGGTTCACGCCGGTGAAGGTCATGGCGTGGTTGCTCGGGCTGTCGCCGTATTCGAGGCCGTGGGCCTTGTCCCCGGTGAATCCGGTGCCGAACAGCTGGTCGACGCGCACCACGGAACGGTCGAAGAAGCCGTCCTTGCGCAGCGCGAACTGCGTGCAGTCGCAGGCGAACCAGATCGGGTGGCCGGCGGAGAGCTGATCGAGGGCGGCCTTCTTGAACACGTCCAGAGGCACGTTGACGAACTCCATGTCGCCGGCCTCGGCCACGTTCGCGGTGAAGCGGATGCGGTAGCGCCTGTTGAACGGGCGGTCCTTGATCGGGGCATTGGCCAGCGTCACGAAGTCGTTGACGTCCACCGGCACGTACTTCTTGTAGAACTCCAGCGGGGTGATGCCGATCTCGCGGATCTGCGGGCGCTCGTCCTTGCCGGTCTTCGGCTTGCCGGACTTGTCCTTGTCGCAATCATTGCCGCACTTGCAGTTCTCGGCCTTGTCCTTGTTGCAGGCCTTGCCGTCGCATTTGTCGGCCTTGTCGTCATCGTCGTCCTTGGTGCGCGCGAAGAAGTCGAACTTCTCCGGCGGCTCGCCCAGCGACACGGCGCAGATGCGGTACACGGTGCCCATGTACCCGTCCTTCAGCGCGCGCAGCTCGTCCTCGGGCGTCCCCGCGGCATGGCAGCGGCGCAGCTCCGCCGCGAACTCGCGCAGCTTGGAGTTGAGGTACTGCTTGAAATCGTCGGAATTGCGGGAGTTCTCAGACTCCGGGTAGGCGCTCTTGGGCACCAGGCCGTACTTGTTCACCAGCGCGGCGAACATCTGCCACCAGCCGCCGTCGTCGGACGGGCCATCGTTGATGACTTGGAAGATGCGCGAATCGGTCGCCTCGTCGAGCGTGGCCAGCACGTTCTCCAGATAGGTGTTCGACTTCTCCATCGCGTCCCAGAAGAAGAGGTAGGTCTCGGAGAATTCGAAGTCCTCGAGGTCCCAGCGGTGCATCAGCTCGTAGCGCAGGGTGTTCAGGGAAGCGAACATCCAGCAGCGGCCGGAGCGCTCCTGATTGGTGATCGACCCCTGCTTGAGCTCGATGGAGAAATCGCGCGGCAGCGCGCGCACGCCGCGGTAGTCGGTGGCGGCCTTGAGCACGCCGGCCGATACGGCCGCGTTCGCGGCGACCAGATTGGCCCGATCCGCATTGAAATCGTCGCTGTATGTGCGCAGCAATTCGGGTTTGATGGCCCGTGCGCTGGTATCCGTTGTCATGATGCCCCTATCTGTCGGTGTTGCCGATGGCATGCCGTCGGGCGGCCCGGACCTTTCTTGGGCGCCGAGCCGCCCGACGATCATGTCGACTCACGCCGAAAGTATAGGGCATAACTGTATCCATTGGTACGGAACGTTCTTTGTGCGTTTTTCCGGAAGCTCTTCGAGTTCCCTTCTCGCTCATCTGACCATGAGATGTTCAATGGCAAGTCATACCGCGTTTGCCATGCCGTCTCCCTATTTCCTCGTTTGGACCGTTTTCATTTCCCTATTTGGCTTTTGTGGCTTGGATGAGCATACGGGAATCAGGCAGGATCGATACTTGTAGTTGGCATGGCTCCATATAGGTTTCATATAGGTGGGCTCATCTTTCGCGTTCGTGGATTGGGAGCGATCGGCAGCATTGCCGTTACCGCTCTTTTATCCGCAGAAACGGGGCTCTCCACATCCCGGAGAGTCCCCGCCTGTAGGAAGCCAAGCGTCAGTGGACTCTAACGCCGTGCTTGTACACGGCTTTGTCCTTCTGGCTGACGGCGGCGACGTTGGCGATCGGGTCGGCGTCGAGCACTAGGAAGTCGGCGTACTTGCCGGGTTCCAGCGTGCCGTAATCCGCGTCGATTTTCAGCAATTGCGCCGCGGTCGGTCCGCAGGCGTGCATGATCTGCTCTACGGTGCAGCCGATCTCGCGCATCAGGACCAGTTCGTGAGGCGTGTCGGTGAGGTCGTTGAACGGGGTGCCGGCGTCGGTGCCCATCGCGATCCTGACGCCGAGGCTTGCCGCCTTGGCGATGTTGTCGAAGAAGCGATGACCGAATCCCTTGTTCTTGTCGATCATGTACTGCGGGATCTTGCCTTCACCGTATTCGGTGATCGCCCAGCACGGCAGCAGCGTAGGCACCAGATACTGGCCGTTGGCCACCATCAGACGCATATCGTCCTCGCTGATCAGCGACCCGTGTTCGATGGAGTCGACACCGGCGACCAGCGCATTGTGCACGCCTTCCGTGCCCTGCGCGTGCGCGCATACGGTCATGTGCTTGTGATGGGCCTCTTCGACGGCGACCTTCATCTCCTCGACGGTCAGTTCGGTGTCGTCGACGCGGTCGTTCGGGCTCATCACGCCGCCGGTGGACATGAGCTTGATGTTCTTGGCACCGAGTTTGAACTCCTCTCGCACCGCCTTGCGCATCTCATCGGGAGAGCTGACCAGATGGCCCAGATTGGATTCCCCTTCCAATCCTTCAAGCATGTCGCCGTGGCCGCCGATGATGCTCATGGGGCGCCCGGACGGCACGATCGTCGGGACGTCGGCGAGTTCGCCCTTGCGCTGCAGCGAGGCGAGCTTGCAATCGACGGAAAACGCCGACGCGCATTCGCGCAGCGTGGTGATGCCGCAGCTGATGGCCCGATGCAGGTTCTTGATCGAGCGGTAGGCCACTTCGGTTTCGGAGAACATGGTCAGACGTGGGTCCAGCGCGTCGCCCATGGTGTGTACGTGGCAGTTGATCAGGCCGGGCATGACGTATTTGCCGGTCAGATCAACGGTGGCGTCGGCGGCTGGCATGGCGTCGGCTCCGGTGCCGATCGATTCGATGCGCCCGTCGTCGCCGACCAGCATCCAAGAATCGGCTTTGTTGACGATTTCGTTGCCGTCACACAGATTCATTCCCGTATAAAGCGTCTTCGGCATATGTGCCTCCTCATGATCACATCGGCTTCGATATGACGGGGCCCTCTCCGCCGATGTGGAGAAGGCCCCGGTTACGGCTTGGACGCTGAGTCTCAGTGGACCCTGACGCCGTGCTTGTAGACGGCCTTGTCCTTCTGGCCGACGGCGGCGACGTCGGCGATCGGGTCGGCATCGAGCACCAGGAAGTCGGCGTACTTGCCGGGTTCCAGTGTGCCGTAATCCGCGCTGACCTTCAACAGATCTGCGGCGTTGCGGCCACAGGCGTGCAGTACCTGTTCGGTGGTGCAGCCGACCTGCTTCATGAGCACGAGCTCGTACGGGGTGTCTCCGAAGTCGTTGAACGGGGTGCCGGCGTCGGTGCCCATGGAGAACTTGACTCCGGCCTTGGCGGCTTTGCCGATGTTTGTGAAGTAGTCCTTCTCGAATCCGCGCGCCTTGTCCACCATGAACTGCGGGATCTTGCCTTCGCCGTATTCGGGGATGGCCCAGCAGGCGATCAGCGTCGGCGTAAGATACTGTCCGTTCTTGATCATGAGCTGGATGTCCTCGTCACGGATCATCGCACCGTGCTCGATGGAATCGACGCCGGCCACAATGGCGTTGTGGATGCCGTTCGCGCCTTCGGCGTGCGCGCATACGGTCATGTGCTTGTGGTGGGCCTCTTCGACGGCGACCTTCATCTCCTCGACGGTCAGTTCGGTGTCGTCGATCTGGTCGGTCGGGCTCATCACGCCGCCGGTAGCCATCATTTTGATGTTTTTGGCGCCGAGTTTGAACTCCTCGCGCACCGCCTTGCGCATCTCGTCAGGGGAGTCGACCAGATGCGAGCCATTGGACTCGCCTTCGAGCCCCATCTGCATGTCGCCGTGGCCGCCGGTCATGCTCATGGACCGGCCGGACGGTACGATCGTCGGCATATCGGCGAGTTCGCCCTTGCGCTGCAGCGCGGCAAGCTTGCAGTCCACGGAAAACGCGGACGCGCACTCGCGGATCGTGGTCACTCCGCAGTCAATGAGCGCCTTCAGGTGCTTGATGCCGCGGAAGGCGATTTCGGTTTCCGAGAACATGGTGAGCTTCGGATCATACGCGTCGAGCATGGTATGCGTATGGCAGTTGATCAGGCCGGGCATGACGTATTTGCCGGTCAGGTCCACGGTGGCGTCCGCAGCCGGTGCGGTTCCGGTGCCGACCGATTCGATGCGCCCGTCGTCGCCGACCAGCATCCACGAGCCGGCCTTGTTCTCGACGTCATTGCCGTCGAACAGATTCATTCCCGTATATACGGTTGCCATGGTGATATACCTTCTTTCATGATGTGCGGGGCGGGGGATCATTCGCCCGACCCGCAAAAAATCTTGGTGCGCGTTCCGGTTCCCGGCAATGTGGCCGGAACCGGAACGCATTGGACGCCGTTACAGCAGCTTGAGGAACACGGATGCGATGATCACCGAGGCGATCGATACGGTGGCGAAACCGCCGACCAGCATCTGCGGCAGGGTGTTGTCGAGCAGATACCGTTCCTCGCCTTCATCCTTGGCGACGTTGTGCGCCACCTCAGTCGTGAGGATGTAGTCGGCGGGGAATCCGAACAGGGCGGTCAGCGAGCAGGCGAATGCCATCTCAGGGCTCATGCCGAATGGCTTGCCAAGGATGAACGATGCGACGAACATGCCGATCAGGCCGAGCACGATGAGCACGAGGATCTGCAGCAGCATGCTCAGCAGCTGCTGCGGCGTGGTTCCGGCCAGCTGAGAGAACACGTAACCGAGCAGGCCGTACATCAGCCAGTCGAACACCCCGGCCTTGTTGAGCGCGCTATCTTCAAGGAATCCGAGTTGATGGGCGATCACGCCGAAGATCAGGCACACGACGTTGGCGTTGACGACGCCGTTCGTCAGGCCTGCGATCCAGTTGGAGAACAGTGCGACCAACGCAACGCGCAACAGGATGAATGCGGAGGTCTGATACTTTTCGGGGAACAGCGACAGGAATTTCGATTGGGTCGGCTTGTCCGTATCCGACTGCGCCATGGCGGACGATGCGGCGGCGGCCTGCGCGCGTTCCTCATCGCTCATGCCCTGATAGACCTTGGCAAGCCGGCGGTCTTCGTGCTTGAGCATGATGGCCGTGAGCGGATATCCGAATACGCCATGGATCATCAGCATGGTGACCGGCAGGGCGACGAAAGCGGTCAATCCGGCATCCTTCAGGCCGTTGGTCATCAGCAGTGCGGCGACGACGCCGCCGGTCAGCGGAGGTACGGAGGCGAGCACGGTATGCCAGTCGAACAGCAGCGTGCCGATGGTCATCGTCAACAGCAGGGTGCCGGCGACGCCAAGCAATGCGATGCACACGGCGCGCCATTGTGCGATGAGCTTCTTCAGGCTCATCAGCGTGCCCAGATGCACCAGCAGCATGGACACGCAGATCTGCACGAATGCGGTGTCGTACGATGCCTTGACGGCAATGTCCTTCGGCAGAATGGTCCAGAAGCCGATCAGGAACACGATCGCGCTGACGAAGACCGATGGAACCCATGCCTTGGTCAGCGACGCCACCCACTGCCCGATCAGCAGCACCGCCATGACGACGGCGAAGCAACCCAAATACTCCACGATGAACCTCCCTCTCATCGAATCGGTCGCCGTAGGGGGATTCGTCATCCCCTAAACCGATTAATGGCTCACCATAAGTTCAACTTGTAACGACGTCGAGACTCTGTTCACATTGTGATAGCGTTCACATTTTCCGAGGTGAGCGGCGGGGAGTGCGGAATCAGGATGCCCTGTTGATCGGGCGATGCGGCAGATCTGATCGTGCGTTACTGTGCGGTAGTCTGCGCGTTTTTGTATCTTCATTTGTTTTGAGTGAAGATGATTAGCATCTTCATCTAAAACAGATGAAGATTGGAGTCCGTTATGTCGATGTCAGCGTTGATCGCCGAATATTTGGACTTCGCCATTCCTGAATACACCGCGAGGGCAAGTGCGGTGATCGACGTGCCTGCTCCCGCGCGGAACAACGTGATCTACGCCATTACGGGAGTGCGGCGTTGCGGCAAGACCTATGCCATGTACCAGCTGATGGATCGGCTGATCGCCGCCGGAGTGCCGCGAAACCGAATCCTGCACTTCTCGTTTGATGACGATCGCATCATGCCGTTCTCGGACCACACCCTCGCCGATTTGCTTGATGAGTACTATCGCATGGTGCCGGATGCGCTCGACGGCTGTTATTTGCTGTTCGATGAGATTCAGGAAGCGCCGTACTGGACGAATTTCGTGCGCAGGGTGGCTGAACAGCATAATGTCACCATCGTGCTGACCGGTTCGTCGTCGAAATTGCTGTCGTCCGACATCCCCACCAATTTCCGCGGACGCTCACTGTCCCGGGAGATGTGGCCGTTGAGTTTTCGGGAGTATTGCCTGTTCCACAATATCGATACGTCCGATGTCGGCGGCGAATGCCCGCCGAATGTGCGGCGCCCGCTGCAGGCCGCATTTGAGCGGTATCTGGATGTTGGCGGTTTCCCGGCGGTACAGCATTTGCCGACGCTCGACCGTATGCGCTTGTTGCAGGGGTATGCGGATGAAATCGTCGCCAAGGATGTGTTGGAGCGTTTCGAGACCACGTCGTTGCGCGTGGCGATGCGATTCTCCCGTACCGCATTGCGTTCCACGGGATTGAAGTTTTCCGTGAACGCGCAGGTCAAGGCGCTGCGCGGCATGCAGGTGCCGGTCTCCAGCGGCAAGCTGTACGACCTGCTCGACGATTTCGAGGATGCGCATCTGCTGTTCAAGGTCGGGGATTTCACGCTCTCGATCAAGGAGAACCCGCGTTCGTCCAGCAAGGTGTATGCGGTGGATCCTGGTTTGTCGCTGGCGGTGGCCCCGGCGAATCACATGGATATCGGGCAGGGGCTGGACACGGCTGTGCTCGTGGAATTGAAGCGGCGGTACGGCGATAACCGCAGCAACGTAATCGCCTCATACTCGGCGGCGAACTGCCCTGAAGTGGATTTCGTCGTCGGCGATGAGGCGACGAGCGAACCGTACCAGCTGATTCAGGTTGCGGCGAACACCGGTATCGAAGCCACAACGATCGTGGATTTCGCCGGACGGGATCTGAGCGACAAATTCCGCAGTGAGATCGGCAATCTTTCCGCGGCGATGGACAATACCGGGATGCGCTCCGGAACGCTGATCTCGCTCGAAGAAGAAGGACAGGTGACGGTGCCGAGCGGGGTGATCGACGTGGTGCCCGCATGGAAGTGGTTTCTGCGGTGAATGTCTTCGGCACCGGAATTGCTGATGCGGCTGGTGACCTGTGTGGCGTGCTGTTATCTATGGAAAAATGTCATAAAATACATTAATAGGTGGATAAAAATGTATTCTACAACATTTTTTCATAGATAAGGCGGAATGAGAGGTGAGACGGCGATGAAGAGAACCATCATGGACCAGCTGGTCGAATGGGCGGTACAACGTATCCGCAAGCCGCTGTTGTTGTACGGAGCGCGGCAGACGGGCAAGACCTACATCCTCGACGAGCTGGCCAAAGCGACGTTCCCGGGGGATTGCGTACGTTTCGATTTGGAACGGGACTCGCGAGCGCGGCAAGCGTTCGAGCCCGATCTGGAACCGCGGAATCTTATCCGACGTCTTGCTCAGGCGTCCGGCCGGCAGATCGACCCGGAGCGTACGCTGCTGATTCTTGACGAGATTCAATCGTCCAATCGTGCCCTCGCCTCATTGAAATACTTCTGTGAGGATATGCCGCAGCTGCATGTGGCGGCCGCCGGTAGTCTGCTGGGGGTTGCCGTCAACCAGCAGGGATTCAGTATGCCGGTGGGCAAAGTACATACGCTGACGCTGCATCCCATGAGCTTCGACGAATTCCTCGACGCGGTCGGGGACGGGGAACTCATCGCGGAGATCAGTGATTGCTATGACCGTGCAGCGCCGTTCTATTTGCATGACGCGATGCTTGAGCGATTTTGGCAATATCTGATAGTCGGCGGCATGCCGGAGGCGGTCTCCCGATTCGCGAGGAATGGCAGCTTCAGCGAAGTGCGCGAGGTTCAGGCGGGCATTACGGATCTGTATGTAGCCGATATGGCGAAGTATGCAACGCCGGTGGAAACCGCTCGTATCCGCGATACGTGGAACAGCATTCCCGCACAACTCGCGAAGGAGAATCACAAATTCCAATACAAGCTGGTCAGGAGCGGCGGTCGGGCGTCGGTGTATTCCCCCGCGATAGCGTGGCTGCTGACTGCGGGGCTGGTGGAGCGATGCATGCGAGTGTCCAGTGGCCGATTGCCGTTGGCCATGCATGAGGATGTCTCGTCGTTCAAGATGTATACGTCCGATACCGGGCTGCTGGCGGCGCGTGCGGAGCTGGATCCTGCCATGGTGCTTGACGCCGAGCGGCGTAGACGAATCGAGCTCGGCGGCATCGTCGAAAATTATGTTGCGCAGATGCTGGCGGCAAATGGCATCCCGCTGCGCTACTGGACGAGCGGCAATACCGCCGAAGTGGATTTCGTCATGCAGACGGGTGATTCCGATGCCGGTGTGCCGATTGAAGTCAAATCATCCGACAACACCAGATCACGCAGTCTTGCGGTGTACCGGGATAAATATGCGCCGGATGAAGCTATCCGGTTGTCGACCAAGAACTTCGGCATTGACGGCGGAGTGCGCAGTGTGCCGCTGTACGCGGCTTTCTGCGTGGGGAAGTGACGTCGCATCGAGGCTGATTGCGGTGTGATTGCGGTGGCGCAGGGCCCGCTGCGTATCTTCGTCGGGAACCGGCGAAGATCGGCGCCTTGCCGCCGCTCACCGCGGCAATCACCCGGAAACCTCCCGTTCTTATTCGCGCCATACAATCGCCGATGATCGTAGGTATGTTGGTACAACAACGGGGGCCTCATGAGACTTACTCCACGAGAGATAGACAAGCTGCTGCTGCATCAGGCGGGGGAGCTGGCCAAGGAGCGCAAAAACCGCGGCGTGAAGCTCAACTATCCGGAGGCTGTCGCGCTGATCAGCTCCGAATGCGTGGAACGCGCCCGCGAGGGGGCCACGGTGGCCGAACTCATGTCGTATGGCCGCACGCTGCTCAAGCCCGAGGACGTGATGGACGGCGTGGCCGAGATGATCGACGTGGTGGAGGTCGAAGCCACCTTCCCCGACGGCACCAAGCTCGTCTCCGTCCATAATCCGATCGAAACCACCGAGAAGCTCAAGCCGGGCGAGTACTTCTACGCCGACGGCGACCTGACGCTCAACAAGGGCAGCGAGGATATCGAGCTTGACGTGGTCAACACCGCCGACCGCCCGATCCAGATCGGGTCGCACTTCCATTTCTTCGAGGTCAACAAGTATCTCAGATTCGATCGCAAGGTCGCCTACGGCAAGCGGCTCGACATCCCGGCCGGCACCGCCGTGCGATTCGAGCCCGGCGAGGCGCATCGCGTGCACTTGATCGACATCGGCGGCACCCGCGAGGTCCACGGCTTCAGCGCGCTGGTCGAAGGCCGGCTGGACGACCCCGAGGTACGGGAGGCCGCATTCGCGAAGGCGCATGAGCGGGGATTCCTGGGAATCTGAAGCAGTCGAACACCATACGGGCAGACTCCCCTCAGTCAGCTTCGCTGACAGCTCCCCTCGGGGAGGGGAGCCAAGGGGACAAAGGACTTGGACACATGAGCACAACAATCACACGCAAGGACTACGCGGGCATGTTCGGGCCGACCACGGGCGACCGCGTCCGCCTCGGCGACACGAACCTCATCATCGAGGTCGAACGTGACTGCACGACCTACGGCAACGAGCTGAAATTCGGCGGCGGCAAGTCGTTCCGCGACGGCATGGGGCAGTCCTCCGTCCAGCTCGACGCCGAGTCGCCGGACACGGTCATCACCAACGCGCTCATCGTCGACTACACGGGGATCTACAAGGCGGACATCGGCCTGAAGAACGGCAAGATCAGCGCCATCGGCAAAGCCGGCAATCCGCAGACCATGGACGGCGTCACCCCCGGCCTCGAAGTCGGCTCCGGCACTGAGGCGATCGCCGGCGAAGGGCTCATCGTCACCGCGGGCGGGCTCGACACCCACATCCACTTCATCTCCCCGCAGCAGGTGCGCACGGCGCTCGCCGGCGGCGTGACCACCATGGTTGGCGGCGGCACCGGCCCGGCCGACGGCACCAACGCCACCACCTGCAATCCGGGCGCCTTCCATCTGGCGCGCATGATCGAGGCGGCGGAGGCGCTGCCGGTCAACATCGCCTATCTGGGCAAGGGCAACGACTCCAGTCCCGAACCGCTGCGCGAGCAGATCCGCGCCGGCGCCGCCGGACTCAAGATCCACGAGGACTGGGGCGCCACGCCGGCCGTCATCGACACGGCGCTGGGCGTGGCCGACGATATGGACGTGCAGGTGGCCATCCACACCGACACCCTGAACGAAGGCGGCTGCGTGGAGGACACCATCGCCGCGTTCAAGGGCCGCGCCATCCACACGTACCACACCGAGGGCGCCGGCGGCGGCCATGCACCCGACATCATCCGCGCCGCAGGGTTCCCCAACGTGCTGCCCAGCTCCACGAACCCGACCATGCCGTTCACGCGCAACACCGTGGACGAGCATCTCGACATGATGATGGTCTGCCACCACCTCGACCGCAACGTTCCCGAGGACATCTCCTTCGCCGATTCGCGCATCCGCCCCGAAACCATCGGCGCGGAGGACGTGCTGCACGACATGGGCATCATCTCCATGATGAGCTCCGATTCGCAGGCCATGGGCCGCGTGGGCGAGGTGATCACGCGCACCATCCAGACCGCCGACAAGATGAAGAAGCAGCGCGGCCCCCTGCCCGAGGACGAGCACGACAACAACCGCAACGACAACTTCCGCGTCAAGCGCTACGTCTCCAAGTTCACCATCAACCCGGCCATCACCCACGGCATCGCCGATTACGTCGGCTCCGTCGAGGTCGGCAAGATGGCCGATCTGGTGCTCTGGCAGCCCGCCATGTTCGGCGCGAAGCCGGAAATGGTCATCAAGGGCGGTTCGATCGCGTACTCCCGCATGGGCGACGCGAACGCCTCCATCCCCACGCCCGAGCCGGTGTACTACCGCGATATGTTCGGCTCGCTCGGCCGCGCGCTCGGATCGTCGTGCGCCACCTTCGTCTCGCAGGCCGCGGTGGACGACGACATCAAGGGCAAGCTGGGGCTGGCCCGCCAGGTGCTGCCGGTGCGCGGATGCCGCGATATCGGCAAGAAGGACCTGAAGTTCAACGACGTGCTCGCCGACATCCAGGTCAACCCCGAGACCTTCCAGGTCACGGTCGACGGCGAACTGGTCCATTCCGATCCGGCCTACGAGCTGCCGCTCACGCAGCGCTACTTCCTGTTCTGAGATCGGGCGGGGATGAATAACCCAAGACAGCCGAGGTGGTTTCCCGACGCAATTGCCGTGCCTCGCTGGCGGGGGCACGGCAAAACCGGAGGCAACAAGCCCGCCTATCAGCCCTCGGTCACGAAGCCGGCGACGTCCTTGATCAGATCGAAGGCATCGTCGCCCCGGCTGGTGAGCACGCGCAGGCAGATGCCGTCGATGACGCGGCTCACGCCGAGTTCGCCGGTGAACCCGATGGCGTCGGCATGCGATCGGATACGGTCGATCAGCGTGTCCTCCGCCGCGATGCGGGCGGTTTCGATGCGCTCCCGGATGGCCGCAGCGGACGCACCGGCACCGTTCTCATCCGCATTCGTGTCGGCCTGCCCGGCCGCGGGATCCGCTTCCGGCAGATGCGCGTACAGCACGCCGCAGTGGGTGAAATCGCGCCACATGCCGAGCTCGGTGTAGTCGAAGGCGTCCGGCTCCAGCAGCATGCGGTCGGCGAACGCCATGCGCTCCCGAGGCTGCGCCGCGGCAGACTCGGCCTTGGAGGGGCGCCCGCGGCGATGGGCGTGCTGCCGGGCCGATTCGGCTGCTGCCGCCTCGGCCGCGGGCTGCGGTTCCGCCACATACACGCGCATGCGGTTCGTGAACCGCCGCATCGCCCAGCGCTCATCCATGCCGACGCGCCCGCAGGTCACCACATCCGCATAGACGAACGTCGATTCGGCGGTGATATGCGCGGTGGTCAGGTTCGTGAACGAGCTGTTGCGGAACGGGATCACCGGGAACGGCAGGAACACGGCTTTCGCGTCGCCCCGCACATCCAGCTCGATGGTGCGGCTCGCGGAGCCGTCCTCGGTGTCGAACACCTTCTCGTAGCTCTGCGTCTTGATCGTCGAATCGGTGCCGGGGCCGAAGGCGATCTCGATATGCGCCTCGTCGCCCTTCAGAAAACCCGGCGAGGCGAGCATCACGACGAAGTCGGAGTGCCGCCCGTTGGTGAATGGGGTCATCAGCTTGAACGGCGCCTCGAAATAGATGTCGTCGATTTTTGTACGTCCGTGGCGGAATGCAGTGGATAGACGGAATGTGCTGCTGCCCATGGACGAATCGCCGCCTTCCTCACGCGTGACAATGACATGGCAATTATGCCGCACGCGGCGCAACGATATGTTTCGGCTCGACCGTCTCCCGGCGTCTCCCGGTGGCTTCCCACTCCGGGAAGCCACCGGGGAGACGGGCGAGCCGTACGGATCACATGTCCTCGAACAGCACGCTCTTCTTGATCCAAGCGATCACGTCGTCCACGCCGGCGCCACCCATCAGGTCGGTGAAGATGAACGGGCGGTCGCCGCGCATCTTGCGCGAGTCGCGGGCCATCACGTCCAGATCGGCGTGCACCAGCGGCGCCAGATCGGCCTTGTTGATCACCAGCAGATCGGAACGGGTGACGCCCGGGCCGCCCTTGCGCGGGATCTTGTCGCCCTCGTCGGTGGCGATGACGTAGATCGTGGCGTCGGCCAGATCCGGGCTGAACGTGGCGGAGAGGTTGTCGCCGCCGGACTCCACGAACATGATCTGCACGTCCGGATGGGTGCGGGCCATCTCCTCGCAGGCCTCGAGGTTCATCGAGCAGTCCTCGCGGATGGCGGTGTGCGGGCAGCCGCCGGTCTCCACGCCCACGATGCGGTCGGGGGCCAGGCGTGAGTGCTCGATCAGGAACTCGGCGTCCTCCTTGGTGTAGATGTCGTTGGTGACCACGCAGATGCTGTATTCGTCGGCCATCTTGCGGGTCAGGCGCTCGATGAGTGCGGTCTTGCCGGACCCGACCGGGCCGGCGACGCCGATGCGTACGTATGACATGAGGTTTCTCCTTTGTGTGAGGGGTCTTTGTGGATTGATGAAGCGCGTATTGCAGGTCTATGGCTCCCCTCAGAGAAGGGAGCCAAGGTTGACGGTCAGCTCATATACAGCCTCGAATACAAGGTTTCGTGCTGCATGGCGGCGATGTCGAGGAACGCTCCGGAGATGCCGAGATCCTCCGGTTTGAGCGTCATGGCGATGTCGACCGCGCGCACGAGCCGCGGGAACGAATCGTGCAGGGCCACCTGCCCGGCGTACTGGCTGAGCGGGATCGCCTTGGCCGCGCACATGGTCAGCGCGCTCAGCAGCGAATATCCGTACATGATCGCCGCGTCGCGCACGTCGTTGGCATGGTCGGCCGCGTACAGCCCCATGGCGATCGAATGCAGCCCGCGGCAACGGCCGTCGCGGATCAGGCTGCCGTACAGTTCCAGCGACGGGGAGCCGTACAGCCCGTCCGCGGCGTCGGTGAGCTTATGCCGCTCCGTGCGCCCCTCGTGCACGGCGATGATCTCGTCCTCGCGCGATGGTTGCGGCGCCGCCTGATCCGTGGCCGTGGCGGCTGCCGTGGCCGCGGTCGGCAGGCCGCCGCGATGGCCGTCCGAGGTCTGCGCCCGGCCGGCGTCCATCTGCTCGGCGAGCTTGAGCAGGCGGGTGCACATGCGCTCGCTGCCCTCGCGGATCTCCCGTGCCGACTGCAGCGCGGACGCCCATTCGTCGAGCCCGATGAGTTTGGCGGCCAGCCCGCGGGCGGATACGCGCGCATCCGTGGCGTATTTGCCGGCCATCACCATCTGCCCGATCTCCTTGTAGGGCGCGACCTCGAGATAGTTCTTCATGTACTGCTCGAAATCGGCTCCCCGCCGCAGGAAGTCGCGCTGCACAAAGGTCTCCATGCCGTTCGAGAGCGCGAATGCCCCCACGGGGAACACGCTGTCGCACACCTGCAGCATGGCGAGCCGCCGCGACTCGGTTTCGTTGGCGTTCATGGGGCGGTCAGTGGGTGTGCCAGGTGCGGCCGCCGTCGTGGCTGTGGGAGCCGTCGGGGCGGTGGAGCACGCCGTTCATCTCGTATTCGCCGGGCTTGAGCACGTAAGGGTGATCGGCGTCGACGGTCTCGTCCGTGTGCGCATGATCATGGTGATGTTCGTGCGTGTGCTCATGTTCGTGCGTGTGCTCGCCGTGCTCGTGGTCATGGTCGTGGCAATGGCAATGATGCTCGGTGGCGCCGCTCGGCTCGTTGTGCCCGTGCTCGTGGCAGTGGCAGTGATGGCCTTCGGCCGGCTCGCCCTCGCCGGCGTCATGCGCATGCACGTCCAGATGCCCGGCGGCCTTCTCGGCGGGGAACTCCTTGTCCGCCTCGGCCTCCTGCTCCTCTTCGGCCACGTCGCCGGTGGTCTTGTTGGTGCCCGGGATGATCGTGCCGGTGCCGGCGTGCGCCTTGACGATCAGGAATCCGTCGAACCCGCCTTCGATGATGTGCGGTTCGTATCCGATCTTCTTCGTGTATTCCATCGTCGGGTGGTCGTAGGGCACCAGCACGCGGTCGTTCTCGACTTTCAGGCTCAGGTGGCGGTTGCCCAACTCGAAGCACAGGCGGCCCATCTCCTTCATGGAGCTCACGGGGATCTCGATGAGCTGCGCGGTTTTGATGCGGGCGAAATACCGCTTGTCCTCGGTTTCGGCGAGCACGTCGCCGTCCTTGATGGTCCTGCCCACCATGATGCCGAATTCGGTGCCGTCCTCGGCCACCTTCCGCATGCGCTTCTTGTCCGTCTCGAACCATTCGAAGGCGATCGGCACGTTCAGTTTGCCGTCGCCGTACTGCTGGCTGATGATGTTGCCGGTTATTTCCTTGGCGATCATCCGAGCTCCTTCGTCGCAATCGTGCCGGACGGGTTGCCCCGTCCCGCGGGTGTTCGCAATCCCCGCGCCCCGGGAATGCCGCCGTTTTGCCGACTGCCCCGGAGCGAATGGGATGCGCTAGGCCATGAGTGTAGGAGCGGTATTGGGTCGTTGTGTAACGAACGGGTGCCGATGGCGGCAAAAACCGGAGAAAAACCCGCGAATAAGTCGTTTCACATGCTGGAATGCCCTGTATCGCGTTTCGGCGTTTCCTAATGATTGCAAGTCATGCAACACAACTGCGCAGGGGTCGAATCATAAGTGTGATATTACTTGCCGCGTTCATGGGCGCGGATGATCGCTGCGCCCGGCAACCACAAGAAGGGAGTCGGAAATGGTCGGTGCGCCTGAAACCGTAACGCTCGCGATGCATATTCCGGACAATTTCATTTCGCCGTCCACCGGAGCGGTGTTCTACGTGATCATGATCCCGATCTGGGTGCTGTGCTTCCGCTACGTGGTCCAGCACAGCACACCGGAGAAGATGGCGTATCTGGGGGCCGGCGCCGCTTTCTCGTTCCTGATCATGATGTTCAATGTGCCCACGCCCGGCGGCACCACCGCGCACGGCGTCGGCGGCGCGCTGATCGCCCTGCTGCTCGGCCCGCAGTACGCGACCGTGGCCGTGTCCGTCGCCCTGCTGCTGCAGGCGCTGCTGTTCGGCGACGGAGGCCTGATCACCCTGGGCACGAACTGCTTCAACATGGCGTTCGTACTGCCGTTCACGGCCTACGGGCTGTATGTGCTGCTGCGCAAGGTGCTGCCCGCCGGCTGGAAGGAGCGCGTGGCCGAGTTCGTATCCGGTTACATTGGCATCTCGCTCGCCGCGCTCTGCGTGGCGCTTGAGCTGGGCGTGCAGCCGCTGCTGTTCAGGGCGGCCGACGGCCAGGCGCTCTACTTCCCGTTCTCGTTCGCGGTGACGATCCCCGCCATGCTGATCCCGCATCTGGCGGTCGCCAGCATCGTCGAGGGCTTGGTCACCGTGGTGGTCGTGGAATTCGTGCGCCGTACGGCTCCTGAGATCATCGAAGCCAACGCCCGCGCCTCCGCGGCAACGTCGGTGGCCGATGGGGGAGGCAGGCAGGCGGCCCACGCCGGTCTGCGCAGGTCCGCATGGATCGCGCTGGCCGTCGTCGCGCTGCTGTCGCCGCTCGGCCTGCTGGCCACCGGCGACGCTTGGGGCGAATGGGGCGCCGAGGACTTCATGAGCGCCACCGGACTGGATTACGTGCCGCAGTACATCGCGCACGGATTCTCGTGGAACGCGCTGTTGCCCGACTACTCGCTGCAGGGCCTGCCCGACGTCGTCGGCTATATCCTGTCCGCGGTGATCGGCATCGCCGTCATGGTCATCGTCTTCCGCCTGCTCGCGCTCGCCGCGCACGATAAGAGTGCGAAGACCGCCTGAGCGTCCCCTGCGCATCACCGGCTCCCCTCGATTCGGGGGAGCCGTTCGTGCGACAGTCGGGCGTGACTATGGATGCCATGGATGAGGGCAATGGACGTAAGGGAGGCGTGGATGGATCGGAGAACGTCGATCGGCGCGGATGCCGTGCTGCCGGAGTGGCTGCGCGGGTCCGAACGGTATGATCCGCTGCCGGACAAGTCATCGTTCATCCAGCACAATCTAGAGCATCTGGGTGGCATGCTCACGCAGATCGGCGCCGCCCTGCCGGTCGGCGGCAGTGCCGTCGACCGGGCGCTGTGCTCGGTTTCGCCGGCCGCGCGCATGATCGGCGTGCCGGTCGCCATCGTGTGCGTCAATATCACGCGCAACATGCTGTTCTCCTACATCATGCTCGCGCTGGTATTGGTGGCGATGGCGTTGCGCCCCGCCTGGCTGATCAAGGCGATTCTCGGGCCGACGCTCGCCGTGTGCGTGCTGAGTCTGGTGGTCGCCTTGCCTGCGGTGTTCGTCGGGCAATACAGCGCTCCGATCCGGCTGGTCGTGAAGGCCTTCGTCTCGGTGTCGCTGGTGATCGCCCTGGCCCGGACGGTGCCATGGAACCGGCTGATCGCCGGGCTGCGCGGCGTCGGCGTGCCCGATGCCGTGATCTACGTCTGCGATGTGACGATCCAGTTCATCGACATTCTCGGCCGTTCGATGCTGCAGCTGCTGGACGCGCTCCAACTGCGCAGCGTGGGCCGCGACTCGCGCAAGCTCATGTCCGCCGGCCGGCTGATGGGCGCGCTGTTCCTCCGTGCGAACACGCAGGCCCGCCAGATGGCCGAATCCATGCAATGCCGCGGCTTCGACGGCAGGTATCGCATCCGCCATGAGCGATTGCTTACCTGGCGCAACGGCGTGTATCTGCTGGGTGTTGCGCTTATGGTGGCGCTGGCCGTGTATCTGGGGTAGCGAAATCTGAGGAGCGAAACGGATGGTGATGAATATGTTTGGTCATCGGCCGAACAGGGCCGCGAGAATGCGGCCGGATGAATCGTGGTTCGGCGGCGATCCATTGGTGTCGCTGGAGCATATCGATTTTTCGTACCGGGACATGGCCGGCGCCTCCTTGCCGAGCGGCGGCGCGGACGATGCCGGTGCGGCTGGTGCGTCCGGTGCATCCGGTTTGACCGGCGCCGGCGCGCATCCGGTGTTGCGCGACTTCTCCATGACCATCGCGCGCGGCGAATGCGTCGCGCTGCTCGGGCCGAACGGCAGCGGCAAGACCACGATCATGCGTATGATCAATGCGCTTGAATTCCCCGACGCCGGCACCTACCGTTGCGGTGGCACGCCGGTCACGCGCGCGGCGATCGAGACGAAAAACAGCCTGTTCGCCAAGGCGCTGCATCAGCGGATCGGATTCGTGTTCCAGAACTCCGACACCCAGCTGTTCTGCCCTTCCGTCGAGGAGGAGATCGCGTTCGGGCCGATGCAGATGGGTTTGCCGGATGCCGAGGTCGACCGCCGCGTGGACGATATGGTCGCCCTGTTCGGCTTGGAGCGGTTCCGCCAGCGTGCGCCGTACCATTTGTCGGGCGGGGAGAAGAAACGCGTCGCCATCGCCTGCTGCATGTCGATGAATCCCGATCTGCTGGTGCTGGACGAGCCGACCGACGGCCTTGACGAGCGCAATACCGACGTGGTGGTCGATGTGCTGCGATCGTTCGTGCAGGCCGGCAAAACCGTCCTGTTCTCCACGCATCACCATGACATCGTGGAGCGGATGTCCCCCCGCATCATCGCCGTGCATCCGATCGACGCCGAGCCCGAGTAGAGGGACCGGGAAGGGGACTGGGGAAGAAGAGAAGCGCCGAACCGTGAAAGCGCCTGTCGGCGCAAAGGCCGCTCGCAGCGGCAAAAAATGGAGCCCGGGGCTATGCACGGCCCGACGCGAGTTTTAAGTATAGCGTTTCGCAGCACGTTTCGCCCCGCGCGTGTCCCCCGATGGTCGTTGTATTCTGGCTCCCCTCTTGGAGGGGAGCTGGCCGCGAAGCGGTCTGAGGGGAGCATTACCACGAACGTCTGAATCAAGCCGATTCGCATGCGCTCCCTTCAGTCGGCTACGCCGACAGCTCCCCTCGCTGAGGGGAGCCAGAGTATTAGTGGGATACTAGTCGAGCTTGCCGCGACGCCATAGGCTGGCGCCGTGGCGGAAATCCTTGGCGGTGACGAACAGGTTGCCGGCGGTGTGCAGCAGGCGGGCGGCCTTGGTGACGTGCTGCTTGCCCTGCGCGGAGCTGGTGGATCCAGTGCGGGCCGTTCCTCCGGAAGCGTTCGCCGGGCCGGCCGCGCGGGCCGACATGCGCTTGGCTTCGACGCGCAATCCCAAGGCGACCACGTCGGTGAAGGCGGCGGCGCGCTCCAGCGCAACGGCGAAATCGCCGGTGAAGGCTCCCGCCAGAATCGAATCGGCGGTGCGGGCGATGTCGTCTTCGGTGGGGGCGGCGTCCACCCCGGCGATCGCGGACGCCGCGGTGGCGACCGGTTCGCCGACCCGCCACAGACGCGCGATCGAATCGCGGTTCTTGCGCATCCATGTGCGCAGCATATACAGCCGCCACAGGATTCCGGGCAGCGAGTCCGGCTCGGAACGGCTCCAGAGTGCGGCGATCACGTCCACGCCTTCATGGTCGACCAGCGTGAGCACACGGGAGACGATCTCCGGGTCGGCGGTGTGGTGCACGCGGTCGAGCAGCGCCGCGGCCGAAGCGTGGCTCATCTCGCTGACCGCGCTGGGGTCGGAGCCGCCGGCGATGCCTTCCACGATGGCCGGGTCGAGCTGGCCGGGGCGCGACGGGCGGGGCGACCCGGTATGCGTGAAGCCGGTGCGGCTGGACACCACGGAACCGGAACCATATTGCAGGGAATTAGTAGACAAGTGGGGCAACCTTCTGGATATCGATGATGCGCGGGCCCTGAGGCGAGTCCACGACAAACAAGGCTACCGCGGTGGCGGTGGGCATATAGGGCGATTTCGCGATGAGCCGCTTCGTCAGCGCCCCGGAAGCGCACAGGTCGCGCAGATGCTCGAAGATGCCGCCGATCACCGGGCGATGCATGCATATCGCGGTGGTCTTGCGTCCGGCGAGCGTGTGGCGGATCTCTTCAAGGAAGCATTGCCACGCGCGGTCCGGATTCTCGGCGAACGCGTCCTCGGTGAGGGCGTCGAGATGATGCATCGGCCGGTCGGTCTGCCACGAAAGGACATGCAGCGTCTCCTGGCAGCGGATCCATGGCGACGTGGCCAGCCTTGTCGGGTTGTAGCAGGCGAGCTCCCGGTTCAGCGCGTACGCCGCGGCCGCCCCGCGCGGCGTGATCGGGCGATTGGCGTCGGTGCCCTTCCAGGTCTTGCGCGCTTCGGCCTTCGCGTGCCGCACGATCAGGATGTTCTGCGCCTCGGCGGCGCCTTCCTGCAGGCGGTCGACGAACAGGGCGAGGATGTCCTTGTCGGTGGAATGCGAAAGGATCTTGCGCGCTTCGATGACCGACACCCAGATGATGTCGTCGATTTCGCCGACATCGGCCCGGTGCACGGGGCCGAACGCGTCGATGAGATGCTCGGCGTCGGTGGGGGATATCGGCTGCGCCATCCAGTAGAGAATGTGCTTGGTGTCGAGCGACCGGTCCGTGGAACGGCGGGTTTTGCGGCCCTCCTCGCTCAGCGGGTACTCGACCTCGCCGAGGTACGGGCCGAGCTGCACGCTGAGCCCGGTCTCCTCGCCGATCTCGCGCACGGCCGCATGGCGGTGGGATTCGTTGAGCTCGAGCTTGCCTTTCGGCCAGCTCCAATCGTCGTATTTCGGCCGGTGGACGATGCAGACCTCGATGCGATCGAGGATGTCCGGTTGGTCGACCGGGGGGCGGTGATGCTTGGATTTGCGCGAATGCTTGCCGGCCGCGGCATCGTCGTTCTTGGTGCCGTCAGCCGTGGTGCCGTCGGCTGCCGTGGGTTCCTCCGGACGGCTCGACTCGCCGATGCCCTCGGACGCGCCGGCATCGGCGTTGGGGGAGATATCGGGATAATCCGAGGGTACGTTGGCGGGTGACGCGGCCGAACCGGCGTCGTCCGAGCCGTCCTCGTCGATGATGCGGTAGAGAATGCCGCCCGCCGCTTCCACAATATGTCTCACGTTACTGCCCATTCCTCTCATTGTATTCCAAGCGCGCCTTGCTCTACGTAGTTTTTCCGCTGACACGACGATGGCCGGCCCCTTCACGGGGCCGGCCATCGATATTCACGGCGTCAGCCGTCGGCGCGCGGTGTGCGCCCGGCTGGTTCAGTTGTTGGTGCGCGGGCGGCGCTGATGCTTCTTGATCAGGTACTCCTGGCTGTCGATCAGCGGGTTGCCGTCGTCGCCGCGCGAATGGCGCACGTACGTGCCGTCCGGCTGCATGTGCCACGACACGGTCGTGTCGGCCATCTGCAGGTCGACGTACCTGATCAGCTCATCCACCTGCTCCGGTGCGGTGACGCGCACCAGAGCCTCGACGCGACGGTCGAGGTTGCGGTGCATCAGATCGGCGGAGCCGATCCACACCTCGGGGCCGGAGATCGGGCCTTCGCCGATCTGCGGGCCGTCGGAATTCGCGAAGGCGTAGATGCGGCTGTGCTCGAGGAAGCGGCCGAGGATCGAGCGCACGCGGATGTTCTCGCTCAGGCCCGGAACGCCCGGCTTGAGCGCGCAGATGCCGCGCTCGACGATGTCGACCTTCACACCGGCCTGGCTGGCCCGGTACAGCGCGTCGATGGTCTTCTCGTCGACGATCGAGTTGACCTTGATCTTGATCCACGCTTCCTTGCCCGCCTTCGCGGCCTCCTCCTCGCGGCGGATGCGCTGGATGAGGCCGGAGCGCACGGTACGCGGCGCGACCAGCAGGCGGTGGAAGCTCGACTTCGGCGCGTAGCCGCTCAGCTGGTTGAACAGACGGGTCAGGTCCTGGCCGACGACCGGGTCGCAGGTCAGCAGGCCCAGATCGGTGTACAGCCGGGCGGTCTTCGGGTTGTAGTTGCCGGTGCCGACGTGGCAGTAGCGCTTGAGGCCGTCCTGCTCCTGGCGCACCACCAGGCTCAGCTTGCAGTGGGTCTTCAGGCCGACGATGCCGTAGACCACGTGCACGCCGGCGCGTTCGAGCTTGCGCGCCCACGCGATGTTCGCGTCCTCGTCGAAACGCGCCTTGATCTCGACCAGCGCCAGCACCTGCTTGCCGGCGTGCGCCGCGTCGACCAGCGCGTCGATGATCGGCGAGTTCGACGACGTGCGGTACAGCGTCTGCTTGATGGCCAGCACCTTCGGATCGGCGGCGGCCTGCGCCAAGAACGCCTGCACCGACGTGGAGAAGGAGTCGTACGGATGGTGCAGCAGGATGTCGCGCTCGCGGATCGCGGCGAAGATGTCCTGCGCGCGGCTCGACTCGACCTCGGCGATCTGGCGGTTCGTGGTCGGGATGAACGGCGGGTACTTGAGATCCGGGCGGTCGATGCCGCCGAGCTCGAACAGCACGGTCATATCGAGCGGAGACGGCAGGCGGTAGACCTCGTCGGGGCTCACGCCCAGCTGATCGGCGAGCAGCTGGGAGAGGAACGGGCTGGTCGCGTCGGAGATCTCCAGGCGGATCGGCGGTCCGAAGCGGCGGCGCAGCAGCTCCTTCTCCATGGCGTTGAGCAGGTTTTCGGCATCGTCCTCTTCGACGTCGATGTCCTCGTTACGGGTGACGCGGAAGGAACGGGCCTCCTTGATGATCATGCCCGGGAACAGGGATTCCAGATGGGCGATGATCAGGTTCTCCATGGTGATGAACCCGTAGCGCACATCGCTGGCCTCGTCCTCGGTCATGTCGTCGACCGGGACCAGGCGGCTCAGGTTGCCGGGGATCTTGACGCGCGCGAAGTGGGACTTGCCGGAGTTCGGATTCTCCACCAGCACGGCGAGGTTGATCGAGTTGCCGGAGATGTACGGGAACGGATGCGCCGGGTCCACGGCGAGCGGGGTGAGCACTGGGAACACCTGCTGGCGGTAGTAGCGCGACAGGCGCTCCTGCTCGGCGGCGGTGAGCTTGTCCCAGCTCAGCAGCACGATGCGTTCTTTGGCGAGGTCCGGCAGGATGTGGTCGATCACGTAGTGCGCGTGCTCGTCCTGCAGGCGGTGCGCCTGATCGCTGATCGCGCGCAGCTGTTGGCGCGGGCTCAGGCCGCTGGCGGCGGTGACGGCGATGCCGGAGTTGATGCGGCGCTTGAGGCCGGCCACGCGGACCATGAAGAACTCATCGAGGTTCGATGCGAAGATCGCGGCGAAATTCGCGCGCTCGAGGATGGGCTGGTCCTCGTCCTCGGCGAGTTCCAGCACGCGCTTGTTGAATTTCATCCAGCTCAGCTCGCGGTCGAAGAAACGATCGGCCGGCAATGGCTGTTCGTCGGGCCGCGTATCGCGGCGGTCATTCTTATCCGTTTCGGCGATATGCTCCGCGATCTGACTGCGGAGAATCGCCTTCGAGGGTGCGTCAAAAATCTGTGCCATACTGTCCTACTTTATGCGCTTGACCGCGCGGCATGCCAGCGGACGTCTCAGAATTCAACGGTAGTTCACACTTCTCGGGGAAAGACGCCGATATGGGGTGCATCGGGCGTGATATCGGGGTCCGTTGGGCGGGTATCGGGTACGTAGTTTTAGTATGGTCGATGCGTGGCGCGTGGCGGCCCGATCCAGGGTTGGTCGCTTCGCGGCTGCCGCTTCGCGTCAGGGGTGTTCCATATGGGGATGAAATGAACATGCCCTGCCTTCGACACGCCGGGAATCTTGCGCGAAGCGCACAAAAAGCATCAAATAACCCGTTCGATGCGATCATGACATGCCAATTTCCTCCCTTTCTCATGGGATAGCGAACACTTGTGCAAATATGCGAACATGCTCCCCCGTCAACTTGCATGACACCTTCCGGGCGTCTAAATTATGAGGTACCAAGAGAACTGAACAGGGCAGAGCCCACAAAGAGTGTATGGTCACAAAGGACTGTTACGTTGAACGGGCATTGGAAAGACTTACCGTTACGACGATGAAGTTGTGCAGAGATTCTGCTCCAGCTGCTTTTGGTGAAAAGACCCGCTTCGGCGGGTCTTTTCTTTGTTTCGGGGCACGCCGGTTCCGATGCAACCGGGAAACACGATTCACGCTTCCCGGGCCATGCTCTTGGTCTGTCTCGCAAATGATTGGGTGGTTCACGCTCCCGCTGGATGGGCAATCCTGTGGATTGCCCATAGCAGTGCGCGAAGCGCACGTCGCATGTAATGTCGGGGGCCGTCGACGCAGCCGACTGGGGGTGGTCGGAAACACTACAACATCAAGCATTCGACCACCTTCCGGCGCTACACGCCACCTCCCGGCGTTATATGCGACGTGCACTTGCGTGCGCTGCTATGGATAGCCCACAGGGCTATCATCCAGCGGGAGGATCAACCACTCAGCCATTTGCGAGGCAGACCACTCTGGCCGCGGTGTCTCGCCGCCCACCGGGCATGTGGATAGACACGCCGAGTGTGGATAACTTCCAAGCCTTCGACCACAGCCGCCGGTTACGGTGGCGCGGTCGGGCGCGGTCGCGGTTCAATCGGCGCATGGATACCACTACGCATATGAACGGCACGCATGCGGCCGGCACGAAGAACCAGACCGCAACGGCGGCCGCACAACCTGGCGCGCCGGTGCCTCCCGCCACGGTGCAGCGGTATTATTCGCCGGCCGTCCAACACCGTATGCCGGCAATAACGGACGAGCGCCAATACCAGTACGGGCTGTCGCCGCAGACGCAGGCCGCATATGGCCGGGCGGACCCGCCGGGGCCGCCCTGCCGGGTCGCGGTGAAAACCGGGTTGCGGAATGCGGTGGTGTGCACCGCGGCCAGCGGCGGGATCGGGCTGAGCGTCATCGTCGCCGTATTGTCCCGCGCGCTGCGGGAGCGGGACCTGGACTGCGCATTGATGGATGCGGATTTTCAGGGCGGTGGCCTGGACGTGCTGCTGGGCATCGAAAACGAACCGGGGCTGCGGTTCGGGACCATTCAGGCGCCGTTGGGCCGTATCGACGGCGATGCGCTGAACGCCGAGCTGCCCGTATGGGACGGTGTCCGCGTGCTGGCGTTCACGCCGTGGGGCGGCGACGCACCGGATCGGTGGCAGGTGCAGGCGGCAACGCGGGCGCTTTGCGAGTCCAACCGCGTGGTGGTCGTCGACGCCGGCCGCAGCTCGGGACTCGATCAGGTGCCCGAGCTGGCCGAATCCGCCCATATGGTGGTTGCGGAACTGACGGTGCTTGGATTGGCCCGGGCGAAGGCGCATATCGCGACGATACGCGGCGGCAGGCTCGGTGGCAGGTCCGATGGCCGGTCCGCGGCGGACTCCGCAAGTCCTGGCCTTGGCGAAGGGCGGCCGCCCTGCGAGGGAGAGGGCAACAGCACGCTTCGTAGCGTGGCCGCCGGCCTGCGCCCGCGTGACGGCGATCTTCTGGTGGTCGGCGTGCAGCCGCGCAGCGCGCCGAGAAACCATACCGGCGTGGATGTGCGTGAAGCCGAGGATTACCTGGGGTTGCCGATATCGGGGCCGGTGCGGGCGAGCCGCAAACTGTGCGGCGACGTGCTCAACGGGCTGGGCATCGATTCGCTCGGCAAGGCCAATCGCGCGGTGATCGAAGCGGTGGCTGATTGGGCCGAAACCCGCATCGCTGGCCGGCGTCAAGGCGGCGAGCCATGAGCGAGCTGGTGTTCGGGCCGTTGGAGGGCGTGGCCGGCGACCCGTCCGTCACTGATGTGGTGGTCACCGGCGAGGGGCGCATCTGGGTGGACCGGGGCGGGGGAATGCGCGAATACCAGCTGCCGATTCCCTTCCGGTCGGCGCGGATGGTGCGTGACTACGCGGTGCAGCTGTGCGCCCAATTGGGTCGCCGGCTCGACGACGCATGCCCGATCGCAGATGCGTCCTCCGTCGACGGCATCCGCGTGCATGCCGTGATCGAGCCTCTGGTGCCGCAGGGGGCGGCCATATCGATTCGTTTCCCCAGCCGGTCGCCGCCGACTCTGCAGTCGCTGGCGATTGCCGGATTGTTCCCCGCGCCGTGGTTTCCCCTGTTGTGCGCGCTGGTCAGGCGCCGGGCCACCATACTGATCACCGGAGGCACCGGCGCCGGCAAAACGACGCTGCTGAAGGCGCTGCTTGGGCTGTGCGGCCCGGACGAGCGCATCATCACGGTCGAGGAGGTGAGGGAACTGGGCGGGCTGGATCCGGGCAACCGCGTATCGCTGGTCACGCGCGAGCCGAATGTCGAGGGGGCCGGGGCGGTCGGCCTGCCGGACCTGGTCAAAGCCACGCTGCGCATGCGCCCGGACCGCGTGGTATTGGGCGAATGCCGCGGCGAGGAGATCGCCGACCTGCTGCGCGCGTTCAACGCCGGCCATCATGGCGGTATGGTCACCCTGCACGCGGACGGGGTCGCCCGAGTGCCCGCCCGCCTGGTGTCGTTGGGCTTGCTCGCCGGTCTGTCCCCCGAGGCGCTGGCGATGTTCGCCGAAGGCGCGTTCGATGTCGTGCTGCATGTCGAACGCAGGGGATCGCGCCGCTATATCGGCCAAATCGGCTGCCTGACGATGTCGGAGGGATGGCTCGGAGGCCAGATGCTCGCGGTCTGGAACGGTGCCGGCCAGCCGGTGGCCGGGCCGCTATGGGAGCGGTTCTGCGCGCGATGGATCGGTCCGGTCCAAAGAGAAGGAGGTCGCCAATGATCGGCATGACCATATTCGCCGCGATGGCCGCGGTGACGGCGGCGGCATCCGTGGCGTTGCGCCCGAGCTCTCGATCGTCGGCGATGCGGCGGCTCGCCGCGATGCAGGGCAACCCGGAAACGCCGCGGTTGAGCCGCATCGGCATCGCTGCGGTGATCGCCGGCGCATGCGCGATTCTGCGCGGAGGCGGCACGCCGGTCGAGGCCTTTGAAGAGCAGATGGGGCGCCGTTTCGCCGTTCCCGGAATCACGCCATCGCGTATGCGGGCGCTGCTGGCCTCGCGCGCGCTGCCCAAGGAGACCGACCGGCAGACCGATCAGGTGGCGAACGACATCGCCGTGGCCTGCAATCTGAGCGTGATGTTGGGGTGTCCGGCCGTGCGATGCTTGGAAGCCGTTGGCGAAACCTATCGCCGCAGCCGACTGGCGGAGGACCTGCGCTCGCAGGTGTTCGCCGTGCCTCAGGCCACGGTCCGTCTGCTTTCGGCGCTGCCGCTCGGCACCGTGATGATGGGTGAGCTGCTTGGATCAAGGCCGCTGGCCTTCCTCCTGGCCACGGCTCCGGGACTGATGTGCCTGACTTTGGGATCGTGCTGCTACGTGGCGGGTCTGATGTGGATGCGGGCGATGCTGCGCGACATGGGTTGATGCGGACCGGCCTCGGAACTGTCTGGAACTGCACGAAACTGTCCGGAACTGCCAGGGGCGGTGCGTCGCCGGAGTGGATATGGAGCGGTGATATGGCATATGGCGGCATGGCGTATCTGTGGATATGCGCGTTGGTGTCGGCGTGGTGCGCCGGCTGCGCGGTATGGCTGCGAACGTCGCCCGCGGCCCGCCTCGCCGGCCGCGGGATATCCGCGGAACATCGCTCTCTCGAAGTATCGACGACGTTGGTGTTGGCGCTGTTCATCGTCGCGCTGCGGCAGGGGACGTCGATTCCACGCGCGTGCGGCGCGGTCGGCGATGCGGCCGGCGGGGCGATCGGAGCGGGCCTTGTCCGGGTCGGCGAGCGTCTGAGCCGTGGTGCGGATTGGCACGAGGCGTGGCGCGTGGCTGGCGCCGACGAGCCGGAATCCGATGCGGCGCATGTGTTCCGAATACTGGAGGAGTCGCTCGAACCGTCGTGGACGCGCGGGGTGTCGCCAATCATGCGGCTGGAAACCACGCTGGAACAGTATGATGCGGACGAGCGATCGCGCATCGAAGCCGCGTCCTCGCGCCTGTCGGTGCGCCTATTGATACCGACGGCGCTGTGTTTTCTCCCTGCGTTCGTGTTCATCGGCGTCATCCCGACCGTCGTCTCCTTGGTGATGTGAACCGCGGATGGAGTCGCCTCCATTGCCCGACGGTTATCCACAATCGCTGTGGACGGACACGCCGAATGTGGATAACTGCCGACCCTTCGACCACATGGCCCGAAATGCGCTCGCGGGTCAGCGGAATTCGTCCATAGTGGTCAGCACCCGATCAATCGGTCGGGGCCGAAACCAGGAAAGGAACGCTATGAGTGCCGTAGTACCAATCAACATCGATGGCAGACCCGGGCTGCTTGTCCAAGCCAAGCAGGGCATGGAGGATCTGGTCGAACGGGCCAGGCGCGAATCGTGCATGATCGATGCGCGTCTGCGCACCCTGACCGCGGAACCGGAGGAAGGCGCCGCGACGGCGGAATACGCCGTGGTCCTTATCGCGGCCACCGGCTTTGCCGCGCTGCTGGTCGCGATTCTCAAATCCGACGCGATCAAGACCCTGCTGACGAACATCGTCAAGAAAGCGCTGAATGTCGGGTGACCGCATGGGCGGGCGCCGGTTGAACACATCGTGCAAGGCGCCACTGCGGCTGCGTTTGCGGATGCTGGCCGCTTGCCATTGCCGGGCTGATGAGGGAGCGGCCACCGCGGAATTCGCGGTGGTGCTTCCCGTCGTTGCGGCGCTGGCGGCCCTGCTGCTGTGCTTGTCACGGACCGTGATCGTCACGATGGATTGCCAGGACGCCGCGGCTTCGGTCGTTCGCGAATTGGTGGCGTATGGCGTCGACGCCGATCCGCGTGCGGCGGCACGGGCGGTCGCCGGTGACGGGTCCGCGGTCGACGTGAGGTATGAAGGCGATCGGGTGACGGCGACGGTGCAGTGCCCGGTAATCCCGGATCCGTTGGGCGTGCTGCCGACGGCGGTGCGGGGAACCGCGACGGGAATCCTGCCATGAGGGCGCGGGATGCGCCGTGACGAGTCACGGCAATGGGGCGATGCCGTGATGGCAACGGGACCGGATCCTGCATCCGGGAATGTCGGAAATGTTCCATGGGAATGGGGTGACGTCATGAATCCGGGGGATGAGGACATGAATCGTGACAGGCGGAAGGCCGGAACGCAGCCGTCTGCCGCCGGTGCTGCGGGCACTGCTGGAGTCGCAGGCATCGCCGATGGCGTCGGCAGCGCCGATATCACCGGTGCTGCGGGCACCGCTGTCCTCGCCGGCAATGCCGACATCGGCTCAGGCACCATGGCCGGCATGATGCTGGTGATGGTTGCGGCGGTGGCGCTGGCGATCATCGCCGCCGCGGGCAATCTGCTGATCTGCCGCTCGCAGGCCAGAGCGGTGGCCGACCTATCGGCCATCGCCGCCGCGGTGGCCCTGCGCGACGGTTCGGGCGATCCGTGCGCGCTCGCCGAGCGGTCGGCTCAGCTCAACGGCGCGGCCCTCGAATCCTGTTCGATCGACGGTGAAGACGTGCGGCTCGCCGTGGCGGTGCGCACGCGGGTGCCATTCGTGCCGAACATATCCGTGCGCTCCAGAGCCGGGCCCGTCGAATGCGGCTGACCTGGCGGCCCCTCCGGAGGGGCGCGAACCGATCAATCGTGCACGAGGCGAACCGCGCTGGCGGTGGCGGCGTGTGATTGTCCTAACATTCCGGGCAAATCCGTCCACACGATTGGCATGAACGGTCCGGTTGGTTTATCGTGGCGATATGAGCGAGGAACGAACTGTTGTAGCGATGATCGGCAATCCGGTCTCCGACAAGGGCAAAGGTGCCCGGATCGATGCGCAGGTGCTTGATCTGCTGTCGCAGGCCGGGCGGCGCCACGGATTCGACATCATCGACATCACAGGCGCGAGCTTTGACGATTCACTGCGCAAGGCGCGCGAAAAGCACGACGAGTACCGCTATCTGGTGGTGGTCGGCGGCGACGGCATGATCGCCTTGGGCGCCAATGCCGTCGGGTGCAGCGGCACGCCGCTGGGCATCGTCGCCACCGGTTCCGGCAACGACTTCGCGCGCGGTCTCGGTCTGCCCGTCAACCGTATCGAAACCGCGGTCGAAGGCATCGTCGGGGCGATCGTGCGCGGCAGCCACATCGATGTGGACATGGGGCGCGTGACGTCATTGCCCGGCGGGTACGCCGTCGACGCATCGACCGGGAACCTGCTGTCGTCCGGTCGGGACGATAACCAGGGCGACGCCGCCGGGGCGGTTGCCGATGCGGCTGACGGTGCCGCCGGCAATGACGGCGCGGACGGCGCCCAGACCGTCGCCCGGCCGCCAATCGACCGGTATTACGGCGGCATGCTGTCGTGCGGTCTGGATGCCAGCATCAACGACAGGGCCAATCACTCCCATCTGCCGGGCGGCTCCCTGCGGTATTTCGTGGCGGTGCTCATCGAAGTCACACACATGAAGCGCTACGGCTACCACATCAAGGCCACTCTGGCGGATGGAACCGTGGAGGAGCGCGACATCGTCTCGCCGATGCTCACCGTGGCCAACTCGCGCCATATCGGCGGCGGGCTGGAGGTCTCCCCGTATTCGCGGTTCGCCGACGGGCTGCTCGACCTGATCTGGATCGATCACGTTCCCGGACCGATCGAGATCGCCGACGCGATCTCCAAAGCGTACAACGGTCGACTGATGGCCTCCAAGGTATTCGGATGGCAGCGCGTCCGCTCCATCGAGATCACACGGGCCGCCGAGGGGGAGGAACCTCCGGTGCTGATGGCGGACGGCGAGTACATCGGCCATCTGCCGGTCACGGTCACCGCGCAGGACCGGGCATTGCGCGTGCTGGTGCCGCCAGCCGTGGCCGCGGCGCATGCCGAGGACGACGGCACCCGGGTGTTGGAAGCGATCAGCCGGGACGGGCGCGACCCGATCACCGGCGAATTCGCGTAGGCTGCAACTGCAGTGGAGCGGGCGGGCTGTGCGCTCTGCCGCAGCGTACCGTGATCCGATGCATCCGGGGCGTTCGGGGTCTGCCCGGTTCCGCTCTCCATAAGGACTACCGCAATGCATGCCATTGAATTCAACCACGACTGGTCCTACCGCCACCTTGGCGCCGCGAGCGAGCCTTTCGTGCCGGTGACGATTCCCCACGATGCGATGATCGGGGAGAAGCGCAGCCCGCTCGCCGCGAGCGGATTCAACTCCGGCTGGTTCGAAGGCCGCGACTACGAGTACGTGCGCCGGTTCACGCCGCACGCCTCGCTTGCCGGAAGCACGATGATCCTCGAATTCGAAGGCGTGTACCACAACGCCGAAGTGTGGATCAACGGGGAGCGGGTTGCGTTCCGCCCGTACGGATACACGAATTTCACCGTCGACGCGACCGATCGTCTGATCGCCGGCAGGGAGAACGAGATCCGCGTGATCGCGCGTAATGCCGACCAACCGAACTCCCGCTGGTACTCCGGCGCGGGCATCTACCGGCCGGTCACGCTGTGGGTGGCGCCCCGCGAGTACATCGCGCTCGACGGCGTGACCGTGTGCACGCTGAGCATCGGATCGCCCGATGCGGCCGACGGCGAGCGTACCGCCCGCGTGGGAATCACGGTCGACACGACCGCCGCCGGCACGGTGAGCGTCGACGTGCGGCGGCATGCCGGCGCCCCGGCGAGCGCGGATGATTCCGCAAGCGCGGCTTGTGGGCAGGCCGCCGCGGTGGAGGGAGCGGCGGAAAACGGGAGCTGCCGGGCCGTGCTCGAGCTCGACATCCCGGGCGCGCGACTGTGGTCGCCGGACCGGCCGAACCTGTACGCGGCCCATATCCGCTATCGGTCCGAGCGCACCGGTGCCGTCGACGATGCCGACGTGACCTTCGGCATCCGCGAGATCGCGTGGGGCAGCGGCGGTTTCAAGATCAACGGCGAGCGCGTGATCATCCAGGGCGCGTGCCTCCACCACGACAACGGCATCCTCGGCGCATGCGCGTATGCGGACGCCGAGGAGCGCAAGATCGCGCTGATGAAGGCCAACGGCTACAATGCGGTCCGTTCCGCGCACAACCCGTGCTCGAAGGCGCTGCTCGACGCGTGCGACCGGCTCGGCGTCCTGGTCATGGACGAATACATCGACCACTGGTACATCCACAAGACGCAGCACGACTATGTCGACTATTTCGACGAGTGGTGGCGCCGGGATCTGACCGACATGGTCGTCAAGGATCGCAACCATCCGAGCGTCATCCTGTATTCGACCGGCAACGAGGTGAGCGAGACCGCGCAGAAGCGCGGCATCGCGCTCACCCGCGAGATGACCGGCTTCCTGCACCGGCTCGACCCGGCCCGGCCGGTCACCTGCGGCGTCAACATCTTCTTCAACTTCCTGAATTCGATAGGCTTCGGCCGGTATTCCGACGAGAGGGCCGCAAAGGAGGCCGTTGTGGCGGAACGGCGCCGTGCGGCCGGCGAGACGGACGGCCGGCACAAGGCCGTTGGCAGCGAATTCTTCAACACCATGGCCGGCGTGCTGGGCGCCGACTTCATGAAGACCGGCGCCGCGCTGCCGTTCTGCGACCGGGTGACGCGCGGCGCCTTCGCCGCGATGGACGTCGCCGGCTACAACTACGGCATCAAGCGCTACCGGCACGATCTGAGGAAGTACCCGCGCCGTCTGATCCTCGGCTCGGAGACCTTCTGCTCCGACGCATACCGGTTCCGCGAGCTCGCCAAGCGGAATCCTCGCCTGATCGGCGATTTCGTGTGGTCCGGCATGGACTATCTGGGCGAGACCGGCGTCGGCGCTTGGGAATACGAGGACTACGCCTCGCTCTCCATCGGATACGGGTGGCTGACCGCCGGCTCGGGGCGCGTCGACCTGACCGGCAAACCGCTCGGCGAGGCGCGCTACACGCAGGTCGCGCTCGAGGCGGCGGCCGGGCCGTTCATCGCGGTCTGCCCGGTGAATCACACGGGCGACAGGCATTCGCCGAGCGCTTGGAAGATGAGCCATGCCGTCGAATCCTGGAGCTGGAACGGCTGCGACGGGCGCAAGGCCAACGTGGAGGTGTACGCGCGGGCGGCGACAGTCGCGTTGCTGGTCAACGGGCGGGAGGTCGGACGCAGATCGCCGAAGCGCGACTGCATCGTGCGATTCTCCTGCACGTATGAGCCGGGCTCCCTCGAAGCGATCGCCTACGATGCGGACGGCCGGGAAATCGGGCGTCATGCGCTGGCCAGTGCCTCGGATCGCACCGAACTGCGCGCCGAACTCGAATGGGTCGCAGGTATGGTCGACGATTCCTGCGGCGATGCGGATGGCCGTCCGGTTGGGTCGAGCGGTCCGGCTGGGTTGGTCGGGTCGGCTGGGTCGTCGGCACGGTGCGTGCGGTCCGGCCGCCTCGCATTCGTGCGCGTGCGCTACACCGACGAGCATGGCATCACCAAGCCGCTCGAACGCGGCACGCTGCGCGCATCCGTCACCGGAGGCGACCTGCTCGGTTTCGGCTGCGCGGCGCCCTGCAACAGGGGCAGCTTCGTGACTGGCGAGACCGGCACCTACTACGGCGAGGCGCTCGCGGTCGTGCGGGCCGGCGAAGACGCCGCCCCCGGGGATGTGGTCACCGTGAACGTCACCGATGGCGCCCATACCGCCGCCCTGACCGTTCCCGTCGGCTGAGCGTTCCTTCTGCTTTCTACTTCACGTACTCCTCGATGTGCAGGATCTGCGCGGCGACGCGCTTGATCACGTTGTCCGGGGTGTCGGGGTGGAGCCTGATCATCGAGATCAGGCCGACGATCAGCACGTACATCGTCTCGTGCACGCTGTGGATGGGCAGTCCGTGCATCCTCTCGAAGTCGAGCGCCGTGGTGTTGCAGATGTAGTCGGCGATGCGATCGGCGATGCGGTCGATGAACCTGATGTACAGCTCCGCATTGCCCGCCTGCATGAGCCGGGCGCTGAACGGCCCTTCGTCGGCGATGATCGCTCGGGTGAGCCGCACGATGTCGCCAAGTGCCTTGTCGATGTTGCCGGCTTCCCGCGTGGCGTTCCACCGTTCGAGCTTGGCGAGCATGTCGTTGATCGTGTCGTTGATCACCGCGTCGGCCACGGCGTTCTTGTCGGGGAAATAGTGGTAGAACAGCGACCGTGTCATGCCGGCGCGCTCGGCGATGCCGCTGATGGTGAGCTTCGAGAATCCGGTGTCAAGGCACGTCTCGCGCGCGGCCCGCACGATTTGGGCGCGCCGTGCGTCCGCGGCGGATGATGTGTCGGTCATGATCTCCTCCGTATTCGGGTGGCGATGATGTGTGCGGGCTCTTGATTGTTGGGGCTGATTGTTGGGGCCGGTGGACGTCAATGCCCAAGGTGCTCGGCCGTCTCCAGTGTAGATCGATCGTTGACGATGTGTCAACATGCGGGGCGGTCGCCCTGTTCAACAATGACGGCCCGTGGATTACGCGAGCCGCAGATACATGCTGTTCGATCCGGGGATCGGGCAGAATCCGAAATGTTCGTAGAACGATCGCGCGGAATCGTCGTATGGTTCCACGATGATCGCCCTCGACCCGAGTTGCCGGCTGATGCGCCGGGGCCGCATGATGGCATCCTGCAGGAGCTGCCAGCCCAGACCCTCGCCTTGGCATTGGCGGGATACGCCGAGCATGCCGATGAGAATCGCTGGGATTCTGTCGGGGGTGTTGCGACGCAGCCACCCTCCGGCAACGGATGACCGTTCCACGGAGTAGGCACTGAGCGTATAGAATCCGGCGACCTCCTGCGGGGCGTCGGATTCCGTCGCGTCATCGACGAATGACGCGTAGACGACGGCGGTGCCATATTGCGCCGCGCTCGGCGCCCGTTCGGCTGCCCATGCGTCGATCGGCGGAACGCCGCATGAGAATCCTTCGAGCGTTTCCCCGGGCATCAGTCGCCGTGGCTGGTGAACATGATGGGCTACGACCATTTCGGGTCCCTTTCCATCAGTTCTTTGGCGGCCTCCGGGACCGACTCCTCCAGGGCGGCCGAGAACGCGTCAAAGGCTTCGGTCTCCAAACGGAGTGTGGTGGCGTCCTCGATGTCGCGGCGGGCGGCGTCGAGCAGATGCTGCGCGGTCCACTGGGTCAGTGTGGAGCCCTTCATCGCGGCCGCGCGCTCGATGAATTTGCGCTGCTCGTCCGTCAGCCGTATGTCCAGCCTGGAAGTCTTCTGTGATGCCGTCGCCATGCTGATAATTGTACGGCAAAAATACGTACATGTAACGGTGGGGTGTCGGGTGGCATGCGGGTAGACGCAATGGGCTCCTGTCCTCGGCTGTTCCGAGGGCAGGAGCCCATCATCTGTCGCCGGGCGCGGCCGTATGCCGGATTCGTCGGGGCCGCTCGGTTGTCAGAAGCTGAAGTTGTCCGGGTCGGCGCCGTTGCGCTTGCCGGTGCTCAGCGTGTTGATCGCGCTCATGTCGGCGTCGGTCAGCGCGAAGTCGAACACGTCGATGTTCTGGCGGATGCGGTCGGCGTGGGTCGACTTCGGCAGCACGACGACGCCGCGCTGGATGTGCCAGCGGATCACGACCTGCGCGGCCGTCTTGCCGTACTTGGCGCCGATCTCGGCCAGCAGCGGGTCGGTGAGCAGGTTGCCACCGGTGCCGCCGAGCGGGCTCCACGCTTCGGGCGTGATGCCCTTGCCGTGCAGGTAGTCGACCAGCTCCTGGTTGGTGAACTGCGGGCTGGATTCGACCTGGTCGGCGGCCGGGACCACATCGCTGTTCGCCAGCAGCTCGTTCATATGGTGCTGGTGAAAGTTGCTCACGCCGATCGCCTTGGCGCGGCCGCTCGCGGCGATCTCCTGCATGTCGTCCCACGCCTGCTGCCAGCCGTCGGCCGGCCAATGGATCAGGTACAGGTCCACGTAATCGAGTCCGAGGCGGTCTAGGCTCTCGCCGAACGCGTCCTTCGCGCGGTGGGCGCGGATGTCGTCGTTCCACAGCTTGGTCGTCACGAACACGCTGCCGCGGTCCACGCCGGAACGGCGCAGTCCCTCGCCGACCGCGCGCTCGTTGCCGTAGACGCAGGCCGTGTCGATATGCCGGTATCCCACCTCCAATGCCGCCTGCACTGCGGCGGTCGTCTCCTCGCTGTCGGGCATGCGGAACACGCCCAACGCCACCTGCGGAATGGATGTGCCGTTATTCAGTAGGATCGACGTCTGCTCTGCCATATCGCTCGCTTTCGCTCGTATGAATGCCGTTACTCGGCATTGTAGTGCGGTGCGGGCGTGCGATCCGGGTTCAGCCGTCCGCACAGCGGCCGCGTGGCGGCGGAGCCGATACGCCGGTGCCGACGGCTGGTCGGTGCCGTCTTTGTGCTGGTTGGTTGTGGGATGTTCGCGCCGTGTGATGGCAGAGGCGTCTTTTTGGAGGTACCCCTAGTGGGAGGTTGCTGCCGTGGTGTGGTTGATCCTTCTCGTTGATGGTTATGTGTGGGAGAGACTGGCCGCGTGGTGGCGTTGTCATCTCGCTAGGGGTGCTCTTGCCGAGAGGTTCCTGCCGCTGAAAGGCTGGTCTGTCTCCGTGGTGGTTGCCTGTGAGATGTTGCTGCCGCGGGGTGGCGGTGTCGTCTCGGTAGGGATGTTCTTAGCGAGAGGTTCCTGCCATTCTGCGGCTGATCCTTCTTGCTGATGATTACGCGCGGGAGAGGGCAGCCGCGTGGTGGCGGCTTCGTCTCATTCAGGGTGCTTTTGGTGCGAGGTCCCGTCCGGTAGGCGCGTCGTCCGGGTTGCCGGGTTGGGGTAGGTTGGAGCCTATGGCACTTGCACTGTATCGACGTTATCGACCGGACACCTTCGAAGGGGTCATCGGGCAGGATCAGGTCACGGTCCCGCTGATGCGCGCGCTCGACGAGGGCAAACTCACGCATGCCTACCTGTTTTCCGGGCCGCGCGGCTGCGGCAAGACCAGCTCCGCCCGCATCCTTGCCCGCTGCATCAACTGCGTCAAGGGCCCGACCTCGCACCCGTGCGGCGAGTGCGAAAGCTGCAAGGATCTGGCCACCGGAGGCCCGGGGTCGATCGACGTGGTCGAGATCGACGCGGCGTCTCACAACGGCGTCGACGATGCCCGCGAGCTGCGCGAGCGCGCAGGGTTCGCGCCGGCCCGCGACCGATACAAGATCTTCATTCTCGACGAGGCCCACATGGTCACGCAGCAGGGCTTCAACGCGCTGCTCAAGATTGTTGAGGAGCCGCCGGAACACGTCATGTTCATCTTCGCGACGACCGAACCGGACAAGGTGATCGGCACGATTCGCTCGCGCACCCACCATTATCCGTTCCGCTTGGTGCCCGCCGAGGTGATGGGGCCGTATCTGGAGACGATCTGCGAGAAGGAGGGCATCAAGCCGGAGCCCGGCGTGCTCAAGCTCGCGATGCGCGCCGGTGGCGGCTCGATGCGCGATACGCTTTCCGTGCTTGACCAGTTGATGGTCGGGTCCGTGAACGGTGTGATCTCGCACGATTCCGCTGTGGCGCTGCTTGGATTCACGCCGGAGGCCTTGATCGGCGAGGCGGTCGACGCGGTGATCGACCGCAACGGCGAAGCCCTGTACGGGGTGATTCAGAAGGTTGTGGTCGGCGGCTTCGATCCGCGGCGGTTCGTCGAGGATCTGCTGGCGCGCGTGCGTGATCTGCTGGTGCTGACGCTGGCGGGCGACCGCGCCGAATCGGTGCTGAGCGACACCGCCGAGGGCGAGAACATGGGGGACCTGCATCGGCAGGCGTCTGCGCTCGGTCTGCCAGTGCTGACTTCGATGGCAGACATTATCAATACGACGTTGGGCAATATGACCGGCGCGATTTCGCCGCGCATGCGCCTGGAGCTGCTCGCCGCGAGGCTGCTCGCCGGTCGGGAGAACGCCGGGGCTGGCGCCGGCATTGGCGGCGGTTCCGCGTCCGCTGGATCGTTTGGAGGGGCATCGGCTGGAGCCGGCGCTGGCACGCCGGGAGAGGGGGCTCCCGCCCCTGCCCAGCGTGGCGGTTTTGCCGGATCGTCGCGTCGTGGTGGATTCGCCGGTGCCTCGCGTAATCAGCAGGGGAATGCGGGTGCTGCTTCGGCGCAGAACCACCCCCAGTCGGCTGCGCCGACAGCCCTCCGGGCCTGCAATCAGGGACAGCCTCCGGCCGCGCATTCCGGCGCGACTGTCGTCGCGTCCTCGCCTACGGACGCCACCGGCGTCCGCTACACGGCTCGGCCCGCCAGCGGGGGCGGGAAGTCGTGGGCGACATCCGATGCGGAAACAACTGCGGGGAAGGCGTCGGCTCCGGTTCGTGCCGGTGGCGCGGCCTCCGCTAGTGAGGATGCCGGTGGCGTGGCCGCCGCTGGCGTGGCGGGTGGCCAGACGGACTCCGGCCAATCCGCCGCCGCTGAGACTGCTGCGACTTCGACTGTTTCTTCGGCTTGGGGAGCGAACCAAGGCGAGGCTGCGCCGCATCAGGGTGCATCCGGTTCGGGAACTCCGGCGCCGCAATCGGGGTCGGACCAGGCGGCGGGGGCGACCCCGCATGGTGGTTCGGCGCAATCCGGCACCCGGAATCAGGCCCCGGTCCCGGCGTGGGGAAGCCATAGCCCGTCCGCTGGCGCGGCCCAGCAAGGTACTTCGTCCCAAGGTCAGGCGTCCCAAGGCCAGTCATCTCAGGGACAGCCGGCGGCTTCGGCCGGTGCGTCGGCTGCGGGTGTTCCGTCCGGACCGGACAATCGCACGCCAGACCAGAAGTGGGATGCCGCGGTGGCGTCGCTACCCGAGGAAATCCGCGAATATGTGTCCCGCGACAAGGTGCCGACCGTGGCGTTCGAGACGAATGCGATGGGCAAGTCCCGCCTGTCCATGACCTTCGACCGGGCGCTCAGCCAGCATGCGTTCGCGCTGGCCGTTGCCACGGATGAGGAAAACAGCGGCAAGAAGGCGTCGATCGTTGTGCTTGAGGCAGTGCGCAAGCAGTTCGGCGCCGCCACCATGATCGCCCCGACTCCGGTTGCGGCGAACGGCGAGAAGGTCGAATCCACCAGGCGCATGACTCCCGAGCAGCTGACGCAGGTCAAGAAGCAGATCGCACTGGCCAAGGCCGGTTTGGCCGCCGCGGGGCTGATGAATTTCGGATCTGCTCGCAAGCCGTCGGAGTCGCGCGAACAGCATGCGGCCAAGGCCGAGGATGCGTCAGCGGCGGATGCTGATGACGCCAGCCATCGAGCCGGCGGAACTCATTCGGCATCCGGGGCGGCGACGCCCGGGGAACCGTCCGGCGCGGGCGATGCCCGGCCGGTGACATCCGGTCAGGCGACGGTGACTCAGGGAGCCTCCGGATCATCGACGCGTGGTATTTCGCGAAAGACTGAGGTTGCGGGAGCGGCCGCTGGCTCGTCGGTCGATCCTCGTGACGAGAATCCGCATACTGCGGACGATCATGCGGCGGGAGCGGCGAACGCGCACGACGCGTCCGCCGGCGTGAATGACGATGAGGAGGATCCGTGGCTGCGCCCGTCCTCGGCGTCGGTTCAGTCGTCGGTTCAGTCGGATGCGGAGACGCGGCCGTCCGAACGTCCCGTCGTCTCGGCGCAGGACCGTCAGAGCACGGCGGCGCGGCAGGACTCGGCGTCATCGACCTCGATGCCCGCCGCACAGACGCCATCCGCGGGGGAGGGTCACCATACCAAGCATGTCGCCGTACCGGATCTGAGTGATGACACCGACCCGTGGGCGGCGCCGGCCCAAGCGAAGGCATCGCCGGCGACCGGGGCCGCCATGACGGCACCTGCCGTGCCGAAGACCGCTGTTGGCGGTGCCGATCCGTGGCAGCAGCCGAATCAAGCCGCCTCGGCACCGGCGAACGCCGCTCCGGAGGTGGATCCGTGGCAGCAGGGGCCGGCCGTGGCGACTGATCCCTGGGCGAATCAGCAGGTTCCTCCGCCCGAGGAAGCACCGATGGATGATGACCCGTGGGGTCAGCAGCCGTCCGCTCCCCGCGGTGGGCGTTCCTCGTTCCGTGATGGGGGCCGCCCGGGAACGCCGGCGCAGGGCATGGCGGATGATTCGTGGGGGCAGACGGCTGGAACGCCGGCCGCGGCTCCGGCCGGTTTCGCCGAACCGAATGCATCGGGCATGCGACCGGGCGGCTTGGGCAATGTGGTTGCCGGTGTAGGTGCCGGTACGGGCCGGGGTGCAGCCACTCCCGGTACGCCGGCCAGCACGCCGAGCGTTGACCCCGATGAGGACGAGTATTCGATGAGCGACGAGTCGCTCGGCTCCGCGACCGCGATGAGTCTCGACGATCTCAAAAAGTTCTTCGAGGTCAAGAAAACCGAGAATTTCGCCGCCGACGACCCCAAGAACCCCAGAAACATCGCGCAATCCAACAAGCACGACGACTGACGGCACTACAGCCCGCCCGCTCAGCCGGCACATCACCCTTGGCTCCCCTCTCTGAGGCTGAGCCGTCGAGCAAACAGCGGAGCTGTTTGTAGGCGAAGGCGAGCCGGCCGGCGAGCAGGTGATCTGCGGCTGTAGGCCGTCCATGATTGCCGGACGAGCTGTCCGCGTAGTGGACTGAGGGGAGCACTGCCGCAAGCACCTCATAAAGCCCTATCGTGCCGGAATCGACATGCTCCCGCTGGCGGGAGCTGGCTCGCGAAGCGAGACTGAGGGTGGTCCATAGAGGGCGGTCCATACGTTACGCGGTGCATACGGTGCGCCCCAGACTTCGCCGCCAACCCCAGCATCACATACTGCGCGCGTTTGTAGAAGCCCGTGAGGCATAATGAACCACGCGGTATCTGCAAGGAGGAACCATGGCTTTGGCGTATGACGGCGCGATCCAGCGACTGATCGATGCGTTCGCGCATCTGCCCGGCATCGGGCCGAAGGGCGCTCAGCGCATCGCGTTCCATATGCTGTCGGCCTCCGACGAGGAGGCGCAGCAGCTGATCGACGCGATCACCGAAGTCAAGGAAAAAGTGCGCTTCTGCGAGATCTGCGGCAATGTGTGCGAGTCGAGTCCCTGCCCGGTATGCGTCGATCCGCGGCGCGACCGCAGCATGATCTGCGTGGTCGAGGAACCCAAGGACGTGATGAGCATCGAGCGCACGCGCGAATACCGCGGTCTGTACCATGTGCTCGGCGGGGCGATCAACCCGATGGCCAATGTCGGCCCGGCCGATCTGAACATCCCCGCGCTGCTCGACCGTTTGAAGACCAACGAGGTGCAGGAGGTGATCCTCGCGCTCGACCCGAACATCGAGGGCGAAGCCACCACCACATATATGAGCCGGTTGCTCAGTCCGCTGGATATCAAGGTCACGCGGCTGGCCAGTGGTCTGCCGGTCGGCAGCGATCTGGAATACGCCGACGAGATCACGCTCGGTCGCGCCCTATCCGGTCGCCGCGAAGCCTGAACCCAATCGAACGCATCGGTTCTGCCCCGCTGGCGGAAGACTGTCGGCGCAGCCGACTGGGGGTGGTCTACACCCGAAACCCCGTTCAGACACAGACACCAATAAACATATCAATTAAACATATCAATGTGATAACAAGATCGAATCATGGTGTAAATTAGTTCGATGTTGTGCAATAATGATTGTTATAACGTTGTATTAGATCATGCATGACGCGCCAACGGTCAACAAGGCCGTGGGCAGAGCGGGATGCGCCGGCGAATACGGGTATTCGTATCGCAACACTCCGTGTCTCGCGTTGTTTTTTTTTTATTGCTAATAGGGGATATACAGACCCCCTAAATTGGGGTTTTCTGATCTATAGGGGGTAATTTTTATACCCCTATCAGGGGTTATTCGCCCCAGTTTGAAGCCAGATAGGTTAAGAGTCAGTGTCTATGAAGTACTACCGCAACCGTGCCATATTGCGGGTTGAGGTAGTGACGAGAGAAATGGATTGACCTGATGAGGAAGTTGTTCGATACGCACAAGAAGGGGGCTATCCCCTCGAAGGTGACGGCCATAGTGGCGGCGTGCGCGATGCTCCTTACCGTCACGGTCACTGGCACCGCGGTCGCGCTCGAAAGCGCCGCCGATCCGGCCAACCAGAACGACCAGTCGCAGACGGTCCAGCAGAACGACGGCACCGCCGCCGACGCCCAGACCGCAAACGACGCCGCGACCGATCAGACCGCGAATGGCACGGAAGCCACGCAGCCGACCGACGGCAACGCGCAAGGCGACGCCGTGCAGTCCGACGGTACCGCCCAGAACGACGCGACCGCCGAAACCGATCCCGCCCAGTCCGGTGACGCCGCGCAGCAAGGCGACGCAACCACGCAGCAGGATGCCACGGAAAACAACGACGCGACGGCAACCACGGATATCGCCAAGCAGTCCGCTCCGGCGCCGGCTGCGGATGCGAGTGCGGCGGCTGCTTTGGCTGCCAACATCGGCACGGTCGGCACCGTCGATAGCCAGTCAGCAGGTATCTCCATCAACTTGCATGACTACGATCTTACGGGTATCAATTATGAGAACCAGCGGAATGAGAATCAGAAGAATTACCTGGAGTCCGCCCGTCCTTTGACCTTTGCTAAAGGCGCGGATACCTACGGGACTGACAAGGGGTATAACAGTTGGACTGGCAATGACGGTGGTGTCTTCCAAGGCATCGTATCCAACACGCTGGGTGCTGATGGTTACCCGACAATGAGCAACAGCGCGGGCAATGTCAGGGGTTCCTCACTGGCCTACCTGTTTAATGGACAGCAAGCGTATGGTGTCACTTCCGAACGTCCTAACTTGAACCACCTGTTCCAGTTCTGCGACGTCGACGGTAACAACTGCGGCACCACAGCGCAGGGTAACAGCACGTACTACACCTACGACAGCAGCAAGAATTTCGCCTCACTGCAGGCTGATGGCAATTTTAAGGTGTACAACAAGGGGCGATTCCAGAACGGGCTGCCGAGTAGCGAGGGCGCGTTCATGCCATTCAATGATTTGTCCGATCAAATGACCAACTACGGTAGTGTCACTGGTCATCGGCTGACCGCTGATTCTGACTACAACTTCGGCATGGATGTGTCCACGAAGTTCATCATGCCGAAGGGCGGTAAGGTCAACGGACAGAACATGAAGTTCAGCTTCGCCGGTGACGATGACGTGTGGGTGTTCGTTGATGGCGCGCTGGTGCTGGACTTGGGCGGTATCCACGATAACTACGGCGGCAGTATCGATTTCGCGACCGGTGAGGTCGTTACCGGCAAGCGCAATAATGGGTCGTCCCAGGACTACTCGAACACGACCATCAAGAAAATGTTCGAAGCAGCCGGCAGGACATGGGATGACTCGCCTTATGCCACGCACACGCTGAAGTTCTTTTACATGGAACGTGGTGAGGGCAGCTCGAACTGCAAGCTGAGCTTCAACCTGCCGACCATTCCCGATGGCGTGATCGACATCGCCAAGCAGATCACGGATACCTCCGGCGGTAATGTGAACGACTTCTCGAACGCCGAATTCACGATGCAGGTGTCCACCGCCGATACCGAGAATGGCCAGTACGCGCTGTATGCGAACCAGCCGTATGCCGTGTACAAGATTGGCACGACGGTGACGTCCGATACGCAGCCCCTCCGCACGGGCACGACCGACTCCAACGGTCAGTTCAAGCTGAAGAACGGCGAGTTCGCACGATTGACCGGTCAGGTGCAGCATGATGGCGATACCGCTCCCCATGCGATCAAGCAGACGATGTACTACAAGATCGTCGAGCTTGCCGCGGACGGATACAGCAAGGATGATTACACGTTCAATGTGAACGACGCGGATTATAAGGCACAGGATGACACCCAGATCGGTGCCTCCGATCCGGTGTCCGTGGATCAGCATCCGTATACCAACGTGTTGAACAAGTTCAAGCGTGGAGACAAGTACTACACGTTCGCGGCAAAGAAAGTGATGGCCGCTGGTCAAACTTCCGATGGCAGCTTCACGTTGAAGGTCATGAACGGCGACGGTACGGCGTACAACGGCAACTTCTACTACATGAAGGACAACAAGTACGTCAACAAGGACGGCGGCGACGTCGCCACCCAGGACGACGCGAAGGCCACTACCTCCGACGGCAAGATCACGCTGAAGGCCGGTATGGAAGCGCATATTCTGGGCGTTGCCCCTGGCACCACTTTCAAGGTTGAGGAGCTCAACCTTGACACCAACAAGTACGTCGCGCCGACCTATACGTGCGGTACTGCGCAGGCTTCGGAACAGGCATGCACGGTGACCGTGGACAGCAAGAACCAGGCCGGTTCCATCACCGTGACCAACTCGCTGAAGACCGCGAAGCTGACACTGGTGAAGAAGGTGGATAACACCTATGCGGGCAAGTGGGGTGCGACTCCGGATGCTTGGGTGTTGGGCGTCACCACTTACGACTCGGACCGTAAAGGTTTTTCGGGTATTCCGTCAGTGGAGTATGGCAACGATGGTGATTCGTTGGCGGTGCCGCAGCATGAGGTGCAGGCCGGCACGTACTGGTTCGAGGAGTCTTCGAACCCCGACTATACGCACCCGAAGTTCGCCAAGGGCGAGTATCCGTATTCATCCGGTTACCAGATGTCGCTGACGGGTTGCACTGCCACGGACGGCAAGTCTGTGACGACTTCAACTGACGGTACTCCGAGTGTGACGTTGGAGGCCGGCCGGGATGTGACGTGCACGGTGACGAACAAAGCGCTGCCGGGTTCGGTGACGTGGTCTAAGACCGACGCGGCTGGTAAGAAGCTGGAGGGTTCTGAGTGGACGCTTGCTGGCCCCGACTCCAAGGATGGTAAGCCGTCGGTCACGGTGAAGGACAAGTACGACGGTCATGACGGCGCGCTCGACACGGATGCGAAGCTCGGTGAGTTCAAGGTGGAGAACCTTAAATGGGGTCAGTACACGTTGACGGAGTTGAAGGCTCCGGCCGGATATGTGCTGGGCAAGGATTCGACGACGTTCGCGGTCGTGCCTGCGTACCAGCAGGATGGCAACAACCATTCCGCGTTCGATCCCGCCACGCCGGGGAAGAACCCGTCGGTGTGCACGATCGAGCCGATGGATAGTTCAACTCTGGTGCAGTCTTCCGGCGCGTTGGACGTGAACTGCCCTGCGGTGGTGAACTACCCGGCGGTGTCGTCCCTGCCGTTGACCGGTGGCACGACGGGTCGTCAGTGGCTGATGGCCGGTGGCGGCATGGGCTTTGCGGCTTTGCTCGCCGGTGCCGGCTACACCATCTGGCGCAAGCGCCAGCTGGTGTGACGGTCCTGTCATGCCCCCGCTGGCGGGGGCTGTCCGGCGAGAGCCGGACTGGGGGTGGTCCGGGCTCCCCTCACAGAGGGGAGCTGGCCGCCGCAGGCGGGCTGAGGGGAGCGAAGCTATCGCCCCCGGTGGTCCGAAAAGTTAATAAGGGTTTGCGGATCGCAGAGGCTTGTGTGGTCTCGGCCTTTCGCGATTGCAGAAAACAGTAGGAAATTACAAGTAAGGAAGAGAGGATTTCTCATGAGGATGAGGAAACTTTTCGCTGGTGTCGTCGCTGCGGCGACGATGCTGGGTGGTCTGGCCCTTGGCGCTTCCACCGCCAACGCGGCCGACGGCGAGGTGACCATCACGGTGAACAACGCTCAGGCCGGTCATACGTACACTCCGTATCAGTTTGCCACGTTCGGTGCTCCTCAGCAGGTTGATGGAAAGACGTATGTTGAGGTTAAGGTTGCCGATGAGGCTTGGAATACTGCGTTGGAGACTGCGCTGACCACGAGCACTGCGGCGCAGGGCCAGCCGTCCAATGCGCTGGTCACCAAGGGTACTGATGGTAAGTACACTGCCGGCGCTCAGGATGTGTCCTCGTACAGCAGCAACTGGGCTGCGTATGTGGCCACGTTGACTCCGGCGCAGCTGCGCCAGTTCGCTGCGCTGCTGACCGCGCCTACGGGTACGCAGGCTAGCGGTGCCGCGCTGACTCCGTCGGAGGAGCAGCAGGGTACGAGTCAGAACATTACAACGGCGGGTGAGGGTTGGTACCTGGTTACCGATTCCTACAAGTCTGGTGATACGGCCGTGTTCGGTCTGAACGCGATCGTTGCCACTTCGATCAATGGTGTTACCGGTGACTTCGTGACTGGTGACGAGCAGACTGGCCAGGGCAACATCACCGCTCTTGGCGCGTTCAACGCGAAGAACGAGAATATTCCGACCGTTGACAAGACCGTCGCGGATGCTGCGAACCCCAATGTCGACTTCAACGGCCAGACCGTGAAGATCGGCCAGAAGCTGTCCTTCGCCGTCAAGGGTTACATTCCCTCCACCGCGAGTGGTTACGACTCCTACCCGTACTACATCAAGGATGTCGCTTCCAAGGGCTTGACCGTCAACAATGGTGTCGAGGTCTACGCGAGCGATGACGCGAATCTTGATACTGCGGCGGATACGCTGCTGCCGGCTAACGCGTATACGTTGGTTGGTCCGACTGTTCAGAACGACACGACCACGCTGACTGAAGTGAGCTTTACGGATGCGAAGTCGTACGCTGGCAAGTACATCTTCGTGACTTACACTGCAACGGTGAATGCCGACGTGCTCGAAAACGCCAACAAGGTGACTAACGAGGCGCAGGTGTCCCGTGACAACCAGAACTGGAGCGATCCGAAGAAGACTGAGAACGACACTCTCTCCTTCGAGTTCACCAAGACCAACAAGGATGGCTCCGAGAAGCTCGAGGGTGCCACCTTCAGCATCAAGGACGGACAGACCGCCCTTAGGTTCGTCGCTTTGGCGACTAAGGGAGAGTATCGTCTTGCCACTTCGGATGATACGAACACGGTTAACGTGGTGACTTCGCCGGCGTCCGGCAAGATCGTGGTCAAGGGTCTTGCTGCCGGCACCTACACGGTGACCGAGGAGACTGCTCCTGCCGGTTACTCGTCCACGTTCAAGCCGACCTTTACGGTGACTATTGCCAAGGGCCAGGCGCAGGTTCTGACCGAGACCGGCTCCGTGAAGTACGGTCTGGTCGACAGCGTTAAGAATGAAGTTCACAACGTGAAGAATGTGTCTGAGCTGCCGCTGACCGGTGCCGCCGGTACCGCGCTGTTCACGGTGATCGGCCTGCTGCTGGCCGGTGCCGCCGCAACCGTGGCGCTCAAGTCCCGCGAGACCAAGCGCGCCCTGCGTGCCTGATCCGGGCATAACCCTCCTCATCCCCTCGTCGTCGCGATCCAACTCGTGGCGAACGTAGGGGATGCGGAACGGCGACCCATATCGTAATCGGTTCTCCGCACTCGTTGATTCGGTGCGGAGAACCGATTCGCATATTTGGACATTCTGATATCGGGGGTATATTCGGGGTGTATGTTCCAACGACGGGGGTAAGTTGGGACTACGTTGCATTGCAGCAGCGGAGAGGCTGACAGAGAAGGCCGAGGTGTGACATGGCACATGGGGGAGGGGCATTCAGCCCCGATGAAATCAACTATCTGAAGTCGTTGCCGGCCGTGTCGGAGGCGACGAGCACTCGCATCACGTATTCCGAGGCGTTCAAGCGCTCGAGTCTGCGACGGTATATGGCCGGCGAAAGTCCGGTCAAGCTGTTCCGAGAGGCGGGCATGTCCCCGGAACTGATCGGCTACAAACGCATCGAGCGGGCGTTCGCTCGGTGGAAGAAGGCGGAGGCAGATGCCGTCCGGGGCGACCCGTCGGACGAGGGGCGCAGATCCTGGAAGGGGGGTGCCGATGATGGGACCTCCCAAGCACGGCTCTCCGATAGGGAGGGCCTTGCGCGCGCCGGGCAGACGATCGATATGCCGTTGCCCGGCAGCGAGGCGTCGCGCAAATTCGATATCCGTGACGTGCTGATCTTCCAGCAGATCAGGCGCATCGACGAGCTTGAAGCGCAGGTGGACCGGTTGCGCGCGCAACTGGATCATATGGATGCGTGCGGATCGGCTGCGGGTGATGATGCCGGTGATCCATCCGTGAATGATTGATCGGTGGACGCTCCTGCTGAATGAATAATCTGGCGGCTTGCCTATGCCGTATTGACCACCCTCAGCCTCGCTTCGTGAGCCAGCTCCCGCCAGCGCCACGGTTCAACGGCCTGGCATATGCTCCGCAAGCGTGGCGCTCGTGCGGTGTCCGTATGGTGGGTCTTCGCCCGCGTCGAATGCCGCGCAATCAGTATAATCGTGCCGCTTGCGTAGAATAGCGACAGGCACAACCCCTCGGAGAGAATGGATAACAGTGGCGCTCATCGTGCAGAAGTTCGGCGGCTCGTCGGTCGCCGATACCGATTCGATCAAGCGCGTGGCCAAGCGCGTCGTCGAAACGAAGAAAAAGGGCAACAAGGTCGCCGTGGTCGTCTCGGCAATGGGCGACACGACCGATGACCTCATCGATCAGGCGATGAGCATCGATTCCAACCCTCCCGAGCGTGAAATGGACATGCTCATGACCGCGGGCGAGCGCATCTCGATGAGCCTGCTCGCGATGGCGATTCATGCGGCGGGCGACCGCGCCCACTCGTTCACCGGCCAGCAGGCGGGCTTCTTCACCGATGCCCGGTACGGCGCCGCCCATATCAAGGCCGTCAAGCCCGAGCGTGTCAAGAACGCGCTGTCGCTGGGCGATGTGGCGATCGTCGCCGGATTCCAGGGCATCAATGCGAAGGGCGACGCGACCACGCTCGGCCGTGGCGGTTCCGACACCTCCGCGGTGGCGCTGGCGGTGGCGCTCGGCGCCGACATCTGCGAGATCTACACCGACGTGGACGGCATCTTCACCGCCGATCCGCGCATCGTGCCGACCGCGAAGCGCATTCCGGCGATCGGGTACGACGCGATTCTGGAGATGGCCAGCTGCGGTTCCAAGGTGTTGGCGCTGCGCTGCGTCGAGTATGCGCAGCGATTCAACATGCCGTTGCATGTGCGCAGCTCCTTCTCGCATCGTCCCGGCACTCTGGTGGTGCCCGACGGCGTCGATCCGCGCACGCTGCCCAATCTGGACTGATCCGGCGGGACAGTCGGCGCCGGCCTCGCGTTGCGAGCGGTGCCAGACCGGACGCACAAGTACAGTAATCAATCACGCAAAAGCTACGTAACAAGCAAAGGCAATCACATGAGCGACAACAACGACAACAAGTCCATGGGCGATCTGTTCCCCGATCTCGGTCCCGAGGCCCCGGTCATCTCCGGCATCGCACACGACCGCTCCGAGGCGCTGGCCACCGTGCGCGGCGTGCCGAACGAGCCGGGCATGGCCGCGAAGGTATTCACCGAGCTGGCGTCCGCCGGCGTGAACGTCGACATGATCGTGCAGGCCGGCGCGTCCGTGGGCACCGCCGACATCTCCTTCACCGTGCCGGAAGCCACGGTCCGCGAGGTCGAGAACGTGCTTATCGACAAGCACGACGAGCTGGGCTACCGTTCGTTCGACGTCGACACCAACGTCGGCAAGGTCGCCGTCGTCGGCGTCGGCATGAAGACCCACTCCGGTCTGGCCGCCAAGTTCTTCACCGCGCTGAGCAAGGACGGCATCAACGTGCTGATGATCTCCACCTCCGAGATCCGCATCGCCGCGCTCGTTCCGCTCGAGCAGCTCAACGACGCCGTGCGCGCGCTGCACACCGCCTACGGCCTCGACGCCGATCAGATCGAAGCCGTCGTGTACGGCGGCACCGGCCGCTGATATAGCCGGTTTCGTCTCTCTGCCGGGCTTATCGCCCATCGGGTCTATCGGGCCGCCGCGGGTAACCTCGCGGCGGCCTTTTTGCTACCGTGTGCTCGGACACATTCGGGTACCTGGCGCTGCCGCATCAGTTTCGGCATGCTCCCGCCAGCGTCCGCCTCACGGCTTGGTTCGGCAATGAGAGCAAGGTGCGGCGAAATCGGTTTGACGGAGCCATAAACTCTGATGAAACTCTGCTGACATACGGCCGGTTTTGGGCCTCCGTCAGGCTGTATGCCAGCTTCGCCGGTCTGGAGACGCAATGTGGGGTTTGCCCTCGCCGAGAGCAAACCCCACATTGCGCAACGAGGAGCTGTCGCCTACTTCTTGGTGATGTAGCCCAGCGCCTTGAGCATTTCGGCGCATTCGAGCGCGCCGCCGGCGGCGCCGCGCAGGGTGTTGTGCGCCAGACCGACGAACTTCCAGTCGAAGATCGAGTCCTCGCGCAGTCGGCCGATCGACACGCCCATGCCGCCCTCGTAGTCGACGTCAAGCTTGACCTGCGGGCGGTCATCCTCGGTCAGGTACTGGATGAACTGCTTCGGCGCGTGCGGCAGCTCGAGGCGTGCGGTCTCGGACGTGTAGTTGACCAGACGGTCGATCAGTTCCTCCTTGGTCGCCTTCTTGCCGAAGTTGAGGAACACGGTAGCGGTGTGGCCGTTGAGCACGGGCACGCGGATGCACTGCGAGGTGATCCGGAGCGGACCGTCGAAGGGTACGATCTCGCCTTTCTCCGCGTCCACGTGACCGAAGACCTTGAGCGGCTCCTTTTCGGACTTGGCTTCCTCGCCGGAGATGAACGGGATGATGTTGCCCATCATCTCGGGCCAGTCCTTGAAGGTCTTGCCGGCGCCGGAGATCGCCTGATACGTGCTCACCACGACCTCGCGCGGCTCGAATTCCTTCCATGCGGCCAGCGCCGGGGTGTACGCCTGGATCGAGCAGTTGGGCTTGACGGCGATGAAGCCGCGCGTGGTGCCCAGGCGCTTGCGCTGGTGCTCGATCACCGCGAAGTGCTCCGGGTTGATCTCCGGAACCACCATCGGCACGTCCGGGGTCCAGCGATGCGCGCTGTTGTTGGACACGACCGGGGTCTCCGTCTTCGCGTAGCGCTCCTCGATGGCGCGGATCTGATCCTTGGGCATGTTCACCGCGGAGAACATGAAGTCGACGTTGGCCGCGACCGCTTCGGCGTCGTCGCCGTCGACGACCACCATGTGCTTCGCGTATTCGGGCATCGGCGTTTCCATCTTCCAACGGTCGCCGACGGCTTCTTCATAGGTCTTGCCGGCGCTGTGCGCGGACGCGGCGAGGGTGACGACCTCGAACCACGGGTGGTTCTCAAGCAGCGTCAGGAAACGCTGGCCGACCATGCCGGTGGCGCCGAGAATGCCGACTTTCAACTTTTCGGACATAACAACCTCTGGGGGTAGATGGGATCGGATCGGGATCGAGCGGCCGTACCACATGGCCGCACGCATGCACTCCATCTTACGAAGAGCCCGGCACAAGCGGTGCGCCGCTCCCATATGATGGCCGGTGGGGCGGTGAGAGGATGAGTTTGACCGGTACGAGGCGGCGGATCGACGCGATTCGCCTTCTGAGGGGCAAATCAGAGGCCGTGCATGCGTCTTTTGGCGATCTGAGGGGCGAGCTCGACGGGTAATCCGACTGGAATCATTGGTTTCCAAGACGATGGGCCGCATATTTCCGGTGATGTTCCAGTTAAAGTTTGCCCCTTAGATCGCCAAAAGAGGCTATCGGGCTCTCCAATCTACCCCTTAGATCGCAGATTGGCGCGTAATCGGGCAGGGTTAAGCGACATGCCTTCAAAAGATTAGACATCAGATGTCTGATGAGAGTACGATGGAGATGTTCAACGAAACCGCATCGGGAATTTCAAGGAGGAAAACGATGCCGCCATTCGTCGTCGGCGCATATGCGTCATTGCCGCAGGGGCGAGAAACTCAAGACAACTATTACGATCTGCTGGGGTCTCAGCCGTGGATTGACGGCATTGAGATCCCCTTTCCGGGAGATCTCGCCGAGAGCTCTGACCGGGTGCGAATGATCGGTCGCCTGCCAAAGCATTGGAGGAATAATACGGTCACCGCTATCCCGGGTACCATACGACACGTGTGGGCGGACCCGAATTTTGGATTGGCCAGCCCTGATGGACATGGCCGACGGGCCGCGCTGGCGTTTTTCGAGCAGCTGCGCGACTCCCTTGACGACTTCGTGCAGAGGCGGGGCAGCCAGGATGTCAGGTTCGTCGAGATACACACCGCCCCCACCCGCATCGCCAGTCGCGCGGCGATGGCCGCATCATTGCGGGATCTCTCGCGGTTGGACTGGTCCGGCGCCAAATTGGTCATCGAGCATTGCGATAAATATATTGACGGTCAACAGCCGGAAAAGGGCTTCCTGCCGATTGAGGATGAGATCGCGATATGCCGTGAAGCGGGCATTGGGCTAACGGTGAACTGGGGACGTTCCGTGGTCGAGGGGCGCAGGGCCCAGGCTGCCGTTGATCATATTGCTGCCGCAGCCGAGGCGGGGGTGCTCGCCGGACTGATGTTCTCCGGAGCCGGCCCCATGGAAACCCAGTACGGCTACGGTTGGATCGATGGCCATTTGCCGATGAACCCGGACGAGCCCACGTCGCTGATGGATGCCGCGGCGATCGAGAGCGCCATGAAGGCCGCGCGGGTGCAGGACAAGCCGCTTGCATATCTGGGAGCCAAGGTGTGCGTGCCTGAAGGCGCGTCGCTGCAGGAGAGGGTCGATTATCTGGCTCATATCCATGATGCTGCCCGTGCCGAAAGGATCGGCGCGTGATTGGGATGTCCTCTGAGGGAATGACGTATCTGGCCTTCGACGTCGGGGGAACGAAAATCGCCTCGGGATTCGTGACGCTGCCCGGCGGCGAATCTGTGAGTGCTGGCGGCGGATGGACTCCTCGTGTTGAGGCGCGGTGTGAGATTCCCACGGAGGCGTCCCGCGGCGGCGATGACATCCGTAAACGGCTGACGGCTTTCGCGTCACGCCAAATCATACGTGCCCATGACGAAGGCGTGCATATCCGTGGCATAGGCATCGCGGCGGCCGGTGTGCCTGACAGTGTGACCGGCGTGATTGTATCCGCCACCGACATTCTGCCGGGTTGGCGCGGGCAGCGCATCTATGATGCTTTCGCCGAAGTCACCAGTCTTCCGGTGTACATGGTTGGTGATGTCGGGGCGCATGGGCTTGGCGAAGCGGGCTATGGTGCTGGGCGCGGTCATGGCATTGTGCTGTCTATCGGTGTGGGGACGGGCATTGGTGGTGCGATCGTCGTGGATGGGGCGCTGTTTTCCGGAGCGCGCGGCGTGGCCGGGCATGCCGGTCATGTTCCGAGTGCTTTGGGACGCGGATTCGTGTGTTCGTGCGGTACCCGCGACGGACATATCGAGCCGGTCGCATCGGGCACGGGACTGAGGGATCTGTATAACAGCCGATGCGGATCCACGGCGGAACCGGTGCGAGATGGTGCCCAAGTGGCGGCGCGCGCGGCGGCGGGGGAGCCTCTGGCCGTGCGGACGATCGAGGACAGTGCCCGTGCGTTGGGCGAGTGCGTGGGCGGAATGGGCAATCTCATCGATCCGGACGTCATCGTCGTGTCGGGATCGGTGGCCAAGGCCGGGCCGTTGTGGTGGAATGCGTTACGTGCCGGGTTCGAGGATTCCGCATTGCAGCTGGTCCGGTCCACGCTTCTGGTGAAAGGCGAGTTGGGCGGATCCGCTCCGCTGATCGGCGCCGCGGCTGCCGCGCGGCGTCACATGGAGCAATGGCGCGAATAGGCATTGCGCATCACATTACTTGGTCGCTTTGGAGGCCGCGCGGAGGCCGGCCGCTCGCCCCAGGAACGACATGAGGGCATCTCGCAATACAAGGAAAGGAAACGCGTTATGCATCGGGTAATCGAGAAAATCAAAGGCGGACTCGTTGTGAGCTGTCAGGCGTATCCGGGTGAGCCGCTGCGCCATCCCGAGACGATGGCCCAAATGGCCATGGCCGCCGTGGAAGGTGGCGCGGTGGGCATCCGTTGTCAGGGACTGGCCGATATCGCCGCTATCAAGGGGCGGGTGAAAGTGCCGGTGATTGGTATCTGGAAGGAGGGGGATGAGGGAGTCTACATCACTCCGACACTGCGCCATGCGCGTTGCTGCGTGGCTTCAGGCGCCGATATCGTGGCGCTTGACGCCACCGGCAGGCCTCGTCCTGACGGGCTGAGCTATGCCGATACCATCCGCGCGCTGCATGACGAGGGCGTCATCACGATGGCGGACTGCGGCAGTTTCTCCGATGCCAAACGTGCCGTCGAGGCAGGTACCGACATCATCTCCACCACGTTATCCGGCTATACCGGTGATCGTGAGAAAACCGACGGCCCGGATTTCGAACTGCTCGTCCAGATGGTTAAGGCGTTTCCGGACGTGCCGGTGCTGTGTGAGGGGCGTATTCATACGCCCGATCAGCTGCACCGTGTGATGGAGTGTGGTGCGTGGGCCGCGGTGGTTGGTACCGCGATCACGCATCCGACGACGATCACGCGCTGGTTCGCCGCGAGTCTGTGATGTTGCGTTTCATGGTTTGGAGCCGCTGATTGCATGATGCGGCTGATTCCGCGACGGCGTGGCGTGAAAGGAGCGATACCCTGGCGAGGATACGCCAACGACAAAGTCAAGACATCAGACATCAGATGAGATTTGCAATCAGACATCAGATGTCTTATGATTAATAAAGATTCGGTCAATCATTGATTTCGGATCGCGATTCAGTCATCACTCAACGAAGAGGAGAAACCGATGCATTCTTGTAATACCCGCATGGCCAAAGTCGCCGCTGTGGTGCTGGCCGGCGCGCTCGCCCTGAGCGGGTGCGGGGGAGGTTCGACGAACACTGCGAAGTCCGGCCCGGCCGTCTCGGATACAATCACCGCACAGGTCGCTTACAGCAGCCGCGATTTTAATCCGCTGTCCACCTCCATGGCTCTGCCCATGTCCGGGAACTGGCATGTGACCGAAGCCCTGTACACCCTGCAGATGTCGGACTACACACTGGTTTCCGGCTTGGCCGCGGGTGATCCGGAAACGGTTTCCGATACCGAATATGTCATCACGCTCCGCGACGGTGCAAAATTCTCCGATGGAAACGCTGTGACCGCCAACGACGTGAAGGCGTCGTTCGAGCGCGTCATGGCTCCCGGCGGCGTCTATGCCCCCATGCTGGATTTCATCGACTCGATCACCGTGCGGAGCGACAATAAGGTCGATTTCAAGCTGAAATACGCCTTCACGTTGTTCAAGAACCGTATGGCGTTGGTGCATATCGTTCCGGCCAGCCAGACTGATGAGGACCTCAAGAAGATGCCGATCGGCTCCGGCCCGTGGAAGTACACTGAGATCACCGATCAGCAGGTCAAGTTCGACAAGAACGAGTATTACAACGGTGAGTTCCCGGCACAGGCCTCCCATATGGTGTGGAACGTGAATGTCGATGACACGGCCCGCGTCACCGCGATGCAGGCCGGCAAAAGCGACGTCATGGAAAATGTTCCCGCCAAGGCGTTTGGCACCCTGAAGGCGGCCGGCTCCGACATTCAGACGGTGGGCGGCTTCAATCAGGCCTTCATCATGTTCAATACCAGGAAGAAGCCGTTTGATGACAAGCGCGTTCGCCAAGCCGTATTCTATGCTATCGACGCCGAGAGCATGATCAAGAACCAGCTGGCAGGCGAGGCCAACATGGTTACGAGTTTTGTGCCCGAAAGCTTCAAAACATATCACCAGGCGTCGAACGTGTATACCTACAATCCGGAGACGGCCAAGAAACTGCTTGCGGAAGCCGGCGTCACCGGCCCCGTGAAGTTTACGCTGTATACCACCGACCATACGTGGATTACGCAGCTGGCCCCGCAAATCAAGAACAACCTTGACGCGATCGGGTTCAAGGTGGATATCCAATCCATGAAGTCCTCCGCACTGTTCCCGACCATTACCGATAAGGACGATGCCGACTTCTCCATGGTGCTGGCGCCGGGCGATCCGACCGTATTCGGCAACGATCCCGACGTATTGCTGAACTGGTGGTTCGGCGACACCGTGTGGACCAGACAGCGCACGTTCTGGAACGGCTCGGACGGCTATGGCAAGCTCCATGAACTTATGGACAAAGCGGCCCGATCCACCGGTGATGAGCAGCAGGGCTATTGGAACGAGTGCTTCGATCTGGTCTCCGACGAATTGCCCATGTACCCGCTGTTCTTCCGCAAGATGTCCACTGCCGTCAAGAAGAATGCGTTCGGCTCCTATACCCCGATCGGTACCACGGGCCTGTATTTCCTGAACGCCTCATTGAACGGTTGACGGTTGCGTCAACGCCGGAATCCCGAAGGAGCCGCTGCGTGGACGACGAGTGTCGCGTGGCGGTCCTTCCATCGTAAATCCACCATAGAGGAGCATATAGAGTGGGTAATTTACTGCGTTTGTTGGGAAGACGACTGATATCTCTGCCATTCGTGGCATTCGGCGTCGTCTTCCTGGTTTTCTTCCTGATGTCGTTCTCTCAGTATGATCCAGCGGTTTCGGCGCTCGGTGAAAACGCCACCGCCGAACAGCTTGCGGCCTATCGGCACGAGATGGGCTTTGATCGGTCTTGGGGCGAGCAATTCCTGTCGTATCTGGGTGGTTTGTTCCGAGGCGACCTCGGGGTCTATGGCGTGAACAAGGACTCGGTGTCCTCCCGCATAGGCGACGCGTTTCCGATCACCTTGCAGCTGACGTTCATCGCATTGGTCATTGCTGTGGTGTTTTCCGTGATCTTCGGCGTGCTCGCGGCGCTGTATCGCGATACATGGGTTGACCAGGCGATCCGCGTGATCTCCATCATCGCCATTGCGACGCCGTCCTTCTGGCTGGGCGTGCTGCTCATCTACCTGCTGCAGATCAAGTTGTCCCTGCTGCCTGGCGCCGGCGAGCTGGTTCCGTTCGGCGTTGATCCCGGAGAGTATCTGGCCCGTATGGCAATGCCGGCGTTTTCCCTGGGACTTCCCGTAGCCGGCCAGATGACGCGCATTATCCGCACCTCGATGGTCGAAGAGCTCGACAAGGACTATGTGCGCACGGCGATCGGCGCCGGTGTGCCTAAGCGCGTGGTGATCGCCCGGAACGTGTTCCGCAACGCGCTGATCACTCCGGTCACCGTGCTCGGTATGAAAATTGGCTACCTGATGGGCGGCGCGATCATCACCGAGATCATCTTCGCGTTGCCGGGCATGGGCACGGCGCTATTCGAAGGCATCAACGGCAACGAGCCGATTTTGGTGCAGGGCGTGGTGCTTGTTGTGGCACTGGCGTTCGTGATCATCAACATCATCGTTGACATGCTGTACGTGCTTATCAATCCGAGAATCAGGACGGTGTGACATGCTGCTCGGGAAAAACAAAGTGGCCGAGGCCGTGAGCAGGCCCGGCATATCATTCAATCGCTTCGGCAAGATGACCGTCGGTGCTCGGCTCGCATTGCTGTTCGTCCTGCTGCTGGTCGCTGTGGCCATAGCGGCCCCTCTTATCTCCCCGGACGATCCGCTGGCCATTACGGTGAGCTATCAGTCGCCGAGCGGCAGCCATCTGTTCGGAACCGACAATGTGGGGCGCGACGTGATGACCCGCGTGTTCTATGGCGCGCGATACTCACTGGTCATCGGTCTATTGTCCATTCTGTTCGCACTGGTGTTGGGCTCGATCATCGGCGCGATCGCGGCCGTGGCGCGTACGTGGATCTCCGAGATCATCATGCGGATCATTGACGTGTTCATGTCGGTGCCGGGCATCGCCCTTGCCGCGGTGTTCGTCTCGATTCTCGGCCAGTCGATGTTCGGCATCATCGCCGCCATCGGCATTCTGTACGTGCCGCAGATCGCACGCATCGTGAGGGCGAACATCATCAGCGAGTACGGCAAGGACTACGTGCGCGCGGTTATCGTCTCCGGCGCGCGTGCCCCGTGGATTCTGTGCAAGCACGTGATGCGCAACATCGCCGCTCCGGTCATGGTGTTCACCACGCTGTGCGTGGCCGATGCAATCGTATTCGAGGCATCCCTGTCCTTTATCAATCTGGGTATCCCCGAACCGACGCCGACGTGGGGCAACATCCTATCCTCCGCCAAGGAGGGCGTGATCTTCGGCTACTGGTGGCAGGCGCTGTTCCCGGGCCTGATGATCATGATCACCGTGCTGTGTCTCAACATCCTGTCCGAGGGCATCACCGATGCGATGGTGGCCGCCCCGACCTCCCCGATCGAGGAGAGCGATGCGGATAAGGAGGCGCGGCGCGAGGAGGATCGTCTGCTTGTCGACCCGGTTGCCGCATATGCCGCCCAGCATGACAGACTTGAGGCGTCACTCGCCAGATTGCGGGAGGCCGAAATGCGCCGTACCGACCGATTCGAGCCCAGAAGCACGGACGCCCCGGTCATCGAGGTCAAGAACCTGTGCATCAGATTCCCGCGCCATGGCAACGTCGACGTGGTGGACCACGTGAGTTTCGCGGTGCGCCCGGGCGAGACGATGGGCTTGGTCGGCGAGTCCGGCTGCGGTAAGTCGATTACGTCGCTGGCCATCATGGGCCTGCTGGATCCCAAAGCCGAGATCAGCGGCGAAATCCTCTTCGGAGGCAGGAACCTTGTCGGTATGAGCGCCAAGGAGCATAACGCCCTGCGTGGCCATGAAATCGCCATGATCTACCAAGACGCCCTCTCCTCGCTCAATCCCTCGATGCTGATCAAGGCGCAGATGAAGCAGCTCACCTCCCGCGGAGGCACCCGATCGGCCGAGGAACTGCTCAAACTTGTGGGGTTGGATCCGCAGCGCACGCTGGAATCATATCCGCACGAACTCTCCGGAGGTCAGCGCCAGCGTGTGCTTATCGCCATGGCTCTGACGCGCGACCCGAAGCTGATCATTGCCGATGAACCGACTACCGCGCTTGACGTGACCGTGCAGAAGCAGGTTATCGACCTGCTGAACGAACTGCGCGAAAAGCTCGGCTTCGCCATGGTCTTCGTTTCGCACGACCTTGCCCTTGTGGCCAAGATAGCGCATTCCATCACCGTGATGTACGCCGGGCAGGTGGTTGAGCAGGGATCTACCAAGGAGATCCTTACCGATCCCCGCCACGAATACACCCGTGGTCTGCTTGGGGCGGTCACGTCCATCGAGGCCGGTGCCGGAAGACTCCATCAAGTGCCTGGAACCGTGCCTTCGCCGGCTGAATTCCCGAAGGGCGACCGATTCGCGCCTCGCTCGAGTCATCCGACCGTAGGACTCAACACCCGCCCGATTTTCGAGCAGGTGCCGGGAACGCACCACTATTACGCAGCATTGCCCGCAGACGCCGACGTTGCGGTCGCCGCTCAGGAAGGAGACGCCCGATGAGCCGTATCGCAGAAAATCCCAAGAAGGATCCGAACGTCGCGATCATCGAACTCAAGGATGTTGAGGTGGTGTTCGCCACGCGTGCGGGCTCCATTCTCAGACCCAGCAAGGTCACGGCTGTCAATAAGGTGAACCTGAGACTGATGCCCGGGCAGACCATCGGCATCGTCGGCGAGTCCGGCTGCGGCAAGTCCACCACGGCCAATGTGATGTGCGGATTGCAGCAGGCCACCAGCGGCAAAGTGCTGTTCAAGGGCCAGGATGTCACTCACCGCACCGCCAAGGAGCGTATGAGAATCGGACGCGTGGTCTCCGTGGTCTTTCAGGACCCGGCCACCGCGCTGAACTCCCGTATGAGCATCATCGATCAGCTCATTGATCCGCTTGCCGTGCATAAGGTCGGCGACAAAGCCGCTCGGATCAAGCGTGCCAATGAACTGTTGCGTATGGTTGGGCTGCCGGAGTCGGTGCTGTACGCGCTGCCCGGCCAGCTTTCCGGCGGCCAGCGCCAGCGCGTCGCCATAGCCCGTGCCTTGTCGCTCAATCCGGATGCGATCATTGCGGATGAGCCGACTTCCGCCCTGGATGTTTCGGTCCGCGCGCAGATTCTCAATCTGCTTTCCGATCTGAAACGATCCCTTGGCCTGTCCTTGGTGTTCATCAGCCATGACATCCAAACCGTACGCTACGTTTCCGATGAAATCGTGGTGATGAATCATGGCACCATCGTGGAACGCGGGCCGGCCCATGACGTGTTGAACAATCCCCAGGACGGCTACACCAAGCTGCTGTTGGGCGCGGCTCCGTCGCTCCTGCATCCCACCGCGGAGGAGTGCCGGTAGGATCCGCGGACCATCCTTCTCTTTTCCCGACCCGTCCGCCTTGCATCCGCAATCCGGGCGGAACCGTAAATCTCATTATCGTCAAACCTGCTAAGGAGCAATCATCATGACAACTCAATTCCGCGGAGTCATTCCGCCCGTTGTTACCCCGCTTACCGCCTCCGGTGAAGTGGACAAGGCCAGCTTTGTCCGTTCGATCAACCGCATGATTGATGCCGGAGTCGATGGCCTGTTCACGCTCGGTTCCTCCGGAGAAGTGGCGTTCAGCACCGATGCGCGCCGCCGCGAGATCATCGAAACGGTGATGAACGCCGTGGACGGCCGCGTGCCGGTGCTTGTCGGCTGCATCGACACCGAAACGAATCGTGTGATTGAGCATGCGAAGGCGGCTGAGGAACTTGGCGCCTCCGCCATTGTGGCCACATGCCCGTTCTATGCGCTTGGAGGCATGGAGGAAGTGGAGCGTCACTTCCGCCTGATTCATGATGCCGTGCCGGATTTGCCGCTGTTCGCCTATGACATCCCGGTGTGCGTGCATACCAAGCTGCCGGGCGATCTGCTGGTCAGGCTGGGCAAGGACGGGGTGCTTGCCGGTGTCAAGGACTCATCGAATGATGACGTCGCCTTCCGTTTTCTGGCGGATGACAATGCCAAAGCGGGCCATCCTCTCACACTGCTCACCGGTCAGGAAGTCGTGGTCGACGGAGCCTATATGGCTGGTGCGGATGGCTCGGTACCGGGACTCGCCAACGTGGAAGCCGATGGGTATGTGCGTATGTGGAATGCTGCTGAAACCGGTGACTGGGACGCCGTCAGAAAGGAGCAGGATCGCCTGTCCGCGTTGATGCGCATCGTCACCGTGCCTCAGGATGTGGCGGGATTCGGTGCCGGTGTGGGCGCCTTCAAGACCGCGATGGCGCTGCTGGGCGTGATCGACACCAACCAGATGCCCGATCCGGTGCTGCCGCTCAAGGACGAGAACGTGAAGCGTATCGCCGCTGTGCTCAGGGAATGCGGCATGGAACTGGCGCGCACTCCCGATGAGGTCTCCGCCTCCACCGAGTTCTGATCCGTGCGGCGAAAACGGCAATGAGACTTATATGAAAGGTGCCCGCATGACACATCTCTCCCATCATATCGATCGGGCGTGGAGTACCGCGTCGCTTCCGGAATCGGGAGGAACGTTGCGTGCGACGTTCCGGATTTCTTCGGACGGCGCCCTGCTGGAGGCCAAAGCCGCGGAGCGTCTCGTGCTCGGCGTTTCCGTCGCGTGCGGCTCGCTGCGGATCGAAGCCCCCGAGGAAGGCATCGTGCTGGACGTCGAGGACACCTATGGCGTGCAACTTGGCGGCGTTCATGATCTGCACGTCACATTCGGTGATTTCGGCACCAGAATCTACGTGGACGGATATCAGGCGTTCGCCTGCGCGACCAATATCTGCCCGTCGAAATACGCGCGGAAAGGCATGTTCGTCTGTGCGGATGAACCAGGCATGCGCGTCGAACGTGTGGAATGCTTTGCGCAGGCGTGGACTTCGGAACGCATCCAGCGCAATGTGCCGATTCCGCAGCCCGATATCGAGTTCGCGGCGGCCTATGTGGCCGGGAAAGACATCGTTGCATTACGCGCGATGAAGACCGGTACGGTTCATGCCCAGTTCCGGGTGCGTGGGCTTGGGCAGTTCGGGACGATTGTCGCGGCAAGGACCGCCGAAGGGCAGGTTTTGGACGTTTCCATTGACGATGATGGATTCGTTTACCGGGTGCTGGCCAATGGCGAGTGGTGTGAGTACCGTGCGTTCGGATCTTGGAATGACGGCGGTTGGCATGATCTGGTCGTGCGCGCGTTCCGAGGCGCCATTGACATCTATGTTGATGGAAATATGGAAATCCACCAGCCGGGACAGGTGTTTTTTGCCGATTACCCGGATCTGCGGCATGTGTCGATTGGCGAGGACTCCTTTGGGGTGCGTTTGTGCGGTGAAGTGCGGAGCGGCGGCATCTACGCGTATCCGCTCATGGACGGGCAGATTCGAAAGCTTTCGGATGTTCCTCCGACGACCGACACGGCGTTGTTCGATAAGGGGTATGAAGGTTCGGCAAGCTATCGCATTCCTTCGTTGGCCGTTACTCCGTCCGGCGTGACGATTGCGGGCGCCGATCGGCGTGTGGTCATCTCCAACGACGCGCCCAATGAGATCCATTTCGTTATCCGGCGATCCTTGGACGGCGGGCAGACATGGCTGCCTCTGCAGACCGTTATCGCTTTTCCCGGCAGCGGACTGGATGGCGCGTGCGTCATTGATTCCTGCATGGTCTGTGACCGCGAAACCGGCCGGGTATCGGTACTTGTCGACCATTTCCCGGGAGGAAGGGGGTTTGCGAATGTACAGAGAGGAATCGGCTTGGACGAGCAGGGACGCCTGATCCTGCATGATTCGAAAGGCCTGGAGTACCTCCTGCGGTCCGACGGTATCGTGACGTCCAGAGACGGTGACGCCACATCGTATCGGGTGGACGACGATGGCAATGTGACGTGCGGCGGCGCTCCTGCAGGCAACATCTATCTCAAGGAAGGCGCCGATCCATGCGAGAGCCTGCTGACCGCGCGCACCAGCTATGTGGTGGAGGTGCATTCGGACGATGATGGCGAGACATGGTCCAATCCGAGGCATATCAATCACATGATAAAAGAGCCGTGGATGGGATTTCTGGGCACGTCGCCCGGTAACGGCATCCAGCTCAGCGAGGGAGAACACCGGGGGCGGCTGCTTGTCCCGTATTACTGCACCGGAACGAGTCCCAAGTTCAATGCCGGTGGCGCGCTGATCTCCGATGATGGCGGCCGGACATGGAGACGCGGCAAGGCCATCAACGAAGGTCGGACGGTCAACGGCGAAGTCGTCGATGAACAGGATGTGCATGACGACGATGCGACCACGCATGAATCGGTGTTCGTGGAACGGTCGGACGGGGACGTGCTGTGCCTGTTCCGCAACCAACACCATCTGGGCAGAGTGGGCAAAGCGGTCAGCCATGATGGAGGCGAAACATGGGATACGGTGGAGTTTGACCCGATGCTGCCGGACATATTCAGCCAGCCCAATGCGGTGACGGTGCCGGCTGGGGAACGCGGATGCGCCTCGGACCGGATCATTTTTGCCAACGCCAGCCTGATGCGGCCGTACCGTGGATGCGGTGTGCTGCGTTTGAGTGAGGACGGGGGCAGAACCTGGAAGCGCAATCGCTGCTTCAATCCCTACCATTATGTCTATCAGTGCATGTCGGTCCTGCCGGATGGCGCGATCGGGCTGTTGTGGGAACGTGAGACGGCTGGTGTGTACTTTACGCGTCTGCCGTTGAGCTGGTTCGGCGTGGAGGCGCTGGAATCCAAATAGTGCGGCACGTCCGGTACTTGCTGTCCGAATGACGTGAAACGGCCGCCGGCTGACTGCCGGCGGCCGTTTCACGTATGTATGCCGGCGTGCGGCTGAAGCGTGTCGTGGCTATACGTCGTTTTCGGAACTGTCCTGGATGCGCTGCCTCAAAATGGATTCGATCGGCTCGTAGTGGTCCAGCACCGCTTGGCGATACCCTTCCAAGTCGCCGGAGCAGGCCGAGCTGAGCATGTGCTTATGGGCCACGGCGGTGCGGTCAAGCTCGGTGGATACGGGGAGCCCAAGCTGCGGAAGCACCGCCATGTGGACCAGCCACAGGGAACGAACCATCTGTTTGACGATGGTGTTGTTCAATGAGTCGAGAATGCCCATATGGAAATCGATATCGAGGCTTAGGAAGGTCTTTCCCTCTTTTGCGGTGCTGGTCATCGCATCGGCGAGTTCCATCAGCCTCGGCTGTTCGCTGCCGGTAAGGGACGCGACCACTTCGTCCGCGCATCCCAGATCAAGGAATTTCCGAAGTTCCACCACGTCTTGAAGATCGGCGAAATTTTTGCCGACAGATACCATGGAGCGAAAAGCGAGAGTCTCCACCATGGGATCCAACGACAGCGATCCGACGAATGTTCCTTTGCCGTGCTCCACTTTGACTATGTTGAGTGCCTCCAGCTTGCGCACCGCTTCGCGTATGGAGGATCGGGAGGCGCCGATCGCCTCGCATAACTGTGTTTCCGTGGGCAGCACATCACCGGGTTGCAGACGTTCGCGCAGAATATAGGACTTGATGGCGTCCATTGTCTCATCGCAGCGGCTACGCGACGATACGGTCGGCTCCGCTTGCAGGGACAGGCGTGTCAGCAGCGCGAGCTCCTGTTGGCTGTACGCGACTTCCGGAACGTCCGGCGCCGCCGGGGCCGGAGAGGCCATTATGCCTTGCCCGGATGCGCTGATCATAATATGCTCCTTGTCGTATATGACCTGTCGGGGCCGTGACGCCGTCGTCGTAACCAATTGACAATTCTCTGACGTCTCCTGCTGTACACATTAGCGCGAAATGCTAACGCATGTCTGATATTACGGGGGTTTTGCCGCAACGTGAGACGGAATCGGCGCATTGTCATGGCAGGGTCCTGCGATATTGCCGCGTCGCGTTATCGAGCATGTGATAACGAAGAATGCAGCCTGAAGATTTTACTGCGCTCGCAGGCATGCTGAACTGTCAGAGCATGGCGCTGGTAGGCTGGTGAATATGTCAAAGGCATCAGCAGAAGCGCAAAGGCAGTTGGACCGTCTCGTGGCGTTGGGGTACCCGGATGTGGCGGACATCAGCGCCGCCGCGTTCCGCGCGCTCGCCCGGCCGCTGATCGGCGCGCTGGAGCAAAGCGATCTGGGATCCGATATCCTGCTGGTCCCCACGAGGGAGCTGGTATCGCCCGAATCGCTGATCGCCCGAACCAGCATCAATCGCATGGCCGGATTCACGACGATGCCGCCGCGCGATATCGCCAGCTTCCTGCCCCAGGACGGCTTCGAGCCGCCCGAAGGGCCGTTCTACCTGGTCGTCGAACCGCATACCGGCACCTGCTACATCAACCGCGAGCCGGATGTGGCCCGCAAGCTCATCGACTCCGACGAGCGCCTGCCGCTCACGCTTGAGGAAGGCCTCGCCATCGCCACCCAGCACCCCGAATGGCTGCTGGAGAAGAACGGGTTCAACCTGCTTGGCTCGCGCAGCGCCGACGGGCGGGTGCCGAGCATCTGGATGAGTCAGAACGCGCCGCGTCTTGGCGCGGTGTGGCCCAACTCCCGCCATACGTGGCTGGGCAACGCCTACTGCGTGGCCCGCCGTGGCGTGAGTCTGTTCCGGTGAGACGCGGTCTCGACTAAGACCGGAGGCGGGCCGTGGCGTGGCATTGCAGTGTTTGCAACCACCCCCAGTCGGCTGCGCCGACAGCCCCCGCCAGCGGGGGCATGAACCACTTCAGTATTTACGCAAGCCGCTAGCGTAGGACGTCAGGGCCGTCCGCCTTGCCGCAACTGACGAACGATGCCCCGCACGATCGCGGCGAATGCGGCGGTCGTGGTCAGCGCGACGGTGGCGAACACCTGCGGTCGGCGCAGTTCGTTGCGCAGGCCGATCGCATCGGTGATGCAGTGGTCCTCGAAGAACACGCGCAGCTCGTTGCCGGAATAGCGCCCTACCAGATCGCCCCAGGTGAGCATGCGGGTCACGTAGGCGCGGGGATTGCTCTCGTTGAACTCGAACAGCCGCACGCCGCGGTAGCGCGATTTGGGCCCGTAGCACTCGAACCCGCAGGTCGGCGCGTATCCCAGATCGATGCCGTGCACGTGCCCGACAAAGGAATTCTTGTGGTCGTGCCCGCAGAACAGCGCGAAATAGCCGCCCGCTTCGAGCAGCGCATCGACCTCGCCCACGTTGTCGTCCGCGCAGCCGATGGCCTCGCCAAGGCGCGAGCCGGGCCGGCAGACCTCGTGGTTGAGCGTGTAGCAGTGGCCGGCGAAATTGCGCGTGCCCTCCACGGCGTTCGGCGTCCATGCGGGCACTTCGGTCAGGCAGTCGTAGAACTCCTGCGGCGGAATGTGCTGGAACGCGATCGCTGGCACTGGCTTGCCGTCGCCGTTGCGTTCGCCCAGCTCGCGCTGCGCGCCGCCGAGCCACGCGATCGCCTCGGGCGTCGGCGTGCCGTAGCCGTCCGCGTCCGCCAGGTCGAGTCCTCGTGAATTGGCCGCGTACGCGGGGTATTGGATGTCGTTCTCGGCCGGCTTGCCCGCGTAGTCGCCCGAGTTGACCATCATCACGCTCATGGCGACGCGCCCCGAGCCGTCGGACGATTCGATGGGTACCGCGAACGTGCCCGGTTCCGGAGCCAGCGTGGAGCTGCCCTGCACGGGGTTCAGGCAGCCGGGGTACTCGCGGTACATATCGTCCTGCTCGTCGGCGAGGATGCCGCACTGGAAGTCGTGGTTGCCATAGGTCGCGGCGAAGGGCACGCCGGCCTTGATGACGGGGCCGAGGAAGGCGCTGAACGTGTCGCGTACCTTCTGCCTGGTGTCGTCCATCAGGTCGTCGATGGTCACGATGTCCTCGGTCGGCGGCAGATCGGGATTGCGTCTGGCCGCGATGCGCCGGCGCACGCCGTGCAGCTTCGCCTCGATCTCGGTGACGAGCCGCACCTTGGCTCCGGGGTTCTCGCCGCGGCGCCGCAGGAAGGTGTCGATGTAGGCGGGATCGTATCCGCGGATCTGGTCGCCGGTGAACACCACCAGATCGGGATCGGCCTCGCGGATGGCGGCTTCGATCATGCGGATCGTGTCGGCGTTGACGTCGGGGCCGTCCTGCACGTCGGCCATTTGCAGCACACGGAAGGTGCCGTCGTCGCGGAATCGCAGTGTCATGGATTTCAATATAGGCAAACGCGCCTGTAATTGCGACACCCGAACGGGGAATTGCTCATATCGTCGTGAAGAATTCACATTCGTGGCACGGCCGGCTGCGGTGGCTCGGGCGGCTACGGGGGTCGGGCCGTCGGCGGTGGCTCCGCAGGGACACGCCACGGCGCCGATCCAAAGGCCGTATAGCGGAACGGCGGCGATTTGCCGGGCGATGATCGGTAGGATAGGGGTTTACGCATGTTACGTGCGCGTAAACGAAACGGAATACGCCCGCCGGTCACTGTTCGGCGGCAACCTTGAACAAAGAAGGAGGAGTGATGGGTCAGGATCAATCATCGGTGTTTGATCTCGCGGCTGCGGCTGCAGCGTCCAACGGAGGGAACAACGACCCGCTGCTGCCTCCGGCGCGATTCATCGGCGAACCCCAGAAGCCGAGCAAGATGCCGTACAACAAGTACGCGTCCTATGACAAGCAGGTGCCGTTCGACTTCCCCGAGCGCACATGGCCCGGCAAGCGCCTCACGCGCGCCCCGCGCTGGTGCTCGGTCGACCTGCGCGACGGCAACCAGGCGCTGGTCAACCCCATGGATTCCGAGCGCAAGCTGCGCTTCTGGAACCTGCTCATCTCCATGGGCTTCAAGGAGATCGAGGTGGGCTTCCCCTCGGCATCCGAAACCGATTTCGACTTCATCCGCATGCTCATCGAGCGCGAGCTCATCCCGGACGACGTGACCATCGTGGTGCTCACCCAGTGCCGCGAGCACCTCATCCGCCGCACCTACGAGGCGCTCAAGGGCGCCAAGCGCGCCATCGTGCACTTCTACAACTCCGTCTCCGTGCTGCAGCGCGAGGTGGTGTTCAAGAAGAACAAGGACGAGATCAAGAAGCTCGCCACCGACGCCGCCGAGCTGTGCAAGGACCTTGAGGGCGAGGCCAAGGGCATCGACCTGTACTACGAGTACTCGCCGGAATCCTTCACCGGCACCGAGCCGGAGTACGCGGTCGAGGTGTGCAACGCCGTGATCGGTGTCATCAAGCCCACCCCCGAGCATCCGATGATCATCAACCTGCCCGCCACCGTGGAGATGACCACGCCGAACGTGTTCGCCGACGAAGTGGAGTACGTCTCCACCCACCTCGACGACCGCGACTCGGTCGTGCTCTCCCTGCACCCGCACAACGACGAGGGCATGGGCGTGGCCGCCACCGAGCTGGCCGTGCTGGCCGGCGCCGACCGCGTGGAAGGCTGCCTGCTGGGCAATGGCGAGCGCACCGGCAACGTCGACCTGGTCACGCTGGGCCTTAACTGGCTCACCCAGGGCCTCGATCCGCAGCTCGATCTGTCCAACGTGCCGGAGATCCGCAAGACCGTCGAGTACTGTAACCAGATCAAGATCTCCGAGCGCCACCCCTACGCCGGCAACTTCGTGTTCACCGCGTTCTCCGGGTCGCACCAGGACGCCATCAAGAAGGGTCTCGAGGCCCGCCAGATGGCCGCCGATCGCGCCGGCGCCGATCTCGACAGCTTCGTGTGGCTCGTGCCGTACCTGCCGATCGATCCGAAGGACATCGGCCGTACGTACGAGGCGATCATCCGCGTCAACTCGCAGTCCGGCAAGGGCGGTATGGCCTACCTGCTCAAGACCAACCACAACCTCGACCTGCCCAAGCGTCTGCAGATCGAGTTTGACAAGATCGTGCAGAAATACGCCGACGAGACCAAGAAGGAAGTCAAGGACGAGGACATCTGGCGCCTGTTCAAGGACGAGTACCTGCCGGTCGAGGAGTCGGGCGCGACGGCGGCCGGCGTGGTCGTCGGCGACTCGCGCGACGAATCGCTCGAGCAGTGGGGCCGCCTGAAGCTGCTCAAGGTGTCCGTCTCCTCCGGCGAGGACGGGTCCGACACCGTGCTCAAGGCGCGTCTGCTCGATCGCGGCGCCGGCGCGCACGCCGATCAGCCGGTCGAGCGCGAACTGTCCGGCATCGGCAACGGCCCGATCGCCGCGTTCATCAACGCGATCTCGAACCTCGGCATTGAGGTCTCGGTGATGGACTACGTGGAGCACACCATGTCCGTCGGCACCGACGCGATGGCCGCCTCCTACGTGGAGTGCCAGATCGGTGAGGACGCCGAGAGCCAGATCATCTGGGGCGTCGGCATCGACTCCTCGATCATCACGAGCTCGCTCAAGGCGATCATTTCCGCGGTCAACAGGTCGGAACGCTGACGTAGTATCCCGCATCGGTAATCCGTTTGCGATGTCTGGCTCCCCTCTCGGAGGGGAGCCAGGCATTGCCGACACAGGATAACGGCGGATATGCCGTGATGAGTGCGAAGGCTTTTCGGTGAGGCCCCTTCCCTGCATGGGAAGGGGCCTCGCGCGTTTCTGCGGGGCGTGTCGTGGGGGCGTCGGCCGCGGCGCGGCCCGGTGAACGGATCCTGGATCATTTACGTTGATTGTGCGCCGATCTTGCCGATGATGACGAGAACGCCGGTATCCATGCATTACAATGAGGCGGTTGACCGATAGCATGACCGGAACGATACAGACACAACACCGATACGACAGAGACGACACAAACGATGACGATTGCGGAGAAGGAACGGATGAACGACAGCATTGACGGCAAGAACCCGGGGGAGCAGTATGGCTACCTGCTGGTGCACTTTATCGAAAACGCGCTCGGGCACACCGAGCGCGTCTACATGGATCTGTCCGACGGTGACGACCCGCGCCGCTGGATCCCGCTCAAGGGCGGCGAGCCGATCCTGAGCTCCGAGCTGGGCACCAAGGGCGTGCGCGACCCGCACATCGTGCGCAACCCCGATACGGGCATGTGGTACATTGTGGCCACGGATCTGCGCGTGATGGGCGACGGCAACGGCTCGGGCTCCGATACCGACTGGCACTACTGGTCTCACCACGGCAGCACGGACCTCATCGTCTGGCAGTCGCCGGATCTGGTGCATTGGAGCGAGGCGCGCACGCTCGACGTGTCGCGCAAACCGGACGGCGGTCATCTCGAACTGGGCATGGCGTGGGCCTGCGAATGCCTGTGGGTGCCCGACTACTATCCGGAAGATCATGACGGCGGCCGCGGCGCGTTCGTCATGTACTGGTCGAGCAAGCTGTTCGCCGACGACGATCCCGGGCATGAGAGCGACGACGTGCACGACAGGGTGCTATGGGGCGTGACGCGCGACTTCACGCAGGATACGTACGAGTACGGCGGCGTGTTCGTCGATACCGGAACCAATTCCATCGACACCACGATGATCCAGCGCAAGCTGCCCAACGGCACCAAGCGCACGTACCGCATCACCAAGGACAACGGCACGGGCAAGGCGGACGGCAGCGGCGAAGGAATCGGGATGGAATCGACCGACGCCGAGCGCTGGTGGGAGCCGGGCACGGTGTGGACGCGCGTGCAGACGCATATCGGCGAATGCTATTCGGACGGCCACGGTGTGGAAGGCCCGGCCGTGTTCGCCAACCATCACAACGATGGCGGCGCGAACGACGAGTGGTATCTGTTCGTGGACGTGATCCCGTCGATCGGCTATCGCCCGATGATCTCCAATGATCTGGACGCCGGGTGGCGTCCGCTCGACGACCCCGAGTTCTCGCTCGCCCCGCACACCAAGCACGGCGGCGTGGTCTCGCTGACCCGCGCCGAATACGAGCGTCTCAGCGCGCTGCGCTGAGACGGTTGGTTGCGCCGTCATATGGTTCATGACGGGGCTGTGGACTTTTTGGCAAGGGAGTCCGGTTACAGGCAGAATGCCATGTACAGGGGCAGCAGGCGCCGATAGCCGTCCCTTGCCATGGGCCGGGAATGAAGCGCATATTCCTCTCCCGTTCTGCCAGCGAACTTCGTGCGGAACTTGTCGAGAGACACTGTCGAATACCGTTTACCGGACTTGACCTCGATGGGGCTGATTCGCGGTTTCATCGCTGCGTCCCGGGTACGGGCGCACGATCAGGAAGTCGATTTCCATACGTTCCTCGCGTATGTTGGATGACTTCGCATAGAAGTACAGGTCGTGTCCGACCGCGACCAGCTGCTGGGCGACCGCGTTCTCGGCAAGCATGCCCTCGTTCACGCCGTCCGCGCCCAGCAGCACTTGGCGGTACACGTCCGGCAGCGATGGGCCGTCCGAGGAGAACGCCATGGTGGACAGCAGGCCGGTATCGGCCATATAGCATTTCACGACCGTGTCGTCGGCGCTGAGCGCCAACCCCAGCGAAGGATCCTCGGCCAGTATGCACAGGTTGACCGTCGCGGCCTCGCGCATCCACGCAAAGGCCGTCATGAAGTCACGGGAGCGGGACCCCTTCTCGACTTGGCTATAGACCAGTTTCTTCTCATGCTTCGCCAGTTGGCCCGGGATTGCATTGAATACCGCGCGCACGCGCTTTGCCGCCAGACCGCCGTATTTACCGATGTCCTCCCGATACAGTTTGAGCACCAGGCGCTTGGCGCGGTCCGCCGCGGCCATGTCCCGGGCGGGAGCGTAGGCCGCCGCCGACTGCGGCATGCCGCCAACCAGCATGTATTCACGCCACAGGCGCGACGCCTTGCGGTGCAGCGAATCGGGCAACGATACGCCGGACTCGAACGCATAGCGAATCATCCGGGCCAAGGCTTCCTCGCCCATCGCCCACAGGAATTCCTCGAAGTCCATCGGTCCCATGCGCATGGACTCCTCTTCGGAGGGGATCAGAATGTCCCTCACATTGGCGTTGATGGAGATCAGCGAACTGGTCTCGATGTAGTCGAACCGCCCATCGGCGACTAGATGCTTGATGAACTCCCTTGCCTGGGGAAACATCTGGACTTCGTCGAAGATGACCAAGGACCGGTGTGGCGTGAGCGTTACGCCGAGCGCCGCGCACAGGTACAGGAACAGGCCGTCGAGGTCGTTGCGCATGTCCAAAAATGTCTGTCTGAACTCGGCATCCATCCTCGTGAAATCGACCAAAGCATACGAATCATATTCGTTCCTGGCGAACTCCTCCGCGACCGTGGACTTGCCCACACGGCGGGCGCCCTCGATCAGCATGGCTGTCCCGCCGCCGTTTCGCTTCCACGCGAGAAGCCTGTTGTACGCCTTCCTCCGGAACATCGCCACTCCTCGATTGCACGTTTCTAAGGTTTTATATGTAGATGGAATCGCACTTTTCTGAGGTTTTAGCACGATATGTCATGTCGATGGCGGTGAAGCACCGGTGCGGGGAATCGACGCTTCATGTTGATCTGGGGGCGGTCACAGGAACGCGGCTAGTGTGCAGAAGTCTGTGACTCCGATCAATGTCACGTCGGATTGTTCCGTGCGACGATATCGACCAGCGTCTGTGTGAATCCGCCGGGGCGCGATCGGTTGGAGCCAGTTGGCTGCGCCGTCAGCTCGAGACGTTACATGCGATGTACGCTTCGTGCGCTGTCGCAGACGTTCCGCCGAGTCGCTCATTCGGCGGGCGTGACTGGTTTGGCCTCAGCCGTGTTCCTCTCCAGAGGGAGCGCTAGTCGACGACGCCCCTGCGCGCGGCCAGCCAGCGCAGACTGGCGTCGATGCGGCGCAGAGCTTCGTCGTAGAGCTCCTCGTTGGGAACGGCTCCGTACATGATGCGCAGATATCCTTCGCCGAACGGCGTGAACCAGGTGCCGGGGCCAACGCCGACCTGCGCGTCCGCGAGCAGCCAGTCGCGCACTTCCTCGCAGGTGCCCAGACGGCTGACATTCGCCCAAAAGTAGAATCCGCCCTCGGGCAGCGGGCAGCTCACACCCGGGATGGCGTCGAGTATGCGCTGACCCCTTGCGCGCCGCGCGCGCATGAGCTCCACCCAGTCGTCGGCGTACTTCGGGTCGTCGAACGCCGCCGCGGCGCCGATCTGCGCGAAGGTGTTGGTCGGGCCATGCACGTTGAAAATCGCCGGCTTGAGCACGGGGAACAGCTCCTTGGGCACCACCATGTAGGCCACGCGGTAGCCGGTGAGCCCCAGATCCTTGGATGTGCCGAACACGCTGATCGTGCGCGCGCGCATGCCGGGAAGCGTGGCGAAGGTGACGTATTCCTTGTCGTAGACCTGCCGCTCGAAATCCTGGTCGACCACGGCGATGAGATTGTGCCGTTCGAGTATGTCCGTCAGGCCGAGCAGCTCCTCGCGGTCGTACACGGTGCCGGTCGGATTGTTGGGATTGGTCAGCACGATGCAGCGGGTGCGTTCGGTGATCTTCGACTCCAGAACATCGAGCTCCAGATGGAACCCGGTCTCCTCGCGCACGGGCACTGGCACGTTGACCGCGCCGATCTGCAGCACGTCGTTGATGTTCTCGGAGAAGCCGGGCTCGATGTTGAGCACCTCGTCACCCATGTTGGGCCTGACGCAGACGCGGATGCCCAGATACAGGCCCATCGCGGAGCTGGGCACCACCAGCAGCTCGGTGTCGGGGTCGACTTCGAGCTGGTTGAAGGTCGCCAGCTTGCGCACCAATGCCTCACGCAGCTCGGGCTCGGCGTAGCCGTTGGCCAGCGAATAGTGCGTGCGTCCCTCATCCAACGCCCGTTTGGTCGCCTCGATGACATGCGCCGGCAGGCACGGGTCCGGGAAGAACAGGTCGGCTCCGGTAAGCAGGATCTTGCGGTCCGGGTCCATGCCGTCATATGGGGAGAAATCGGGCGAGGTGATATGCCTCCAGGACGGGTCGATATTGAGCATGGGTGCTTCCTTCCTTACTTGCTGGACTTTGCTGGACTTGCTGGATGTGCTCGGCTCGCTGGGAGTCGCGCGCACGGCGTGCTCGCCGCCGATCCGTGGCGGCATCAATGAAACTGCCACGGACTCGGAGCCGTGGCAGTTTCGTCGGTCATCCGCCCGGCGCGTCCGGTACGGGCGGGCGCGGGCGATCGCATGATCGGTCGATCGGGTGACCGTGGTGCGGGCCGTGGGATGCGGCCGCACGATCACTTGGATTTGGTGACCTCATAGTAGATCGGCACGGAATCCCAGCCGAAGTTGACGTTGCTGACCTTCGTGGACCAGACGCCGTTGACGTTCTGATACCACAGCGGCACGGACGGCAGATCCTTGAGCAGGATCTCCTCGGCTTGCTGGAACTTCTTGATGGCGTCCTCCGAAGAGGTGGAGGCGGCGCCCTCGTCGATGAGCTTGTCGAACTCGCTGTTGCTGTAGCCTTCGAGATCGGAGCTGGCTCCGGTGCGGTAGTTCTCGTTGAGGAAGTTGAACAGCGACGGCCAGTCGGCCTGCCACCCGGCGCGGGTCGCTCCCTTGAGCTTGGCGCCGAGGCGGTCCTCCAGCGAGGCGGAGAAGGTGGGGTACGGGTCGCCCTCCGCGTTGATGCCCAGCGTGTTCTTGATCGAATTGCAGACCGCGTCGACCCAGGCCTTGTGCGAGCCGTCGGCGTTGTAGGCGATGTAGAAGGTGTTGTCGCCGTAGTCCGAGATCGCGTTGGCCTGTGCCCAGAGTTCCTTGGCTTTGTCGGCGTTGTAGCTCAGCACGTCGCTGCCTTCGAGCGACTTGCTGTACCCGTCCACCACGGGAGACGAGAAGTCGGTCGCCGGGGTGCGCGTGCCGTTGAAGATCTTCTGGACGATGGTGTCGCGGTTGATGGCGTAGGAGATGGCCTGCCGGCGCAGCGTGCCTTCCTCTCCGCTCCAGTGCTCCAGGTAGTACGGGATGCTGATGGACTGGAAGATGGCCGCCGCCTGGTTGACGTTGCGGCCCTTGAAGGCGGTGTCCGCGCTCTTGATCGCCGAGTCGGGGAGGGTGTCGAGGATGTCGAGGTTGTCCGACTGCACATCCGCGTAGGCGGAGTTGAGCGAGGTGTACAGGTTGAACGTGATGCCGCCGTTCTTCGGCTGCCGGATGCCCTTGTAATCAGGGTTGGCGACCAGTTCGATCTTCTGGTCGTGGTGCCATGCGCTGTCGCTGGCCATCTTGTACGGGCCGTTGCCGATCGGGTGCTCGCCGTAGGCCTTCATGTCGTCGAAGGCGACGGACGGCATCGGTGCGAAGGCGACGTAGCCGAGACGCATCAGAAAGTCGGATTCCGGCTTGTTGAGCGCCACGGTGAACGTGAGATCGTCCACCTTCTTCACGCCGGTCAGATCGGAATCCTTGGAATCGGAATAGCCTTGGATGTTGCTGAAATAGGAGGCCGCCTGCAGGCCGTTGCTCAGCTTCGCCGCGTAGTTCCACGAATCGATGAAGGAATCGGAGGTCATCTTCTCGCCGTTGGTGAAGGTCCAGCCGCTCTTGAGCTTGACGGTCCATTCGGCGCTGTCGTCGTTCGGCGTGATCGATTCGGCGGCGTCGAGCACGGGCTTGCCGTCGCTGCTGTAGGTCACCAGTCCGGCGAACAGCTGGGTGGCGACCTTGGCGCCGCCCGATTCGACGGACTGCACCGGGGTCAGGGGATTCAACGGTTCGGAGCCGTTGGTGGTGATGATTGCGGTTTTGTCGTAGGAATCCTGCGAGGACTTGCTGCCGGAGCCGTTGGAGGATGCGCCGCATCCGGACATTGACAGCGTGAGCGCGGCGATCATCGCCGCCGTTTTGGCCACTTTACTGAACCTGTTCATGTCCCGTCCTTTCTCTTCTGTGGACATGCATCAACAATAGCCGGAAAAGATATTCATTTGTTAACTGATGATCAGGTATTGTTACTCAAATGAAATACTAATACACTGATAGTGTCATATTTGTAAGAGATAGTATGATTAAAACTTGCATTTTGATATGTGAGTCCATACCGGCCCACGGAAGGAGTCCTGATGACATCGGCATTCATCATCTATGCGAGCACGGCTGCGGCGGATATGCACCATCTGATCCCCCATGACGTGCATGATCCGTTCATGTATATCCACACCGAGGCGGGTGACGACTATGTGGCATGCAGCACCTTGGAGAGCGCCCGCATGCGCGAAGTGCCCGGCGTCACCGTCATGCCGTTGGAAAGCCTGGGCTTCGATGAGTTCAAGGCAAGCGAGCCGGACGAGACCACGGCCGAGTTGGACTGCTACGCCGAGGCGCTGAAGCGCACCGGCGTGACGAAGGCGCTGATCCCGCCGACGTTCCCGACCCAGGCGGCGGATTTCCTGCGCGCCAAGGGGCTGAAGCTCACCGTCGACGAGAAATTTTTCTCCGACGCGCACCGCTGCAAGACCGATTCGGAGCTGGAAAGCATCATGCGTGCGCAGAAGGCCGCCGAGGAGGCGACCGCGTACGTGTCGGACGCCCTGTATCGCGCCGATGTCGCCGAAGACGGCGGACTGATGCTCGATGGCGAGCCGCTCACCTGCGAGCATCTGCAGTATCTGGTGCGTCTGGCCTATCTGCGCCACGGCTGCGACGACGGCGGCACGATCGTGGCGCATGGCCCGCAGACCTGCATCGGGCACTGCGCCGGTTCCGGCCAGGTGCTCGAGGGCGAGCCGGTCACCGTCGACATCGACCCGCGCGATCTGCAGCGCGGATGCACCACCGACATGACCCGCACCTTCGTCAAGGGCGAGATCAACGACGAGCTCAAGTTCTACTACAAGCTGGTCAAGGAATCCTACGACCGGACCTTGGCCGCGATCCGACCGGGTCTGGCCACGGCCGAGCTGCACCGCATCTCATGCGAACCGATGATCGAGGCGGGCCAGCCCACGCAGCTCACCAAAAAGCCGGGGGAGTCCCTGATCGAAGGGTACTTCCACTCGCTGGGCCACGGCGTCGGACTGGAGGTGCATGAACCGCCGTCGCTGAACCAGACGCCGGGCGAGCTGGTTGAGGGCGATGTAATCGCCATCGAGCCGGGCTGCTACCGCCAGGGCTTCGGCGGCGTGCGGCTGGAGAGCCTGGTACTGGTGACCAAGGATGGCGGCAAGCTGCTGGCCGACTATCCGTATGGCATGGAGCCGGCGCCGCTGCAGCGCTGACGGAGCCCGGGCCGGTCGCCGTGTCACCCGCGGCGACCACGGCGGCCGGCCCCGATGGATGACGACCCTCGACACATGAAAGGCAGGATCTGCATATGAGCATGGATCCCCGCATCCTTGAACAGCGCGACGCGATCATCGAGCGGTGGCGCACCCTCTGCCGGTTTGCGTCCACGGCGGACAACCTGCCGGAAATCGGCAAGGCCGCCGAATGGCTGGAGGGGCAGTTGCGCCCGCTGTTCGGCGAAGTCGGCACGGTGCCGGTTCCCGAGTACGGCCCGGTGGTCTACGGCATCGAACGCGGCGTGTCGGACAGGACCCTGATGCTGTACAACCACTATGACGTGCAGCACGCCGGCGATCTGGGCCAATGGACCTACCCGCCATACGAATCACAGGTGCACGACGGCGTCATGTATGCGCGCGGCGCCTGCGACGACAAGGCCGATGTGGCCGGTCGGCTCGACTCCTTCCGCCTGTGGAAGGAGGAGCACGGCGGCAAGCTGCCGTATACGGTCATCTATTTCGCGGAGGCGTGCGAGGAAATCGGCTCTCCGGGTCTGGGCGACGTGCTCAGGGAACACGCCGATTTGTTCCGGTCCGACGCCTGCCTGTGGGAAAGCTACCTGCGCGAGGAGGACGGCAGCCCGTCCATCGGATTCGGGTGCCGGGGCTCGTTGAGCGTGCGCATCGCCGTCCATGCGCTCAAGGACGGCATCCATCCCTCCTATGGTACGGTGGCGCGCTCGGCGCCGCTGGAGGTCATGAAGATCGTGGCGAGCCTGACCACGCCTGACGGGCTGGTGGCGGTGCCTGGCATGCGCGAGCTTGCGGTGAAGGCCTCGCCTCAGGCGATGCTCCGGCTGCGCAGGATCGGTGTGCCGGGCGATTCGCTGCGGCTCAACGATACGGTCAACCCCAACCCGATCGACAACGAGGCCGAACTGCAGCGCCGGTTCATTTTCGAGCCGGGCATGAGCCTGGCCTCCTTCGATCTCGATTCGAGCAGCGTGCGCAGCATTCCTCCGTCCTGTTCGGCCCGCGTGCGGTTCAGCTTGGTTCCCGGCATGGATCCCGAGCGCTGTTTCGAGCTGATCCGTCGGTATGTGGCCGATCAGAACCTCGATGCGACCGTTGAGAAGGTCGATGTCATCGAGCCGGCCTATTCTTCGCCGGACTCCTGCTTCGGGCAGTCGGTGTCGGATGCGGCCGCGCAGGCATACGGCAAGGAGCCGGTGATCTACGACATCATGACGGGAGCCGGTCCGGGCGCCATATTTCTCAAATATCTCGGCGCTCCCATCGCCTCGCCAACGGGCACGCTGCGCCCTGATGGTAATATGCATGGGTACAACGAACACGGTGCGCTGGATGATTATCTTACCCACGTCAATTTCACGTTGACGCTGCTTCGGGAATTGGAGGCGCACGGCTTCGGCGATCACGCCGACTAAGGGGTTGTCATGACGGAGCATAAGGGCGACGGGTCGTCCGCGCTGGATATTCACGGCCTGTTGGAGGTCGATTATCCACCGGTGAGCTTGGATGACGTCGACCGCCGGCTGCTTATGCTCCTCAATGAGGATTCCTCGCGGTCACAGCGTTCCCTCGCCTCGCAGTTGGGCGTTTCGGCACCGACCGTCGCCGAGCGCATGCAGCGCATGCAGCGCATGCATGTCATCGAGCACAAGGGGATCGTCACGAATCATTCCGCGTTGGGATACCCGATTCTGGTGGTGATGCCGATGAGCATCGAACAGGACGCCAACCCCGCAAGGATCGTTACGGCCCTGCGCGAGATCCCGCTGTTGACCGAATTGCTGCTCCTCACCGGCAGCTACGACATGATGGCGCGGTTCGTGGTCCGCGACCATAAGCAGCTTCAATGGCTGCTGCTGGAACGGGTGTGGTCGATCCCCGGTCTGCGGCATGTGGAGACGATGATCAGTCTCGGCACGCTGTGCCGCCGCAGCGAGCTCGACGTCGCGCTGAACGACGAGTCCCGTAACGACGAGTGACGAGTGGGGCGGCTGGTTCGACCTTGCTCGGTTCTGACCACCCCCATTCGGCACAGCCTTAGGAATCCGCTTGCGCGTTGCGGTTTTGCTCCCCTCAGTCGGCTGCGCCGACAGCTCCCCTCAGGGAGGGGAGCCCGATGTTTTGCTTATTGCTGGTTTTGGGTGGTGGTGGAGTTGGCGGTGTCGGGCGTGGTGGTGGAGTTGTTTGAGCCGTCTGAACCGCTGTCGGAGCCGGTGCCGCCGGTGCCGCCGGTGCTGCCGGAATCACCGGAGTTTCCGCCGGTCCCGGTGCCGTCTCCGGCCCCGCTGTCGTTGCCGGTGTCGGTCGCGGCGGGATCCTTGTAGCCGGGGCATTGCGGGCTGTATTGGGCGTTGGCGGCGCACTGCTGCTGGAACTGCGTCTCCTCGTCCTGCTGCGCCTTCTTCTGCGCATCCTCGTCGGCCTGCTTCTTGGCGTCTTCCTCGGCCTGCTTCTTGGCGTCCTCTTCCGCTTTCTTCTGGGCCTCCTGCTGCTTGGTGTACGCCGAGCCGAGGCCCCATGTGCCGTCGGATCCGCCGATCTTGCCGTTGTCGGTGGCGGTCGGGAAGTCGATGACCTCCTGGCCGGACAGGGCCTGGCTCATGAATTCGGTGAACAGGTGGGCCGGGTAGCCGGTGGACGAGATGCCGTATCCGGCGAATTCGGGCACGACCTGCGAGCTGCCGTCGTCGCCCGGGTTCCAGATCGCCCACACGTTGAGCAGCTGCGGCACGTAGCCGACGAACGAGGCTGCGGTCTGGTCGTTGGCGGTACCCGACTTGCCGGCCACCGCACGGCTGAGCGCCGCCGCGGTGCCCGCCGCGGTGCCGTTCGTCGTGGTGCCCTGCATCGCCTTTTGCACCAGCGCGCAGTCGTTCGCGTCGAACACCTTCTCGTTCTTGATGGCGGTCTTGTACACCTCGTTGCCCTTGCCGTCGTTGACCGTGGCGACGATGTGCAGCGTGTTCTTGACGCCGTTGGCCGCGATCGTCGCGTGGCCCTGCGCCAGATCCCACACGGTGCTCGCGTTGATGCCGAGCACGTTGTACGGCGAATCCGCGTCGATGTCGCTCGTGATGCCGGCCTCGTGGGCGATGGCGGCCGTGCGTTGCGGCGTCAGATGCTCGTTGACGTTCATGAACACGGTGTTCACCGAGTTCGCGGTGGCCTGGTACAGGTTGATGTTGCCCCAGTTGTTGTTCAGCGCGTTGTTCACGACCTCGCTGATGCCGTTGAAATGATGGCCGGAGTTGCCGTTGAACATCGTGTTGAAGTTCACGCCCTCCTGGGCCGCGCCGAGCAGCGCGAACGGCTTCATCGTGGAGCCCGGCTGGAACTGGGCCTGCGTGGCGTTGTTGAGCTGGTGCGTCAGGTAATCCGAACCGCCGTATATGGCCTTGACGGTGCCGTCGCGCGGGTCGAGGGCGATGCCGCCGACCTGGATGCTCTCGGGCATGCCGTCCGGGCGCGTGTCGCCGACGGTCTGCATCTCGTCCTGCATGGTCTTGTCGATCGTGGTGATGATCTTGTATCCGCCGGTCTCGAGGTCGTCCTTGGTGAAGGTGCCCGAGTTGATCAGCTCGTTCTCCACGGTGGTGAGCAGATAGCCGTTCGGTCCGCTGTACACGTTGTTCTGCGTGTATTCGACGGTGGCGGGCAGCGTTTTGGCCTGCGCCTGCTCGTCGGCGGTGATGTACCCGTCCTCCTTCATGATGCGCAGCACGCGCTGCATGCGCTGCGTCGCCATGTCGGGGTTCTGCGCCGGGTCCCAGGTGGAGGGGGCGGGGATGATGCCGGCGATGGTCGCGGCCTCGGCCAGGCTCAGGTCCTTGGCGTCCTTGCCGAAATACGCCTGCGCGGCGGCCTGGATGCCGTACGACCCGCGGCCCAGGTAGATCGTGTTCATGTAGTTGCACAGCACTTCGCTCTTATCCTGCTGCTGCGCGATCTTCACCGCGAGGATGGCCTCGCGGAGCTTGCCGGTGTAGCTGGTCGTTTCGCCCAGATAGTAGCGTTCCGCGTACTGCTGGGTGATGGTCGACCCGCCCTGGCGCGTGCCCTTGGTGATGTTGTTGACGAGCGCGCGGGCGATGCCCTTGAGATCGATGCCCCTGTTCGTGTAGAACGTGCGGTCCTCGGAGGCCACGATCGCCTTGCCCACATAGTCGGGCAGATTCTTGCACTCGATGATCTCGCGGTTCTGCTCGGCGAACGATCCGAGCGTCGTGGTGCCGTCCGCGTAGTACACGGTCGTCTTCTCGGCGAGCGCGAATTTCTCGGGCTGCGGTACCTCGGTGGTGATGTACAGGTAGGCGAACGCGCCGACCCCGGCCGCGATGCACACGGCGACGATGCCGAGGAACCATTTGAGGATCAGGTGCTTCTTGCGGCCTTTCGGCTTCGGCCCCTTGGAGCCGTAGGAGCGGTGCGAACCGCCGCCGTTGTGCCGTGCCGCCGGTTTGCGGGTCGCGTCGGTGCGCGCCGAGCGGGCGTTCCCCCCGGCGGAACGACGGGTGCCGGATGTGCCGCGTGCGGAGCGTGATGCGCGTGCTGAGGCGCTGCGTGACTGTGAAACCATGTGCCCAACCGTAATCGGCCCCCCTGAGAAAACCGGTCCTTCTCCGTCGAATCCTTACATTCGGTTGCTGTCGGATACAACCGACATTCGCGCTTTGTACGCGCAAAGCATCGTTTATGGTCGACAACATGGTCGACAACATGGTCGGCCACACGGTGTGCGTTGCGTCCTGTGCATGGCGGCGGCATGGGCTCCGTCAGGGCGGCAAACACGGTCGGTCGGCATCGCCGAGTTGACAGTTTCGCCGTTATGGAGTATAACGATAAACGAGAGTTGAAGCGATTCAATTCTGTTATGTGGTCAATGGGGGCCACGCAATCGATGCGTCAATATCGCAATATCGAGGGAGATACCGTGATGCATATCGGAAAAACGATGAAGGTCGCTTTCGCAGCCGCCGCGGCGGCCGCGATGGTCGTGCCCCTTGCTGCGTGTGGCGGCGGGGCCGATAGCGGCAAGACCAAGCTCACGTTCCTGTCGTGGAGCAACGAGCAGTACATGAAGCCGATCATCGACAAGTTCGAGGAAAAGAACCCGGACATCACGATCGACTTCAACTACTCGCCGCCGGTCGGCGAATACGTGCAGACGCTGCAGACCCGTATCGTGGGCAATCAGGCCCCGGACCTGTTCTTCATCTGCACGGAGAACAAGAGCAACATCATCGACAATGACAATGCGCTGGACCTGACGAACGAGCCGGCCGTGAAGAACCTGTCCGAGGCCAACAAGGAGTATCTGACCAAGGACGGCAAGACCTACGGCATCTCGGTCTCCTCGTGGGAGAGCGGCATCGTCTACAACAAGGACCTGCTGGCCAAGGTCGGCGCCGACTCCATCCCCGAGAACTGGGACGACTTCCTGGCACTGCTCAAGAAGCTCAAGGACGCCGGCATCACCCCGTACCTGGAGCCGGTGGACGACGTGCCGAAGATCTTCCAGGCCTTCCTGGGCGCCAAGTACGACCTGGCGGGCGACGCCGAGGCCGAGAAGGCCATCTTCGAGGGCAAGAGCACTTTCGAGAAGGAGTGGACCCCGGAGCTGGAGCAGTGGTACCGCCTGTGGGATGAGGATCTGGTCACGCGCGACGCGGTCGGCATCGACGGCAACGCGGTGAAGACGCAGTTCCTCAACGGCGAACTCGCCACGATGACCACCGGTCCGTGGGACTTCAAGGATCTGAAGTCGTCCAACCTCAACTTCGGCATCGCCCCCGTCCCCGCGCTGGACGGCGGCGAGGTCTATGGCGCCGGCTCCCCGTCCCCGGGTCTGGCGATCTACTCCAAGATCAGCGACAAGAAGCTCGACGCCGCCAAGAAGTTCCTCAACTTCTACATCAGCGAGGACTCCCTGCAGGTGCAGAGCGACAACGGCGACGCCATCACCGCGACCAACTTCTCCTCGAAGGTGATTCCGGAGTACGAGGACGTCTACAACAACGGCCTGCGCAAGAGCAAGTACTACCTGTCCATGAACTACTGGACCAAGAGCCCCGACGTGCTGCAGCAGGAGGCCAAGGCCCAGGCGCAGCAGGTCGTGCAGGGCGCCATCACGCCCCGCCAGGCCGCGAAGAACATGGACGCCAAGCTCGCGTCCCTGTCCTGACCGCCGGTACCGAACCGCCGGTCCACTGAATCGCCGGTCCGCTGATTCGACGGTGCCGACTCACCGGTGCGCCGCGCGCGACGCACCGGTGTCCGGGCATGATGTACACTGATATGAGCCTCCACGCGGCGCTATGTCACCCAACTCCCCCAGGGCAGGAATGCAGCAAGGGTAAGTGGCCTCTGACGGGTGCGTGGAGGTTTTTCTTTGCTTTTTCGGCTGTTCGGGGCAGTCGCCGGCCGGCGCCGTAGAATCATGCATATGACTGACGAACAGAAACCGACCATACGGGATCCGAGGGGGCCGGCGAACATGCTTGCCGGTGCCGGTGCCGGTATCGACACGGGTGCGGGCGCCGGCAGGGGAACCGGCGCCGCCGCTCCGGCTCCCCTGCCGCCCGTCTTCACTCCCATGGCCCCGGCTACGGGCGAAGCACGGCCGTCGGCTGCTCCGGCCTTCGGCGCGATGGCGGGCGCCGGCTCCGGCGTCGACGCCGGCCTCGAACGGGGCTTGGCCAAGCTGGACCCGCTGACCGTGCGCCCCCGCGTGTCCTCCCGCGTGCTGTGCGTGGTGTTCGGCACGCTGCTGCTGGCGCTCGCCGCCGGCGTGTGGTGGCTGGGCGTGCGCACCGAAACCGGCCAATCCTATGACGAGATCGTGGTGACGGGCTTCCAGGACGCGCTGCCCGAGTGGCTCGCCTCCATGCTCGATCCCTTCGTCCGGCAGAACAGCCATACGGTCCTGCCGATACCGCTCAACATGACGGTCATCCTGTCGCTGCTGATCGGCGTGATCGCGCTGGTGGTGATGATCGTGCGCAGACGCTGGTGGCTGATCGGCCAAAGCGCGGCGATCGTGGCGCTCTGCTATGCGGCGTCGCGGCTGAAGGACACGCTGCCGCGTCCGTTCCTGATCAACACCGACACCCCGCACGCGAATTCCGCGCCCTCCGGCCACATGATTCTCGCGGCGACCGCCGTGACGATACTGCTGATCGTCGTACCGCGCGTCTGGCGCGCCGTGTGCGCGCTGATCGCGGCCGCGTACATGCTGGTGATCGGCCTGTCGGTGATCGCCGGAGGCTGGCATCGGCCGACCGACGTGGTCATGGCGATCCTGCTCGTCGGCGGCATCGCGCTGCTGGCGCTGGCCTGCACGCGCACCTCCGGCATGGACGACCCGGGCCGGCGCGTCTCGTCGATGAGCGTGCAGATCGTCGGCTCGGTGATGATCACCGCGGGGCTGCTGGCCTGCGCCTACGCGGCGTACGTCATCTGGCAGATCGAACCCGGACTGGAGCTGAGCGCGCAGTGGTCGCAGAGCGGATCTCACCTGTCCACGGTCGTCGGCGTGGCCGGGGTCGCGCTGCTGGTCGGCGGGCTGGCTCTCGCGATGCGCCAGCTGACCGCCTCGCCGTTGAGCCGGATCGGCCTGATCGGCGCCCCTCCGGCGCCGCCAAGACGGTAACACCACGGGCAGCGCCACACGGTATTTTGCAGTTTGGCCGCACTTCATGGGTAATATGACGTTCCGTAGGCAACTTTCGAAGGAGCAGTCATGGCAACCGGCAGCAAGCTCGTCATCGTGGAGTCTCCCACCAAGGCCAAGAAGATCGGCGGGTATCTCGGAGATGGGTACACCGTCATGGCATCGGTCGGTCACATCCGCGATCTGGCCCAGCCCAGCCAGGTGCCGGCCGCGGACAAGGCCAAGTTCGGCAAGTTCGGCGTGGACGTCGAGGACGGGTTCAAGCCCTACTACATCGTCGACGGCGACAAGAAGCGCACCGTCTCCGAACTCAAATCCGCGCTGAAGGGCGCCGACGAGCTGTACCTCGCCACTGATGAGGATCGCGAGGGAGAGGCCATCGCGTGGCACCTCGTGCAGACGCTCAAGCCGAAGGTTCCGGTCAAGCGCATGGTGTTCCACGAGATCACGCCCGAGGCGATCAAGGCGTCGCTGGGCAACACGCGCGATGTCGACGGAGACATGGTCGACGCGCAGGAGACGCGCCGCATCCTCGACCGTCTCTACGGCTACGAGCTGTCGCCGGTGCTGTGGCGCAAGGTCGGCCCGGGCCTGTCGGCCGGCCGCGTGCAGTCGGTGGCGACCCGTCTGATCGTCGAGCGCGAGCGCGAGCGCATGGCCTTCGTGCGCGCCTCCTACTGGGATGTGACTGCCACGCTCGCCGCGCCCGATGCGGAAGGCCAGCGGGCCGAATTCGACGCGCGCATGGTATCGCTGGGCGGCAAGCGTCTCGCGGTATCCAAGGACTTCGGCGCCGACGGCAAGCTGACGCCGGCCGGTTTCGCGGACAATGTCTGCCAGCTGGACGAGTCGTCGGCGAATGCGATCGCCGAGGTGCTCGGCGACGCGCCGTTCACCGTGGTCTCCATGGAATCGAAGCCGTACCGCCGCCGCCCGCTGCCGCCGTTCACCACGTCGACGCTGCAGCAGACCGCCGGCAACCGGCTGTCGATGAGTTCCCGCCAGACCATGCGCGCCGCGCAGGGGCTGTACGAGAACGGTTACATCACGTATATGCGTACCGACTCGGTCACGCTGTCGCAGGAGGCGATCGCGGCCGCGCGCGGCGCCGTCGAATATCACTTCGGCAAGGCGTTCCTGTCCGACGCGCCCAAGCAGTACGCGACGAAGACCGCCGGCGCGCAGGAGGCCCACGAGTGCATCCGCCCGGCCGGCGCGCGCTTCCGCGACCCGGCCGAACTGGCGGCCAAGGTGCCGCCGGACCAGCTCAAGCTGTACACGCTGATCTGGCAGCGCACGCTCGCCTCGCAGATGTCCGACGCCACCGGCTCCACCGCGACCGTGCGCCTGTCGGCGCCCGTGGGGGAGCGCGGCGAGGCGATCTTCCAGGCCTCCGGCACGGTCATCGAGTTCCCCGGCTTCATGAAGGCCACCGGCGAGGGGCGGCGTACGGCCGCCCGGCCCGCCGAGACGGCGGTTGCCGGCGGCGCGGCCGCGGGCAAGGGCTCCGATGAAGGTGCGGGCAAGGGCGCGAAGAACAGCGAGGAGAACGCCTCGCTGCCGCCGATGAGCACGGGGCAGCGGGTCGAGGCCTCCAACGTCTCCGCCGACGGGCACGAGACGCAGCCCCCGGCGCGCTACACCGAGGCGTCGCTGGTCAAGACGCTGGAGGCCAAGGAGATCGGCCGCCCGTCGACCTATGCGAGCATCATCTCGACGATCATCGACCGTGGCTACGTGTACGAGCGCGGCCGCGCGCTGATCCCCTCGTGGCTGGCCTTCTCCGTGATCAAGCTGCTGGAGACCAAGTTCCCCAAGTACGTCGACTACGAGTTCACCGCCGACATGGAAAACGGCCTCGACCAGATCGCGCACGGCAAGGAGACCGGCCGGGAATGGCTGACCCGCTTCTACTTCGGGTCCGGCACCGGCGCGGCGCAGTCCTCCGACGAGGCGCATGCCGGCCTGCAGCAGAAGGTCGCGCAGCTCGGCGAGATCGATGCGCGCGCGATCAACACGATCGACATCGGCGACGGGCTGCATGTGCGCGTCGGCCGGTATGGCCCGTATCTGGAGGACATGGAGCATCTGGACGCGGAAGGCAACCCGAAGCGCGCGTCCCTGCCCGACACCTTGGCCCCGGACGAGCTGACCGTCGAGGTCGGCCGCGACCTGATCGACAACCATTCGGGCGGTCCGCGCGAGCTCGGCGTCGATCCGGTCAGCGGCGGCACCGTCGAAGTGCGCAACGGCCGGTTCGGTCCGTATGTGGCGCTGGTCCCGGCGGTTTCGGGAGACGATGCCGATGCCGGTGCGGCGGGAGGTTCCTCGGGAGCTTCCACGGCCAAGCGCGGCTCGAAGAAGGCCGCCGCGCCGAAGCCCAAGATGGCCTCGCTGTTCAAGACGATGAGCCCCGAGTCGCTGACGCTGGACGACGCGCTGCGCCTGCTCAGCCTGCCGCGCCTCGTCGGATCGTATGAGGAGACGAACGCCGACACCGGCGAAGTAAGCGAAGCCAAGGTCGAGGCGAACAACGGCCGGTATGGCCCGTACCTGACCAAGACCGCCGCCGACGGCAAGACCGAGACGCGGTCGCTCGGGTCGGAGGACGAGATCTTCACCGTCGACATCGACAAGGCCAAGGAGCTGTTCGCCCAGCCGAAGTACGGCCGCGGCCGCGGACGCGGCGCCGCCAAGCCGCCGCTGCGCGAGCTCGGGCCGGACCCGGAGAACGGCAAGCCGGTGACCATCAAGGACGGGTTCTACGGCGCGTACATCACCGATGGCGAGACCAACCGGACGCTGCCCAAGCAGTATGCGCCCGAGACGATCGAGCCCGCGGAGGCCTTCCGCCTGCTTGCGGAGAAGCGCGCGGCCGGCCCGGCCAAGCGCCGCGGCCGCAAGACCGCCGCCACGGCGAAGAAGACCACGAAGGCCGCGAAGTCGACTTCCGCGAAGACGCCGTCCAAGACCTCGGCGTCGAAGTCTTCCACGGCGAAGAAGACCACCACGCGCAAGACGGCCGCCAAGAAGACCGCCGAGTAGGTGTGGGCCTGTATCTTTTTTCTCCGGCGGTTGCTTCACGGCTCAGCCGTGAAGCAACCGCCGGAGGCGCTTGTAGACGAAGGCGGACGGCAGTGAGTGGACAAGGCCGTGGCTGCGAGGCCGTTCTTGATTGCGGATTGGGCGCTTGCGGTGTGCTCCCCTCAGTCCGCTTCGCGGCCAGCTCCCCTCAGGGAGGGGAGCCAGGCTTGGGGTCGGTTTGCTTGATCGCTCGGAGACTCGTTTCCGTCTGTAGATGGATATTTTTGCTTGGTGGGCGTCCTGGGATTGCTCTTCGGGCGAGACTTGACTGGGCAACGTGCCCCGATACGGCGTGCATTGAGTCGCGGATGATGCGAAGATGCGAGTTGTCGGTGCGTGGGTGAGTAGTGGAACCGGTTGCAACGCGGCGATTCGTCCTGATAAATGGTTATATCATGGCTGGTCTTGAGACCGACGCACCGACAACTCGAGGGTACGCCGCATTGCGGCAGATGAACCTCAGGCATTGAACGGCGGAGGCCGGGCCGACACCGCGAGCTCGCGCTGCATCTCGCCGGCAGGGCGGCCGCCCTGTTGGCGGATGCCGTTAAGGTGGAGGGCATGACCGGACTGTTTGTTTCGTTTGAGGGCGTCGACGGCGTTGGCAAGACCACGCAGGTCGAGAAACTGCGCGATTACTTGGCTTCGCGGGGTTATGAAGTGGTCGTGACCCGCGAGCCCGGCGGCACCGCGCTGGGCAAGGCGATCCGGCGCATGTTGCTGCACGGCGTCGCCGCCGGCTCCGCCGTTGCCGGCACTTCCGCAGATGCCGGAAACTCGGCCGCCGATATCGCCCCGCGCGCCGAGGCGCTGCTGTTCGCCGCCGATCGTGCACAGCATGTGGCCGAGGTGATTCGCCCGGCGCTTGACCGCGGTGCGGTGGTCATCACCGACCGCTACCTCGATTCGTCGCTCGCCTATCAGTCGGGTGGCAGGGAGCTGACAGCCGCCGACATCCGGAACCTGAGCCTGTGGGCGACCGACCGGCTGCTGCCCGACCGCACCTACCTGCTTGACATGGATCCGTCCGCCTCCCACGCCCGGTTGCGGCACAGCGCCGACCGCATGGAATCGGCCGGCGACGGGTTCCAGACGCGCACCCGCCAGGCCTTCCTCGACTTGGCCGCGGCGGAGCCGGGCCGTTTTTGCGTGATCGATGCCGCCCGGCCGATCGAATCGGTGTGGGCGAGCATTCTGCACGACATCGATGGCGTGCTGCCGCAGGCCGCAGACGCGACGGCGCCGGCCGGCAAAGCCGGCGTGGACGGCGGCCAGGGTGGTGCCCGATGAGCGTATGGGATGCGATTGTCGGCCAGCAGGCGGTCGTGGAGCAGCTGAAGGCGATCGTCGCGGGCGACCCGAAGGCCATCGCCCAGTCATGGCTGATCTGCGGGCCTCCCGGATCGGGGCGCTCGAACGTCGCCCGTGCGTTCGCGGCGGCGCTCGACACCCCGGACCATGGCCTGGCCGACGAGCCCGACAAGGCCCGCCAGCAGATCCTTGCCGGCACTCACCCTGATGTGACCGTCCTCGCCACGAACAAGGTGACCATCAGCATCGACGAGGTGCGCGAGCTGATCGGCATCAGCGAGCAGATGCCCAGCACCGCGCCGTGGCGCGTCATCATCATCGAGGACGTGGACCGCATGCTCGAGCGCACCACGAACGTGCTGCTCAAGGAGATCGAGGAGCCGAGCGAGCACACGATCTGGCTGTTGTGCGCGCCCAGCGCGCAGGACGTGCTGCCCACGATCCGCTCGCGCACGCGGATCGTGAACCTCGCCGTGCCCTCCAACCAGGCCGTTGCCGCGTTCCTGACAAGCACCGTGAACCCAACGCTGCCCGAGGACAAACGGTTCAGCGAGCATGTGGCGGCCCGTGCCGCACGCCTCGCCGAGGGGCATATCGGCGTGGCCCGCCTGTACGCCACCGACGAGAAGGTCATGTCCGACCGTGACGATCTCGTGGTCGGCGTGCTGGGGTTGGGACGCGCCTCCGACGCGGTGATCCTCGCCGGCGACCTCATCGACAACGCCAAGGCGCAGGCCGAAAGCGACGTGGAACAGCAGGCGAAGGCCTCCGAGGACGAGTTCCGCCGCATCAACGGCCTGGGGGAGCATGACCGCATCCCGCCGAAACTGCGCGGCGCCTACAATCAGATCGCCAAGAAGGACGAGCTCAAGCGGCAGGCGACCCGCCGCAGCCGCGACGTGCTCGACCGCGCGCTGAACTCCGTCTCCAGCGTCTACCGCGACGTGGCGGTGCTGCAGAACAACGCCGAGGACGCGGTCGGCCTGATCAATTTGGAAAACCGCACGGCCATCACCGAGTTGTCGGTGCGGCTGAGCCGGTCGGACACCGTGCGGCGGCTGGACGATGTCGCCATCGCACGCAAGCGCCTCGCCGGCAACGGCAATCCGCTGCTCGTCTTCGAAGCGCTGTTCTGCGCGCTGATCCCCGGCTGACGACTCCCGGCCGAGAAGCTAGTATCCTGCGTCATTAATTCGTCAGCAATGTCTGGCTCCCCTCTCTGAGGCTGCGCCGTGAAGCAAACGCCGGAGGCGTTTGTAGGCGAAGGCGAACGACAGTGAGCGGATAAGACTGCGGCCGTAAGGCCGTCCTTGATTGCGGTCGAGCTGGCCGTGCAGCGGCCTGAGTGGAGGATTTCCGAGAACGCCTAGATCCAGCCGGTATGCGTGTGCTCCCCTCAGCGAGGGGGCTGGAATTACTAAACGAATTAACGGCGCGGGATACTAGCCGACGGTGGTCGAGCCGCGGACGACGAGCTGCGGCGGCAGCGTGATGTGGGCGGGGGATGCCGGCCCGGCCGCGATCAGGCGCCGCGCCTCGGCGGCGATCTGGCCGACCGGCGGGCGCAGCGAGGTTAGCTGCGGCATCGTCGTCGCGGCCAGCGGCGAATCGCCGTAGCCGACGATCCTCACGTCCTGCGGGATGCGCAGGCCGATCGTGTCGAGCGCGATCATCGCGCCGAACGCCACGGTGTCGTCGCAGCAGATCAGCGCGTCGGGCCGGGCCCGGAAATCGTCGGTGATCTCCTCGCGGCCATAGCCGAACAGCCGCATCGCGCAATGGAACCCGCGCTGCACGGTGCGTTCGCCGAACTGGTTCCAGTCGTTGGCGGTGGCCAGCGAATACGACCGCATCTGCGTGTGGAACATCGCGAACAGCTCCGCCGACTCGAACGACACCTCCTTGCCGGCGAGATAGGCGACCGACCGCACGCCGGACGACACCAGATGCCGCACGGTCATCTCCATCGCGGCGTTTTCGTCGATGCTCACCATCGAGGTGCGGAACGAGCGCTGCCGCCCGCCGACCTGCACGATCGGCGTCTGCTGCGCGAAGCGTTCGAGAGGGGCGGCCAGATCGGCCCCGGAGGCGGCGATGATGATCAGCCCGTCGACGTTGCGGGCCATCAGCGACTCCATGCGTTCGGTCTGCGTGGCCTGATCGCGCCCGATGCCGAGCAGCAGCTGCTGCGATTCCACGTCGACGAGCTGTTCGAGCTCGTCGAGCAGCTGGGCGCTGAGCGATTCGGTGGCCGAGGGGATGATCAGGCCGATGGTGTTGGTCACGTCGCTGCGCAGGGCGCTGGCCGCATAGTTGACCGAATAGTTGAGCGCGGATGCGGCGGCGCGCACGCGGCGCGCGATGTCGTCGTCCTTGGCGCGCTTGCCGGACAGCACACGCGACACGGTCGCCGTGGAGACGTTGGCCAGGGCGGCGACGTTCGTGATGGAGGCGGACGATGTCCCCGCCGCTGGCGTCGCCATGGGTTTGGCTGGCATGCTGTCTCCTTCGTTGCTCGTGCCGGGGCCGTCGTCTCGGCCGTCGTCGTCTCGGGTGTCGAGGTGTGTCGGGGCGCTTCGGGGCGTATCGGGGTGTGGGTGCTCGATTTGCCCCCTGAACCTGCCCCTGAAAACAGAATACGGCCGCCCGGATACTGCGGGCGGCCGTCACAGGATAAGAAAGCGGAAGGCGCGGTGCTTACTCGGCCGCGGTGAGGGTGGCGATCAGGGAGTCGGCCACGGTCTCGGCGTTGTCGCCCTCGATGGTCAGCTCGACGGTGTCGCCCTGCTTGATGCCCAGGCCCATGATGGACAGGATCGAGCCGGCGGGGACCGGGTTGCCGCCCTGCTTGGCGATGGTGACCGTGCAGCCGGAGGCGGCGACGGCCTGCGCGAACTGCGCGGCCGGGCGGGCGTGGATGCCGACGGGATCGTTGATGGTGGTGGTGCGGGTAACCATAGGGGACACTCCTTTGCGTCAGTGATGTGGTCTGATTCACGACCGCTTACGTCACCGAGTATAACACGAAGCTGACGACTTTTCAGAAAACGTTTACTGGTGTTGCGTTGCGCTTTCTTTCGTGTATACTAGCTTCAAACAGAAAATGATTTACCGGCGATGAAGTAGGTGGGTCATTGAGAACGGACGGTCCGCTGGCGGGCTGTCCGGCACCATCAGGCGGGCAGCCGCAACATAAGGAGATCACATGGAAATCAAGGGTGTTGGCATCGGTCGTGGCGTGGCGTTCGGCCCGGTCATTCGCATGGCGCCGCCGCTGGAGGAGCCGTCCGACGCGCCCCGCGCCGAAGCCGTGTCCGCCGAATCCGAAATCGAGCGTGTCGTCAAGTCGCTGGACGTGGTGAACGCCGATCTCAACCGCCGCGCCGAAGAGGCCGCCAATGGCGACGAGGGTGCCAAGCAGGCCGCCCCGATCCTGCAGGCCATCGCCATGTTCGCCTCCGACCCTTCGCTCGCCGAGAGCATCAAGGGCCTCATCAACCAGGGCAAGACCGCCGAACGCGCCGTGCTGGAGGGCTTTGGCGCCGTCGAGGAGATGTTCAAGGCGATCGGCGGCTATCAGGCCGAGCGCGCCGCCGACCTGCACGACGTCGGTCAGCGCGTGATCGCCGACCTCATGGGCGTGCCCGCTCCAGGCGTGCCGGTGTCCGACACCCCGTTCGTGCTCGTGGCCGAGGATCTGTCTCCCGCCGACACCGCCGGCCTGGACCTCGAGCGCACCCTCGCCATCGTCACCTCGCAGGGCGGTCCGACCTCGCACACCGCGATCCTGGCCCGCGCCCGCGGCATCGTCGCGGTCGTCTCCGCCGCCGAAGCCGAGGGGCTGGCCAACGGCACCGACGTGGTGGTCGACGCGGCCAAGGGCGTCGTCATCGCCGATCCGAGCGCCGACGAGATCGCCGCGGCCGAGGCCGCCAAGGCGCACGCCGCCAAGGCCAAGGAGCTGCGCGGCAAGCCCGGCTCGCTCAAGGACGGCACCCATATTCCGCTGCTCGCGAACGTCGGCAAGCCCGCCGACGCCGACCCGGCCCTCGAATACGGCGCCGAAGGCGTCGGCCTGTTCCGCTCCGAATTCCTCTTCATCGGCAACTCCGAGCCGCCGAGCGTCGAGGAGCAGACCAAGGCCTACGCCGAGCTGCTCTCGCGCTTCCCCGGCAAGAAGGTCGTGATCCGCATGCTGGACGCCGGCGCGGACAAGCCGCTGCCGTTCCTGACCCCCGAGGACGAACCGAATCCGGCCCTCGGCCTGCGCGGCCTGCGCACCCTGAAGGCGCACATGAGCGTGCTGGAGGGCCAGCTCAAGGCGCTCGCCGCCGCCGATGCCCAGACCGAGGCCGACCTGTGGGTCATGGCCCCGATGGTCGCCGACGAGCACGAGGCCGCCTACTTCGTCAAGCTCGGCAAGTCCTTCGGCCTGAAGAAGGTCGGCGTGATGGCCGAGGTGCCGTCCATCGCCCTCATGGCCGACAAGGTGGCCGAGGTCGCCGACTTCGTGTCGATCGGCACCAACGACCTGACCCAGTACACGCTGGCCGCCGACCGCACGCTCGGTTCGGTCGCCAACTACCAGACCGCATGGCACCCGGCCGTGCTGCGCGCGATCAAGCTGATCGCCGACGCGGGCAACGCCCACGGCATGCCGGTCGGCGTGTGCGGCGAGGCCGCGGCCGACCCGGATTTGGCCGTCGTGCTCGCCGGCATCGGTGTCAACTCGCTGTCGATGACCCCGGTCGCCCTTGACGACGTGCGCGCCGAACTCGCCAACTGGACGCTGGAGGAGACCCGGGAGAAGGCCGCCAAGGCCCTCAACGGCGACTTCTACAACCCCGCCGAGTAAGGCCGGGCAAGGTTTCGGCGGTTTCCCCGGTGCGGTGCGTAGAGGGAGGTTGGTTAACGCGAGTTAACCAACCTCCCTCTACGCAAAACGGGCTTCCGGCGTAGAGAGGGGTTGGTTAACGCTTGTTAACCAACCCCTCTCTACGTTCGGAGGGCAATGCGCGTAGAGAATGTCCGAGGAGCCGGTCGGCGATCGGGAGGAAACCGGGAGCTGCCCCGACACCCGGTCTTCGCCGGTCCGCCCGCCGGGCGCGACACCGCCGGCCCGGCACCGCGCCCCTAGTCAGTGCGATGCGCGATACTGGGCATATGAGAATTACAGCTGATTTCACCGTTGTGCCCGATGCGTTCGCCAAGGCAGCGCCGCCCGAGAACCGCATTGACGGCACGCCCATCGTCTCCTTCCCGTTCTACATCGACGATCTCGACCCCGCGGTGCGCTACCTGCACTGGGAGTTCGTCGATCCCGACTCCATCCCCGTGTGCGGCTTCGAATGGATCCACTGGTCCGTGGCCAATCTGCCCGTCGACGCGCTGATGTACGACTTCAACGATTCGCACGCGCTGGCCATCCCGCCGGACTTCTCCCGCACCCTGCCGGCGATGATCCCCGAAACCGTGCAGGGACGCAACTCCTCGGCCTCCAAGTTCGTGGGGCGCGGCACCGACCCGGCGGTCATCATGCGCTACAACGGCCCGCAGCCGCCGGACAAGGACCACGAGTACTACCTGCACGTATGGGGCACCACCAAGCCGCTGCCGGGCCTCAATCAGGGATTCTGGCTCAACGAATTGCTGCACGCCGTGAGAAATTGCGGCGAAACGCCCGACCAAGGCGGTATCTTCGTAACCGGAAAAGCGTGACGCGCCGCGCCGGTCTCGCTCGGGGGAGTGAGGCCGGCGTCATGGAGCACCGCATACAGCAGCAGAGAAAGGAAGTAACATCACCATGGCCTGCACCACGATTCTGATCGGCAAGGACGCAAGCTACGACGGCTCCACCATCATCGCCCGCAACGAGGATAGCGCGAACGGCGAGTTCAACCCGAAGCGTTTCATCGTCGTCAAGCCCGAGGACCAGCCGCGGCACTACCGCAGCGTGCTGAGCCACGTCGAGGTCGATCTGCCGGAGGAGCCGCTGCAGTACACCGCGGTGCCCAACGCGGATCCCAAGGAGGGCATCTGGGGCGAGGCCGGCGTCAACGAGGCGAATGTGGCGATGAGCGCCACCGAAACGCTGACGACCAACGAGCGCGTGCTCGGCGCCGATCCGTTCGTGGAGTTCCAGCCGGCCAAGGGCCGCGAGGGCGAGGAGGGCTACGTGCCCGAGGTGCCTGGCGGCATCGGCGAGGAGGACTTCGTCACGCTGGTGCTGCCGTACGCGCGCACCGCCCGCGAGGGCGTGGCCCGCCTCGGCGCGCTGCTCGGGGAGTTCGGCACGTACGAGATGAACGGCACCGCGTTCTCGGATTCCAACGAGATCTGGTGGATGGAGACCGTCGGCGGCCACCACTGGATCGCCAAGCGCGTGCCCGACGAGGCATACGTGACGATGCCGAACCAGTTGGGCATCGACGAGTTCGACCTGGAGGACGTGCTGGGCGACCAGGTGAACCACATGTGCTCCGCCGATCTGGGCGAGTTCATCGAGGAGAACCATCTCGACCTGTCCGTGGAGACGACCACGCCGTTCAACCCGCGAGACGCCTTCGGATCCCACTCCGACTCCGACCACGTCTACAACACGCCGCGCGCGTGGGTGATGCAGCGCTTCCTGAACCCGTACGACGAGGTGTGGGACGGTCCCGACGCCGATCACAGGCCGGAGAGCAACGACATCCCGTGGGCCCGCCAGCCCGAGCGCAAGGTGACGATCGAGGACATCAAGTACGTGCTGTCCAGCCACTATCAGGGCACGCCCTACGACCCGTACGGCAAGCTCGGCGACGAGCATACCCGCCACCTGTACCGCCCGATCGGCATCAACCGCCAGAGCCAGCTCTCCGTGATGCAGATCCGCCCGTACCGCCCGCAGGCGTACCGCGCGATCCAATGGATCGCCTACGGCTCCAACCCGTTCAACACGCTGGTGCCGTTCTACTCGAACGTCAACGAGACGCCCGCGTATCTCGAGGACACCACCACGCGCGTGACCACCGAGAACTTCTACTGGGAGAACCGCGTGATCGCGGCCCTGTGCGACGCCGCGTTCGCTGACACCTCGAACGCCGTCGAGCGCTACCAGCAGAAGACCGGCGCGATGGGACACCGTTTCGTGGCCGACACCGACGCGCTGGTCGCCGGCATCGACGGCGTGTGGAACATCGACGATGACGAGACCGTCGAGGCCGCGCCGGCCGGCGACGCTGCGGACGCCGATGCCGGTGCGCGGGGCGATATCTTCGGTCTGGACGACGAGGACGACGATGCCGACGTGCAGCCGATGGGCGATCCGGACGGCATCATCGCCGCGACCCGCAATGCCGGCGTGCGCGAGGCGCTGACCGCCGCCAACCAGCGGATGGCCGACGCGCTCAAGAAGGAAACCGACGATCTGCTCGATGCGGTGCTTTACACCACGAGCATGAAGATGAAGAACGGCTTCCATATGTCCGACTTCTAGTGGTTCGCCCCGCATATTCGCCGCGTGATCCCGGTTTTCCCCACGGAGGAGCCGGGATTACGCGATGAATGCCCGGTGTGGCACACTAGAACGGTCCCCGCAGCCCCTCGGCGGTATCGACCACCCGTTTCGTTTCACCGACCACCTGTTTCACCGATCATCCAAGGAAAGGAATCCGCAGTGACCACTATCGCAGACTTCACCAGCCAGTACGGTCTGGTTCAGAAAATCGACGCCTTCGGCTTCATGGAGTATTTGAAGGCGAATCCGGATGCGCCGCGCAAGCACGGCAAGATCGTGCTTGTCACCGCCGATACGCCGCTCAAGGCGAGCCGTGGCGAAGGCAAGACCACCACGACCATCGCCCTGATCGACGCGCTGCGCGCCCGTGGCATCGACGCGACCGCCGTGCTGCGCCAGCCGAGCATGGGTATCACCGCGGCCGGTTCCAAGGGCGGCGCGTCGGGCGGCGGCAAGGCCTCGCTGACCCACCCCGAGCTCATCGACTGGGGTCTGTGCGGCGAGATGGCCGCGATCGCCGCGGCGCAGAACCTGCTCGTCTCCTTCGCCGAGAAGGCGATCGACGAGGGCCGCATCGACACGATCCTCGTGCCGCGCGTCTCCGAGGTGCCGTCGCGCTCGCTGCGTTCGATCACCGTGGACGCCGGCAAGAACAACGTCGCCGAGCGTGTGGTGCTCACCCCGACCTGCGAGCTCATGCAGATCGTGGTGCTGTCGCGCTCGATGGACGAGATCGGCGACCGTGTGGCGAAGATGATCGCCGGCACCAAGGACGGCAAGCCCGTCACCTTCGGCGAATTCGTCGACCTGTGGCGCATCACCGACATGCTGGCCGATGCGGTCAAGCCGGCCCTGACCGAGACGGTCAACGGCTCGCCCGTGTACGTGCACGGCGGCCCGTTCGCCAACGTGTCGATCGGCATCCCGACGCTGGTCTCCGTGGAGATGGCGTGCGCGCTGCACGACGTGGTCATCGTCGAGGCCGGCTACGGCACCGATGCCGGCGCGCAGAAGTGGCTCGACATCGCCTGCCGCGAGTACGGCGCGCAGTGGCCATCCGCCGCGATCGTCGTGACCCGCGCCTCGACGTGGCGCGACGATCCCGACCTCGCGTGGCGCTACCCGTTCCACGTCGACCGCCTCGAAAAGCTCGACATCCCGGCGTTCCCGCTGGTCAACCTGTGGGACGGCGAGGACGATCAGATTCCCGAGCTGCGCGAGACCGCGGAGCGCCTGGAATTCCGCGAGCCGATCATCGGCAACCTGTACCGCGATGGCGGCGACGGCCTGGCCTCGCAGCTCGACGCCTTCGTCGATGTGCTGACGAACAGCTCGATGCCGCCCGCGCAGCACAGCCACAAGGGCATGCCGCTCATCGAAAACGTGAAGTGGGTCGCCGAGAACGCCTACGGCGTGCCGAACGATCGCGTGCTGTTTAAGGACGGCTTCCTCGATTCGGTCGGCGCGGCGAACACGCTGTGCTCCGAAGCGGGGATCTCGCTCGATGATCTCGCGCTGGTCGCGGTCAAGTCGCCGGCCACCATGACCGACAACGACCGCGCCCCGCAGGACGAGCGCACCGTGACGCTGAAGAAGGTCGAGGTGCACGCCGGCGCCGGACTGGCGCAGGTCAACCTCACCACCTCGCTGACCACCCCGATGCCGAAGATCGTGTGAGACCGGCGTTGACGGCCCGGGTCCCCGCAAGGTTTTGCGGGAACCCGGGCCGTTTGTTATGCGGCCGCGCTCTTCCGTGGAGAGGTGCCGAACATGACGAACGAATCAGCAACGCAGGATATCGAATTAATGTTGGCGTAATAACATTAATCTAAATAACATTAATCCAGTGGTCTATCTCGCAAATAGTTGAGTGGTTGATCTCCCGCTGGCGGGAGGTGGCGCGTAGCGCCGGAGGGTGGTCGAATGCTTGATATTGCGGTATTTTCAGCCACCCCCAGTCGGCTTCGCCGACAGCCCTCCGGGCCCTGCAAGCAGAGACGGCCTTCGGCCGCATATTCTGTGCGACTGTCGTCGTGTCCTCGCCTACGGACGCCACCGACGTCCGCTACACGGCTCGGCCCGCCAGCGGGGGCGTGAACCACTCAACTATTTGCGAGACAGGTCGCTGACAACATTGTGGTTGGGTGACGGAATACGGGATTCGTAGGCAGAGATGAGGGACCCGGCGCAAAGCCGATCTGGAGAGCAACCTGCACCTGCTCGCCGCCGAGCGCATGCTGCGTGAGACCGCTTGTTAGATCTCGCTGACCTTGAGCAGCGCTTTGACGGTGGTGCGCTGGTCCATCATCCGGTAGGCGTCCGGCGCGTTGGCGAGGCCGGTGGTCACGGTGAAGACGCGCTCGGGGTGGATCCGCCCGGACATCACCGCCGGGATCAGGTCCTTGGCATACCGGTGCGCCGGCGCGATGCCGCCGCGCACGCCGACATTGCGGAAGAACGTGCTCGCGGCCGTCAGTTCCGCGCCGTGGGGGAGCCCGACGCGGCCGACGGTCGATCCCGGTCTGGCCACGGCGAGTGCTGTTTCGGTGGACTGCTTGGATCCCACGCATTCCAGCACGGCGTCGGCTCCGACGCCGTCGGTCAGGGCCATGACGTCGCGGACGGCATTGCTCCCGCGGGACGCCACGATGTCGGTCGCGCCGAACGATACGGCCAGACGCTGCCGGTCCTCATGGCCGCTGAGCGCGATGATGCGCGCGGCTCCCCGCATATCGCACGCCAGCACGCCCATCAATCCCACGGCGCCGTCGCCGACGACCACGACCGTGTCCCCTTGCCCGACCCCGGCGCTGACCGCCGCGTGGAACCCGGTGCTCATCACATCGCTCAGGGTGGTCAGTGCGGCGAGCAGCTTGTCCGGGTAATGCTCCCTTGTCGGCGATTCGGCGACCGTGACCAGCGTGCCATCGGCGTAGGGCACGCGGAGGTACTCGGCTTGGGCCGCCAATCCATCGGGGCCGCCGAAGCAGCCGCCTGCGCCGCAGTTCGATTCGAAGCCGTTGCGGCAGTTCGCGCATGCGCCGCAGCTGAACGAGAACGGGCAGATCACCAGTTCCCCTCCATGCACGGAGGCAACCGACGGCCCGACCTGTTCGACGATGCCGATGCACTCGTGCCCGAGACCGTCGCCCACCGTGTAGGGGGACAGCCCCCGGTAGCACCACAGGTCGGACCCGCAGACGCAGCTGCGGACGATGCGGATGATCGCATCGGTCGGCTGCGTGATCTCCGGCATCGGCCGGTCTTCGACGGCGACGTCGTAAGGGCCGCGGAATATGACGGTTTTCATAAGGGGATCACCTGTCCTTGCCTGTGCCTGGCTCCCTTTGGCGAGGAGAGCCGGCCGAGAAGCGGTCTGAGGGGAGGAATACCGCGAACGCCTGATATCAAGCCGATTCGTGTGATCTCCCCTCAGTCGGCTTCGCCGACAGCTCCCCTCAGAGAGGGGAGCCAGACAGAGTAAACAAATTGATGATGCGGGATGCCGGCTCGCCTTGCTCATCGCGCGCCCGCGCCCACGTACGCGCCCGTTATCCCACGCGGTGATTTCCTGACGGTTACGGGAAGAATACGGCGCATCACGCCGGTTTCCTTGAGGAAATGCGCCCGCAATCCACGATGGCGGGGAAAGAAACACGACGCGCATAGGTTGGCGGTCAACGCTGAAGGAAACCCGAAGCGATTCGGGCGGCATTCGCGTCGGGCCGTCAGGGCGCCGCCAAGGTGCGCGGGCGGCATGAGCAGAGGAGAGGGATTATGAGTCGCATATGGTTTGGAAACATCGCCAAAGCGCTGAAAACGGCGGCTGGCGCCATCGCGGTATGCGCCATGCTGACCGGCACGGCGGCCTGCGGTTCGGCGCAGGCCCAGGAGATGCAGGACAACGTCATCAGCGTGAGCGGTTCGGAGCCGCAGAAGCCGCTCATCCCGGGCGACACCTATGAGCCAGGCGGCATGCCGATCATCTTCGAGCTGTTCTCCGGGCTGGTGTCGGCGAACGGTGCGGACCACAAGACCGTCAACGAGGTCGCCGAATCCATCACCCCCAACGCGGACGCCACGCAGTACACCGTGAAGCTCAAGGACGGGTGGAAATTCTCGGACGGCACACCGGTGACGTCTGAGTCCTCCACCAAGGCGTGGAGCTACACGGCGAACGCGGCGAACGGCTTGGTCACGGCGTCCTTCTTCTCGAACATCAAGGGCTACGGCGATCTGCAGAACGAGAAGGGCGACCCGAACGCCCAGCTTTCCGGCCTTGATGTCAAGGACGACCGCACCTTCGTGATCAACATGTCGTCCCCGGATTCCGTGTTCCCCTCGGAGCTGAGCTTCTGCGCGTTCATGCCGCTGCCGGAGTCGTTCTACAAGGACCCGAAGGCGTTCGGCGAAAAGCCGGTCGGCAACGGGCCATACAAGCTGGAATCGTGGAAGCACAACCAGAGCATCACGCTGGTGAAGAACCCGGAATACACGGGCGTGCGCAAGGTGAAGAACGACGGCATCGATTTCAGGGTCTACAGCCAGACCACCGCGGCGTATTCGGACGTGCAGGGCGGCAACCTCGACCTGCTGTCGAGCATCCCGGACGAGGCCATGGGCTCGTTCGAGAAAGTGAAGAGCATCAAGGCGTACAACAAGACCGGCTCCAACATCAGCACGCTGATCATTCCGCAGAGTATGAAGCACTTCGGCAATGACGAGGAGGGCCATCTGCGCCGCAAGGCCATCTCCATGGTGATCGACCGCAAGAACATCACCGAGAAGATCTACCACGGCACCGCCACGGTCGCCACCGACTTCCTGTCGCCGTCGGTGTCCGCGTACTCCAAGAACGTCAAGGGCAACGAGGTGCTGCAGTATAACCCCGGCGAAGCCAGGAAGCTGTGGGCCCAGGCCGACGCGATCTCCCCGTGGAGCGGCGAGTTCACCATCGCCTACAATGCGGACGGCAACTACCGGAATTGGGTCGACGCGGTCTGCAACAACATCAAGAACGCCTTGGGCATCAACGCGAAGGGCGCTCCGGTGCCGACCTCCAGCGAATTCGGCGAGGCGCGCGACCAGCGCAAGTTCACCGGCGCGTTCCGCGGCGGATGGGCTCCCGACTACCCGTCCTCGGCGAACTACCTGGCCCAGCTGTACGACTCCCAGTACGCCTTCGGCAAGGGCCGCAACGACGGCGACTACGTCAACCCGCAGTTCGACTCGCTGATCCAGCAGGCGTACGAGACCCCGGATACGGGCAAGGCCGACGAGCTGTACCGGCAGAGCGAGGAGATCCTGTTCCAGGATCTGCCGGCGATCCCGCTGTGGATGGCGAACGACACCGCGGTGACCACGCCGCAGGTCAAGGGCGTCGGCTTCACCTACGACGGCCGCCCGGTCTACGAGGATCTGACCAAGCGGTGAGCGGGGGCGCGCGGCCGGCGAATCCCGGCCGCGCGCGTCAGGCGCACCCGCCCCTGCGCGGCGGTTCATCCCGCCGCGCAGGGCGCATACGGACAACCGACAACGAACAAACAAACGGCAAAACCGAATAGAACTGAACAGATTGGAGTATTGGCAATGACGCGATTCACCACCGGTGGCGATGCCTTGGCGGAAGCACTGATAGCGCAGGGCGTGACGACGATGTTCGGCATTCCGGGCATCCAGCTGGACGCCGCATGCGACGCGCTGTACTACCGCCGCGACCGCATCAGGTTCATCTGCGCGCGCAACGAGCAGGCCGTGACGTATATGGCCGACGGCTATGCGCGCAGCACCGGCAAGGAGGGCGTCGGCATGGTGGTGCCGGGCCCGGGGCTGCTCAACGCGCTCGCGGGGCTCGCCACGGCGTACGCGACGAATTCCCGCGTGCTGCTCATCGCGGGGCAGATCGCCACCGACAAGATCGGCAAAGGCGAGGGAGTGCTCCACGAGATCCCCGACCAGAGCGGTATCATCCACCATCTGAGCAAGTGGTCGGCCTGCGCCACGTCGGCCGAGCAGATCCCCTCGCTGGTGGAGGAGGCGTTCCGGCAGCTGCGTTCGGGTCGCCCGCGCCCAGTGGTGCTGGAGGTTCCGCCGGACGTGCTGGCCGCGCCGATCCCGCCGGATCTTGCCATTGCCCCGTATGTTTCGGGGGAGGCCGTCAAACCGGCCGAGGATACGCTGCGCCGCGCGGCCGATATGATCGCCGCCAGCGCGAGGCCGCTGCTCTACGCCGGGTCCGGCGTGCGCGGCGCCCACGCGAGCCAGGCGCTCACCGATCTGGCGCATCTGCTGAACGCCCCCGTGGTGGTCACCGAGGATGCGCGCGGCGCGATCGACGCGCGCGATCCGCTCGCGTTCGATCCGCTGGCCTTCCGCAAGCTGCGCGAATCCGCCGATCTGATCGTGTCGGTCGGCAGCCGGTGCCTCGGCAGTATCGGCGGGCCCTTGAACACGGCCGGCACGCCGTACATCTGCATCAACGTCGATGAAGCCGACCTCGGCGCGCCGCGCAAGCCGGCGCTCGCCGTGCACAGCGACGCGAAATACGCGCTCGAACGGCTCACCGCGCTGATGGAAGGATACCGCCCGGCGGCACGCGACGAGGAGTTCAAGGCCGCCCGCGATTTCGTGGCGGACTCGCTGGAGGCGGTCAGACCCCAACTGGCGTACATGAACGCGATCCGCGGCAACATCCCCGATGATGCCGTGTACGTGACGGAACTCACTCAGATCGGGTACGTGTCCGGCATCTGCTACCCGGCGTATGCTCCGGAAACCTACATCAACCCGGGATACGAGGGCACGCTCGGATACGGGTTCTCCACCGCGCTGGGCGCCCAGGCGGCGGATATGGACCGCACCGTGGTGTCGATCAGCGGCGACGGCGGGTTCGCATGGACGATGCAGGAACTGTCGACCATGGCGAAATACGAACTGCCGCTTATCGCCATCGTGTTCAACGACGGGTATTTCGGCAATGTGCACCGCATCCAGAAGAACACGTACGGCGGCCGGTTCTTCGCGTCGGACCTCAAGGACCCGGACTACATGACGCTCGCCGAAGCGTACGGCATCAAGGGGCGCCGGGTGACCGGGGCCGACGAGTTGGCGGCCGTGATGCGCGAGGAGACCGCCGCGCACGAGCTGGTGCTCATCGAGGTCCGGGTCGGCGAGTTCCCGTCGCCGTGGGCGCTGATCCACGAGGGCATCTGATCGGGGGTCGCCGCCGTCCGCGCGGGCGGCCGATGGCGATCGGTTCGATCAATCCGTTCGGCGCGAAACCGAACGGGAATAACCGGAATACCAACAACAACGGAAGCAATAGTGCGCGGGGCGTCGAGCTGCCCCGCACCGGAAAGGGAATGATCATGGAATTCAGGCGCAGGGCTGATCTGGGCAGCATGAAGGTGTACAAGCAGGGCAAGCCGGCTCCCTCGCAGAGCCAGTCGCTGAAACTGTCCAGCAACGAGAACCCGTTCGGGCCGCTGCCGTCCGTCGTCAAGGCCATCGAGGAGCAGACGCTGGGCACGCTGAATCGGTACTCCGACATGCGCGGCTGGCGGATCGTGGAACGGATCGCCGACAAGTACGGCGTCGGCGCCGATAACGTGATTCTGGGCAACGGGTCGGGCGAGAACATCAAGCAGCTGATCGAGGCGCTCGCCGGGCCGGGCGACGAGGTGGTGTTCCCGTGGCCGTCGTTCCAGGGCTACCCGGTGATGACTGCGTGCGCCGGCGCCACGCCGGTGGAAGTGCCGCTGACGAAGGATCTGCGCCACGACATCGATGCGCTGATCGCCGCGGTGACGCCCAGAACGCGACTGATGATCGTCAACAACCCGAACAACCCGACGTCGACCAGCGTTTCCAAGGAGGAGGCCGAGCGCCTGATCGAGGGCGTGCCGGACGACCTGATCGTGCTGTTCGACGAGGCGTATTTCCAGTTCAACACCGATCCGGACGCCTCCGTGGCCATGGACCTGTTCGACGCGCACCCGAACGTCGCGGTGGCGCACACCTTCTCCAAGGCGTATGGATTGGCCGGACTGCGCATCGGATACTGCATCGCGCACGAGGACGTCATCTCGGAGATGATGAAGGCGCGTCTGCCGTTCAGTGTGACCGACATGGCGCAGGTCGCCGCAGTGGCGTCCATGGACGCGCAGGACGAGTTGGACGAGCGCGTGCGCGCCATAGTGGCCGAGCGTGGCCGGGTGGTCGATGCCATCCGCGCGATGGGCTGGTTCCTTCCGGAGCCGGAGGGTAATTTCTTCTGGGTGCCGCTGCGCGAACAGACGGCTCAGGCCGCACAGGCATTCGACGAGGCGAAGATCTCCGTGCGTGTGACGCCGGGGGAGGGTCTGCGCATCACCATCGGCAGCAAGGAGGCCAACGATGCGGTGATCGCCGTATTCGAGGCCCTGAACGCGCAGGGCGTCCGCTCGGTGCGGTAGGTGTGGTGCACCGGTTGAGCGAATGACGGAGCTCCCCTCGCGGAGGGGAGCATAGTACACGAACTCACGACGCGGGATACTGGCAACAAAAAAACTGGGTATGGCCAAAGGCCATACCCAGCCAGAATTGCCGCTACGCGATCTACTTCTTGGTGATCGAAGTCATGATCGGGCCGCCCGAGTAATTGAATTTCACACCGGAAACATCAAGGGTGCTTGCCGAGGTGCCGTTCTCGTTCCACAGCGGAATCTGGGGCAGGTCCTGCATGAGCAGCGCCTCGCCCTGGTGGTAGTAGTCGTTGGCGGAATCCGAGGACGACGCCGACAGCGCCTTGTCCATCAGCGCGTCGAACGCCGGGTTCTTGTAGTTGACGATGTTGGCGCCCTTGCCGTCCGCGGAGCTGGAGGCGAACAGCTGCACAAGATAGTTGTCCGGCGACGGGTAATCGGGGCCCCAGCCGGAGCGGAAGGCGGTGGTCATCTTGCCGGCGTCGACATCCGAGGCGAACTCGGAGGCCGTGGCCATCGGCGAGCCTTGGGCGGAGATGCCCAGCGTGTTCTTGATCGAGTTGCTCACCGCGTCGACCCATGCCTTGTGCCCGCCGTCGGCGTTGTAGGCGATCCTGAAATCGCCGTTCCACGGGGAGATGGCGTTGGCCTTGGCCCACAGTTCCTTGGCCTTGGCGGCGTTGAAGCTGAGCGCGTCGTTGCCTTTGATGTCGGTGGAATACCCGTTGATCGGCTTGGCCAGGAAGTCCACGGCCGGAGACACCGTGTCGTTGAAGATCTTCTTGGCGATGAGATTGCGGTCGACGGCCATCGAGATCGCCTGCCTGCGCAGCGATCCTTCCTCGTTCTGCCCGAAATGCTTGAGATTCTCGGGGACGGCGATGGTCAGGGTGCCGCCGCCGGGCATGTTGTATGCCTTGATCGACTTGTCGGTCAGGAAACTGCCTCGCGAGGACGCCGGAATCATGGATGTGAAGTCGAGATTGCCGCTCTTGAGATCGGCGAACGCCGATTCCGGGGACGTGTAGATCTTGAAGGTCAGCCCGTCGTTCTTCGGGACCCGGTTGCCGTGGTAATCGGGGTTCTTCGTCATGACGATGCTGCTGTTATGGGTCCAGGACTCGAACTTATAGGGGCCGTTGCCGACCGGGTGCTCGCCGAAAGTCTTCGGATCCTTGAACGCCGACTCGGGCAGCGGCATGAATGCGTGGCTGCCCATCTTGACAGGGAAGGCGGAGTCCGGCTGGCTCATGCGCACGTCGATGGTCTTGTCGTCGACGGCCTTGAGCCCCGACAGCGTCGCCTTGGGGTCGACGCCGTTCTCCTGCAGCTTGCCGTCCTCGTACGTCACCAGGCCGGCGAACAGCTCGTCGACCACCCATCCGCCGCCCGATTCGGTGGTGTTGCCCGGGAACAACGGATGCGCCGGCTCGCTGCCGTATACCGAAATGATGTCTTTGCCCGAGTTGCCCGCGCCGGCGTTGGTTCCGCTGGTTCCGCAGCCCGCCAACAGCATAACCGCCGAGAGCGCCGCGGCCAACGCTGCGCCATGATGTCTGTACATGCTTGATTCCCTCTGCTCGTTGCATGGTGTCCGCGAAAACCCGTGAACACGGCATGAGTGTAGGAATCGATTAACTATCTATGTAATAAAACTGGTGGTGGACGCCGGCGTAGCGTCAGCCGCGCTGCACGCCATACCCACTATGGCCATAAAAGCGTGTTCCCCCGCGAATTGTGGTATTGGTGGAGCCATGGGTGATCTTCCATCCAATAATGCATATAACGTTACGGTGGAATGCGGCGACGCATTGACGATCGGCAATGCGGCGGTGGCCCGCGAGTTTTCGATGGACGACGGGCGGCTGTCCACGGCGCGGATCGTCAACCGGCGCGCCGGTACCGCATTCGTCCCGTCCGCCAACAGCGTTGAATTCGCCGTCATGGCGACGCGGACGGCAACGGAGCACGCGGACGGCGTGGAGGGTCCTGTGGCCGGTGAACGGCGTGGGTTCTCATCCGACGACCTGATATTGGCTGGTGCGCCGTCGGTTCGCGACGTCGTATGCCCGGCGGGTGATGTGCGCGCGCTCCTCCGGTCGGGCGGCAGCGGACAATCCGCCGTGCTGTCGCATCCGGATGGCGGCCGCCACGGCAAGGAAGTCGTCTTCCCGTTCCTGCCATACCGGTTCCGCGGGGTCGACTACACGATACGCGAGCACGTCATCATGGCCGACCGTGCTCGGCGCGGCGCGCAGCCGCGACAACGCCGTCATCCGCGCCGATTTCCTGCGCTACATCGCCGACATCGCCACGCCGACCAGGTTCCGGATCCAATACAACTCCTGGCTTGACAACATGATGACGATCGACGACAGGAATATCCTCGCCTCGTTCCAAGCCGTCGCCGACCATCTGCGCAAGGCCGGCGAAAGGCCGCTTGACAGCTATGTGGCGGACGACGGGTGGAACAACTACAACGACACCGATGTTTCCGTGGACGAGGCCTGTTCCGGCACCGGCCGCAACACGTCCGGATTCTGGTCGTTCAACTCCAAGTTCCCGCAGGGGTTCGGGCCGGCCAGCGCCTTGGCGAGCCGGCTCGGCAGCCATTTCGGCGCATGGATCGGACCGCGCGGCGGCTACGATTTCTACGGGAACCTCGCGAACATCCTGACCGCCAGCGGCAAGGGATCCTGCGCTGGCGGCTCCGTCGACGTCGCCGACCGCACGTACGCCGCACAATTCTCGGATATGGTGCGGCGTTGGCAGCACGACTACCGGATCAATTACTGGAAGTGGGACGGTTTCGCCGACGAGGAGCAGTACGCCGCGTTCCCGGCGGCCGACGGCGTGCCCGGTTATGCGAACCGCCATATGACCGGCGGATTCCACCACATGTACCATGTGACCGATCTGTGGGAGGCGTGGATCGGCGTGATGCGCGAGGCCCGCGCCGATGCGGCCGATCTGGGCATCGACCTGTGGATCTCCCTGACCTGCTACCTCAATCCCAGCCCGTGGCTGCTGCAATGGGCGAATTCGGTATGGCTGCAATGCGGCTACGATCAGGCCGATGCGGGGGCGAGCCCCAGCAAGATGGATCGGCAGCTTACGTACCGGGATGCCGCATACTACGACTTCATCAGAAGGCACGAGTTCCAGTTCCCGCTGGAGCACCTGTACAACCACGACCCGATTTACGGCAAGCACGGCACCGGCATCACCGCCGATACGGCTGACGAGGCGCAGTTCAGGAACTATCTGATCACGCAGGCCAGCCGCGGCACCGCGTTCTGGGAGCTGTACCTGTCCGCAAGCCTCATGAGCGAGGCCAAGTGGCGGATCCTGGCTGAAGCGCTGCGGTGGGCGGAGGATAATCACCATATCCTGCGCCATGCGGTGATGTTCGGCGGGTCGCCGAACCGGGCGATCCGGCTCGACAGCCGCACCAACGGCGAGGATCTGGGCAGCCCGTACGGGTTCTCCGCATTCGATGGCACGGATGGGCTGGCGATGATGCGCAATCCCTCGACGCGCCCCGCCGATATCGCCTACCGGTTCGACGCGGGCAATGGCGCGCCGGCCGATCCTGGCGCCTGTCGGGTCTCCGTCGAACACGCCTATAATCCGACTGATCCGGCCGAAACCAAGGACACGCCAAGCGATCCACGAGTGGCGGATGCGCAAGGCTTCGTCTACGGACGAACCTACACGTTCACGCTGCAGCCGGACGAGTCGGTCACGCTGCGCGTGCGGCGCTGAGCACGAAATGGACGATGCCATATCTGGCTCCCCTCGGAGAGGAGAGCCAGTGCTCGGGGGACTAGAAGTTGCCGCCGTTCCAGCCCCAGTCGGTGGTGGCGGTGTAGCGGATGTACGTGCGGTCCTCGGGGATGCCGAGTTCGCTGCTGAGCGCGGCCATGATCGACTTGGTCAGCTTTTCCCAAGCCGAGCCGGGCACGGAGCGGCCGAACACGTTCACCTCGACGTATGCGGCGGGGGCGCTGTCGTCGCCGCCGAAGTAGATCGGCATGTTGTCCTCGAACGGGCACATCAGCCAGCCTTCGGACTTGCCGGGAACCGCGGTGATCGCCTTGCCGTACGCGGCCTTCAGCGCCTCGCGCTGCTCGGGCGTGGTCTTGACCGAAACATGGGTGTGAATGACGGGCATGATTCCTCCTTGATTGGATGATGCCAATTGGGCTACACCACCATCCTAATCTCGCTCGGCACTTTCGCGCAGGCAATATCCGAGGTGATACCCGGCAGCGCTCCCGGTGCCCCCCGAGCCGCCGTCACGGCAACGCGGCGACTCATATTGCGAAACGTGATACCCCCGTTGATATACACGTCGTACACTATTGCCTAACGGAGAAGGTATCAAGGGTAATCAAGGGGGACACAACATGCCGTTGCATCTCATTGACGTCGTGCGCTACTCCGGCGGCGACACCACCAATATTCTGGCGTGGAAGGAGCCGAACACTACACTGAAGCCGGGCACCAAGCTCGAGGTGATGCCACACCAGCTGGCGATTTTCATCAAGTCCGGCCGCGTGGCGGAGATGTACCGGGAAGGGCGCCATGAGGTCGCCGGCCAAAGCACACCGTTCCTGACCGGCGTGACCAAGATGTTCACCGGCGGCGTGGACCCGTACTCCGCCATACTGTACTTCATCAACAAGCCGGACCAGATCGGCATCCAATGGGGCACCGCCGATCCGATCCAGATCCCCGTGCCGGGAACGGTCAGCGCGCGTTCCGGCGGCCTGTCCCTCCCCGCCGGCGCCCATGGCCGCTATTCCGTAACGCTGGATTACGAGAAAAGCGATGACCCGCAGGTCGTCGAGCGCAACATGCAGCGGGTGGAGGCGTTCTTCGAACAGTTCGTCTCCGGGCATGATGTGGTCACGCGCAAGGATGTGTCCCGCCTGATCAGCCAACGGGCCAATAGCGTCATCCGCACGATGATCGCTCAGGCGTTCATCAAGCTCAACATCCCCATCAACCAGATCGACGCCAGCACCGCGCAGATCGGCGACGTCATCGCCAAGCAGCTTGAAGTCAACGGCGTGTTCAAGGAGTTTGAGGAACGCTACGGGCTGAAGCTGCTGGATTTCACGCTCGATGCCATTTCCATAGACAAGAGCAGTGCCGCGTATCTTACGTACAGCAAGCTTGCGAACAGGGTCGAGGAACGGGCCGCGACCGCGGAATCCAAGCTGTACGACGATCAGCTCGACGCCCAAGGCGCCATGGCGCACACCGACGCCGCCGCCTACGACCAGCAGCAGCGCGGGTACACGTATCAGCAGGCGCGCACGATGGACGTGCTGCAGGCCGCCGCCGAAAACACCGGCACCGGGTCCGACCTGATGAACGGCGCGATCGGCCTTGGCGTGGGTCTGCATGCCGGTGGCGCGATCGTCAACGGTCTGGGGGCGGCGCTCGCCTCCACCGGTACCCCCGACTTCGCGTCGCTGGTGACGCCGCCGATCTCCGGGCCGAATGCCGGTGCCGCGCCGACCGGTCAGCCGGCAGAAGCGGCTCCGACTGGCTCGGGCGCGGCTCCTGACGGAGCCGAGACGCCGGCCCCGGCGGCTTCGGAGGCTTCAGCCCCCGCTGATGCGGCCGTCGCTGCCCCGACCGGCACGGATCAGGAGTCGCTGGCTCAGGCGGCCGCCCAGTTCGTGGCCGCGCATGGCGGGCAGCAACTGGATCCCGATCAGGTGCAGGCCGCGATTCAGGCATATCTTGCGCAGCAGGGTGCGGCTCAGCAGGGTTCCGGCACGGAACAGGCTGGTGCCGCCGGACAGTCGGGCGCGGATCAGCGGCCTACGGTGCCTCTGGCATCTCCGAATACGACCTTGGATCCCGCCGAGCGGCTTACGGTGCCGCTGCCGTCCCCGGATGCGGCTTCGGCTTCCTCGGCTTCCGCCGCTCAGTCGGCCCCTGCGGCCCCTGCGGCCGATCCGGTCGAGTCGCTCGGCAAGCTCAAGCAGCTGCACGATCTGGGGCTGATCACCGACGAGCAGTTCACCGCCAAGCAGCAGGAGATCCTCTCCCGCCTGTGATGAGTGGTCGGTGAGATGAGCGGTCGGGCGCCGATGCGTCGGTCGAACCGGTAGGTGAGTCGGTCGATCGCGCCACCCCGAGAGAAGCACTATCAAGAAGGAATCATTATGAAGAACAAGCAACCTGCCATTTTCGCCGTGCTGGCCACGGTGGTCATTGATATCATCATGCTGCTGATCCCGCACACGAACACGCTCGCGTTCTGGATCGCGTTCACGACGCTCACGCTCAGCGGCCTGCTGTTCCTGGTGCCGATGCTGGTCAAGCCGCCGAGCGACTACACCACGCGCGTGCCGATCTTCGCCGCGCTGGGCGTGAACTACGTGATCCAGATCGTGCTCACCTTCGTCTCCAACACCGGACTGTGGCGCCTGACCGTGATCGTCGCGCTGCTGCTGTTCCTGGCGCTCGCCGCCGTCGCACTGCTGACCTCGCTCTCGGAGCAGAAGAACGATGAGGCGAACGCGCGGCTGGAGCAGGAATCCGCCAACCGCTTCGTGCCGAAGCAGGGCGGCTTCTGATGAAGGCGCTGTTCGCCAAGCGCCTGTTCGTCCGTGTGATGTCGTGCATATGGATCGTCACGATTCTCAGCATGACCGCGACGGCGCTGTTCTTGGCCGTATTGTTCGGCATGGACTGGTTGTCCCGGCAGCCGGGCATGGCCCAGGAGATGGCTGATCCCCAGACCCAGAAGATGCTGGGGGATCTACGTCTCGTCATGTCGGTGATCCGCCCTGCGCTCCTTCCCCTTGCCGTCCTCATGCTGGCCACGGTGCTGGGCGCGATCGTCACGATGACGATGTCGCAGGACGTCTTCGATACCTATAATTCGCGGACCTTCAGCCAGGCATCCGGTCGCATCGCGACCGAGATGGGCTACGATCCGACGATGCAACGCACCGGTGCGCGCCTGAACGAGACCTATGGCTTCCACGGCGTCCACACCAGCCACACGGACCAGACCAGCTACGTCAATGCGGCTTCGTCAGGTGGTGCAGCGCCGGGCGGCACGTCGCCGCAGCGCGGAAACGGCGGTCAATGATGGAGCTGCTTAATCTTTTGGTCATGCTGGTGTTGGTGCTGGCCTTCCTTGCTCTGTTGATCGGCGTGCCGCTCGGCTTGGTGTGGCTGCTGATCAAGGGTCTTGGTCGCTTGGCGGGCAACCGGAACAAAGCGATGTATTTCCTGCAGCCACTTATCGGCATATTCTTCCTGTCCACCGGACTGGGCGGGCTGAGTGCAGTACCGTCGTCTCAGACCTCCTTCGGCTCATTGGCCTTTTCCTTGGCTGTGGCGGTCGGTGGAGCCGCGGCGCTGGTATACGCGGTCCGCGACGAGTGGAACCAATCGAAGCAGCTGTATGAGCTGCGCCTGAGCACGAACGCGCGCGTGCAGCGGCATATCGACATGGAAACGCAACATTCAGTGGATTGGCGCGCCGCTTCGGGGATCACTTCGACGGGCATCAAACAGCTGCGTTGCCCGGCTTGCGGAAATATGTGCGTCCTGCCGATGGGGCATGCCGTGATATGTGCTTCGTGTTTGAACCCGGTTTCGATGACTGCCGACCTATATGTGGAGAACGGCAGTATCGCGCACGGCATCGCACCGGACGATATTGCGGGATCGTCGCAGCCGTCCGCGGCCCCTGCTCCCAAGGTTGCGGTGGCGACGGCAAGCGCTCCGGTCACGACTCCGGCGAATGCCGCCGCCGGTCCACGCCCTCGGCAGGTGCACGCGATGGATGGTCGCGCGCTGTGGGGCGACAGCACGATCGTCAAGTTCCTGTGCCCGCATTGCGGCAAGCAAAGCATCGGCTTCGCCGGTCGGTCTCGCCGGTGCCTGGGGTGCGGCGGCCAGCTGGTCGCCAACGATATCGTAGCTGACAAACTGGGAGCAAGTTGGAACGCCGTGAGCAATGCAAACGGCGTGACCTATGCGCAATCCCAGCCGAAACGGGAAGGAGGCCGCTGATGGCGCGGAATACGGGCAAGAAGTCCAAGGCCACCGATTTCGCGGTGCGCCCGGTCGATACGGTGCAACAGCGGGCGCATGCGCGCGACAAGCGGCTGATGATCATCTACGGCGTCGGTTCGGTGCTGTATGTGGCGCTGTTTGTCGCGGCGTTCTGGGGATTCTACCGGTTTCTCTTCCTCACCTCGTTTAGAACCGGGTTCACCAAGGCACTGAGCGTGGGCGACAGTGCTCGGATATCCGCTGCGGATCAGGCGTCCATTGCCAAGTTCGCGGCGGTCTGTTATCTCGTCATGTTCCTGATAATTATGGTCGTGCCTATGATCGTGACGATCATCAATTTCGTCACGCGTCTGAGGCGCTGGCGCCGTTATGTGTACTGCTCCTCGCCGCGGTATCTGCAGTCGCTGGTCGACGGGCAGGCCGATCAGGCCACCAAGGAGACCCTGTTGCGGGTCGTCAAGGAACTGTCGTATGTCAATCGGCAGTGCCCGAATGACCATTTTTGGCTGTGGACTCCGGCTGAAGGCTTGGTCGAATGCCCGTACTGCCATCGGATGGTGTGATGCCACGAGCGTGGTCTGGGTGGAGCCGATAGGCATGGAGAGATAGGGATCATATGGTTCGGGGAATCATTGCGTTCATCATCGCCGAAGTAGTGCTGGGGATGTTGAACTTCAACGGATTGCTGGCGTTCATCATCGCCGTTGCGATCGGCGTGTTCGTGGCCAAGTCGGCGCCGGCGAAGGCGCCCAAGAGCGCGAATGGCAATGTGCGGAACAAAGCACGGAACGGTGCCGATGGCACGTCGGGGATGCCGTGGACGCCGGATGACGAGTCCGGTGCGGCGAGTGGGGCGCCGAGCGGTGCCGCGAGCGGCGCTGCGCGCATGCCGTATGGCTCGCAGAATGGTGCCTCAGCCGGCGCATATGCCGGTGATAACGCTGGTGGGCGTCGGGACGGGCAGCGCGGCGCGCGTGGCGGCGCGCAGGAGCCGGGCGCTTTCGGTGCAAGTGGCGTAGGTGTTGGGAAAAGTGCGCCTGCCGGGAATCGTCCCGCTGATACGAGCGTTCCCCTCGATCGCTCCACGGCGCCGAAACCCGAACCGGCCTCCAAGCCGATCGTCTTCGACGGTCCGGTGACGGTGCGATCCGACGGTTCTTCGATGCGTACCGCGGAGGGTGCCGACTGCGACAGTCCGGTCGGGTCGGATTATGACAATCCGCTGCCACAGACCGCGAACGCGACGGGCGCCGGCCCGGTGAATCCGTCGGAATACGTGTCTGGATATGACGCATCCGGCGATAACGGGAATCGGTATTCCGAGATCGTGCCGTGGCGCGAGTCGATCGATCCGGGCGAGTACGACCTTTTCTCCCTGACGCAGACGATGCTGGAACACAATGATCATGTCCGTGGCGTCCCGTCCGACAAGACCTTGGCGCGGCTGCTGGTGCACGGCAATGTCCTGAATCGCGGCTATTCGTGGTGGTCGCTGCCGGTGCCCGGCATGCCGAACGTCACCGCGGACGGCGTGCTGCTGCTGGACGGCGTGCTATGGGTGTTCGACACCCATGGGTACCAGGCCGATGCGGATCATCTGTTCACGGGCGAGCCGGCCGGAGCTCAGGAGGTGGACTCGCTGGTGCTCAAGCGGCGTGGACAGGACAAGGCGGAGCGGATCTACCGCGATCTCGCCGAACCGGGGGATGTCGCTTCCGCGCTTGCCGAGGAATTCCCGATGCTGCAGGTGCGGCCGGTCGTGCTGCTGAACCCGTCCAAGGACGGTACGGCGGCCATCGTGTCTCCTATGACCTTGCCCGGCGGCGTGGCGTTCGACCAGGCGATTCCGTTCGTGCAGGAGACGTTGCGGCCTCTGATCGTGGATTCGGCCGGGACCAAGCGTCCGCCGCATCCGCTGGTCATGGAGCAGCTCGACTATCTGTTGAAGCGGTAGCGGCGGCGGGTGGTGCTGAGCGGGGCTTTCGTGCTATGGGGTAGAGGATTCGCTTCGGTTTTGTGGTTTTGCCGGGGTATTGCTTCTACGGAGTAGTGGTTTTGCCTCGCTGAGCTGCTTCTGAGCGGAGTATTCCTTCGACAGGCTCGTTGTTTCGGGTCGTTGACACGCTTGAGCGGGGTCGCTTGTACTACGGAGTAATAGGCGGGCTTCGCGGGGCCGTTGCTATGCGGGGCATGCCTTCTACGGGGTAGGGGATTCTTTTCGGCTATTAGGTTCAGCGGGGCATTGCTTCCGCAGAGTAGTGGTTCTGCCTCGCTATGCTGCTGAGCGGGTCGGTTGTACTACGGGGTAGTGGTCGGGCTTTGCTGAGGTGTTGCTGGGTGGGGCATGTCTTCTGCGGGGTAGGGGATTCGTTTCGCTTGCGTAGCTCGGCGGGGTATTGCTTCTGCAGGGTGGTTGCTTTGCCGCACTGAGGTGGTGCTGAGCGTGGCATTCGTGCTATGGGGTGGAGGATTCGTTTCGGTTTCTTGGTTTTGCGGGGGTATTACTTCTGCAAGATCGTTGTGTTGCCCCGTTGACGTGCCTCTGAGCAGGTTGTTGCTTCTGCAGGGTAGAAGATATACCCCGCTGATGTGAGTTCAGTGCGGCGCATCTGGTATGGGCTAAGCGGAATGCCTCGGTGAGGGGACGAGGAGGTAATCATTCTCACAATCATTCTTGCCGCTTCTTGCTGCTTCTCGCTCTTTTCCGCTTTTCCCGCCGCCCCTCACCATCCCAAAAATGCAAAGGTGCTGCGCGCTCCCCGGTATCCCAACGCCCGGCGCGGCGTGCAAGGGAACGGTGCAAATCGGCGTCATACCGCCCCGTGGGTCAACCATGCAGTGTTAAATGGGTTTCCGTGAAGAAACTGATTGCGCAGCTTATGAAATTCGGCATCGTCGGTGTGATTGCCTTTGTCATCGACTGGGGTATCCTCAACCTCCTGGTCGGGCTGTTCCACATGCACAATGTGGCCGCCGCCACCATCTCCTTCATCATCTCCCTGATCTTCAACTATCTGGCGAGCATGAAGTTCGTGTTCAAGCATCGCGAAGACATGGCCCGTTGGATGGAGATCGTCATCTTCGTGGCCGGGGCGGTGGTCGGCCTGCTCATGAACGACGCGATCATCTGGATCTCCACCTACGGCATGAACCATGACGCCTATGTGTCGCAGCACGCCGAATACCTGCTGCGCACGAACGTTGGCAAGCTGATCGCCACCGCCGTGGTGATGGTCTGGAACTTCCTGATCCGCAAATGGCTGCTCGACGATACGCACACCAATGCGATGAACCGGCTCAAAACGGCCGAGAACCGGCTGACTCCGGAACAGCTGGAAGCCAAGTGGCAGAACAGCTTCTCGCACAAGCTGGGCGTCTGGTCGCTGGAACACACACCCAAGGGCTGGCCGAAATAGGCCAAAGCCCGATCGTGGCGTAGTGGTTGATCGTGGTGCGCGAATGCCGTGATCGATTCGCTGTGACGGCCATATTGCACGGAAGCCGGCGTAAACAAGCTTGTTTACGCCGGCTTCCGTGCAATATGGCCGTTGTTATTGGAGAAAGCCGATGCGATGCTCTGCCGGCGCGTAGGCTTTCCTGTGTATGGGGCCGATCCTGATCCCGAGGCGGAAGATGCGCCGGCATGTGGTGGCGCGTCATCGGCGCCGGCAGTTCATTGATCCCAGTGCGTGTGTGGGTTGGCCTGCCTGTATTGTCCCTTGTATTATCCCTGTCTCGGTCCCTGTGCCGCTCTCCTGTATCGACCTGTATGGTCAATCATCGCCCCTAGTATCCTGCGTCATCAATTCGTTAACAATGTCTGGCTCCCCTCGCTGAGGCTGAGCCAGAATTACTCAACGAATTAACGGCGTGGGATACTAGCCGATGGTGTCATATCGGCGCCTGCGCGTCGATATGACGGCGAGCTCCCACCCTTGCCGGGCAAAAACGCAATCCGCGCCTGACTCTTCCCCTGGTGCTCCAGAGCACCGTTCGCGGTGCCTGCGGCATGCCCGATCTCACAACAATGACACCTCCATTTTGACAAGACTTCCGTTCTGTCGTATGATTCATAACGTAATGATTCATAACGTTATGAATCAGAGAGAACCTCGATCGGACAACGAAGTGAGACGGTCGGCGGCGCTATATGGAGGCATGATGAACCAGAGGGCAAATCGCGAGGAAGACTGGTCCGGCGTGACGGTATCGGCCGACGGGGCGATGCTGTTCGGCGGCGACTACAACTACGAGCAATGGCCGGAATCGACGTGGGACGGCGACATGGATCTGTTCGCCGAGGCCGGCATCAACGAGCTGACGCTCAACGTCTTCGGATGGGTTGGCCTGCAGCCGTCCGAGGATGCGTACGACTTCGGGCACCTCGACCGGGTCATCGACTGCGCCGAGCGCCACGGCATGGCCATCGAACTGGCGACCGCCACCGCCGCGTTGCCGGCGTGGCTGTCCGAGCGGTTCGAGGAGGTCAATCGCGTCGATTTCGAAGGCCGCCGCCAGTCCTACGGCAAGCGCCACAACGCGTGCCCGAACAGCCCGGTGTTCCGCGGTTTCGCCGAGCGCCTTGTGGATCGGCTGGCCGAACGTTACGGCCGGCGCCGGTCCATCGTCGCGTGGCATGTATCGAACGAATACGAGAACCTCTGCTACTGCCCGAACTGCGCCGCGGCGTTCCGCGTCTGGCTGAAGAACCGCTATGGAACGGTCGAGGCCCTCAACGAGGCGTGGACCAGTGCGTTCTGGAGCCATACCTTCGCTTCGTTCGATCAGATCGTACCGCCGAACCGGCTGGGGGACGCCTTCGACGAGAACCTGTCCGTGCTGCCCGCGGCGTTCCTCGACTACGCGCGGTTCTTCGGCGAATCCCAGCTTTCGGAATTCGTCATGGAAAAGAACGCCATCCGGCGCCACGACCCGTCCACGCCGGTCACGACGAATTTCTTCGGCCGCGCCGCGCGATACGACTACGCGAAGTGGGCCGACGATCTCGACGTCGTGTCCTGGGACTGCTACGTCGGCCTGCAGGATTCGCTCGACGACACCAGCTTCTGGCATGCGATGATGCGCGGTCTCAAGCATGGCCAGCCGTTCATGCTCATGGAGCAGTCACCCGCCAAGCAGTGCTGGTTCAACCCGGTGCAACTGTCCGGGCAGATGCGCCGCCAGAGCTACCAGGCGCTGGCGCATGGCGCCGACACCGTGCAGTTCTTCCAGCTCAAGCGCAGCCGCGGCGGATGCGAGCAGTTCCACGGAGCGGTCGTCGGGTTGGACGAAAGCGACCGACCGCGGACGTTCCGCGAGGTCCGCGCGCTGGGCGAGGAACTGCAGCGCATCGGCCGGGAGATCCTGGGAACGCGGATCCGCTCCCGTGTCGCCGTCATGTTCGACTGGGAGTCGCGGTGGGCCATGAACGACGCCGACGGCCATGCCCATATCAACGACTACTACGATGCGGTCCGCGAATACTACGCGGGCCTGCGGCAGGCGGGCCTGTCGGTCGACGTCATCACCCCGTCGGACGATCTGGCCGGCTACGATCTGGTGGTCGCCCCGTATTTGTACATCGTTTCGCAGCAGACAGCGGACCGTTTCCGGGCATACGTGCGGGCCGGAGGGCGGCTGGTGGTCACCGTCATGAGCGGATTGGCGGAACCTCCGGATCGGCTGTATCTGGGCGAAGCTCCCGTGCCGTTCCGCGATCTGACGGGCATATGGTCGGAGGAGCTGGACGTGCTGGCCGAGCCGTACGGCACGATCCCCGTCATCGTCGACGAGGCGATGCTCCCGGCCTCCGCGCGGGAGGCTTGCCGCAAGGCGGACGGCCTGACCGGACGTACGCTGTGCGACATCATCCACGCCGATCCCGACGTGCGCGTGCTGGGCGCATACGGCGGCGACTCGTTCTATGCCGGCATGCCGGCGCTGACCGAACATCGTTTCGGCGAGGGCTCCTGCTACTACGTGGCCACCAAGCCGGGCGCCGGGTTGATGGCGATGCTGGTCGATGCGGCCACGGACGGACTGGAACTGGAACGGCGCATCCTGCCCCGGGATGTGGAATCCACCACGCGGGTCTCGCCGAACGGCGACTCATACACCTTCCTGATCTCCGGCAGGACGGATGACGTGAATGTCGCCTGCCCCGCCGATGCCACGGAACTCATCACCCAGCGGCGCGTCCGAGCCGGCGAACCGCTCACCCTGCATCCCTTCGATGTCATGATTCTCAAGCAAGGGGGTGCCGCCTGCGGCGAATCCGCCTGATCATCGCGCCTCCGGCGCCATCGCGGGCGTCCCCGCGCGATGGCACCCGGATCCAACCAAGACGCCACGCAATCCAAGACGTCACAATCCACAACACCACAATCCACAACACCACAACGATGTGTTCACAGGAAAGGAACAGCAATGAGAGTAACGAAGCACACGGTGAGGATGGTTGCCGCATTCGCGGCGGTCGCGACGATGCTGCCCCTGGCGGCGTGCGGCAGCGGCAGCGAGACCACCTCGGACGGCAAGGTCAAGCTGAGCTGGTACACCAACGAGAACGCGACGCTGATGGACCCGGTGGTGAAGGAGTTCGAGAAGGAGAATCCGGACATCGCGCTGGACTTCACCTCGACGCCGACCACCAGCGAGTACATCTCCACGCTGCAGACCCGCCTGGTCGGCAATCAGGCCCCCGACGTGTTCGTCATCACGTCGGAGAACATCAACCAGCTGGTGGCCAACGGCTATGCGATGGACCTGAGCGACGAGCCGTTCATCGACAATCTGGCCGACGCCAACAAGGCATTCCTGAGCCGCAACGGCAAGGTCTACGGCGTCTCGGTCGCGTCGTGGGCGCAGGGGCTGGCGTACAACAAGGATCTGCTCGCCAAGGTCGGGGTCAGCGAGCCGCCGCAGACCTGGGACGAGTTCCTCGAGGTGTCGAAGAAGCTCAAGGACGCCGGTATCACGCCGTTCCTCGAGGCCATGTCGGACAGCACGATGTCGCTTGAGGCGCTGCTGGGCAGCAAGTACTCCATCACCGGCGACAAGGAGGGGCTGCGCAAGGTGTTCGACGGCTCGAGCACCTTCGAAAAGGAGCTCACCCCGGTGATCTCCGAGTGGTACAAGCAGTATTCCGAGGGCCTGGTGACCAAGGACACCGTGGGCATGTCCGGCCAGGACATCGAGACGCAGTTCTACAACGGCCAACTGGCGATGATGCTGTCGGGCAGCTGGGCGGTGCCGACGCTGAAGGATTCCGGCATCAACTTCGGCATGAGCCTGTTCCCCGCATACAAGAACGGCCAGCGCATGGGCATCGGCTCGGAGAACGGCGGCTACACCATCTACTCCAAGCTCACGGGCAAGAAGCTGGAGGCCGCGAAGAAGCTGCTGACCTTCCTGACCAGCAAGACCGCGCTCAAGATCGACAACGAGCAGAAGGGCGACATCGTCAATACCAAGAACTACACAGCCAAGGTCGATCCGGCGTTCGACGACATCTACAAGAACGGCATCCAGAAGGGCAATCTGTATCTGGCCGTCAACCAGTTCACCAAGGGATCCGACGTGTTCGGCCCGCAGCTCGTCTCGCTGCTGCAGCAGCTCATCCAGGGCCAGATCTCCGTCGAGGATGTCGGCAAGAACATGGATGCCAAGCTCGCCTCGCTGAGTTGAGCTGAGCTGAATGGGGAGCTGAGCTGGACGAAGGCGAATCCTCAGGATTCCGGCCATCCGCGCAAGTGCAGCCGATGGCGGTGTGCGGGCCCGTCGCCGGGCCCGCACGGTCGGGGCCCATACGGCCACGCCCGTACGGCTAAGCCCGCATATCCAAACCCGCGCGGTTCGTCTCGCGCGGCCGGGCCGATGACGCGGGTGGGGCGGCGAGACCAACAAGACGCAGGTGCAGTTAAGGAGCAAGGCACATGAGTATGCAATCCACCGTAACGGTTTCCCTGGCGGGGAAACGGGCAAGGATGGCCGGCGCCATCGAGGCGCGAAGAAGATCCGGCATCTTCTCGCGCAGCCCGGGGCTGCTGGCCGACTTCACGTCGTTTCGGTTCCTGCTGCCGATCATCGCCGTGTTCATCGTGCTGTACGCGATTCCGCTAGGGCAGACCGTGTACTACTCGCTGACGGATTTCAACGGCTACAATCTGGACCTGCACTTCGTCGGCCTGAAGAACTACGCCAAGGTGTTTTCGGACCCCTCCATCCTGCAGGGGCTCGGTTTCACGGTGATCTACACCGTGGGCACCACCGTGGCCATCACCGTGCTGGCCATCCCGCTGGCGGTGACGCTGAACAAGAAGTTTTTCGGGCGCAATTTCGCGCGATCGCTGTTCTTCTTTTTCTCGGTGCCGTCGCTGGCCATCATGGGCATGATCTGGAAGTACATCTTCTCGCCGACCGACACCGGCTTGGCCAACACGATCCTGTCGTATGTCGGCATCCCGGCGCAGCCGTGGATCGCCAGCACCGGCATGGCCCGCTTCTGCGTGATCTTCATCGCGGTGTGGGCGCAGGTCGGCTGGCACGCCACGCTGTATCTGGCGTATCTGCAGTCCATACCAAGCGATCTGTACGAGCAGGCCGCGGTCGACGGCGCCAACTCGCGCCAGCAGTTCTTCCACATCACCCTGCCGCAGCTGGTGCCGGGCGTCGGCGTGTCCACGTTCCTGCTGCTGTCGGGCGGTCTGAAGGTCTACGATCTGCCGTTCACCATGACCAAGGGCGGCCCGGGGTTCTCCACGAACACCGTGACGCAGTCGATCATCGTGCAGGGCATCTCGCAGGGCCAGTACGGCGTCGGATCGGCGCTGGCCGTCATGTTCACGGCGGTCACGGCCGTGGTCGTCTTCATCCAGATGGGCGTCACGTCCCTGATTTCCAAGAGGTTCGCATAATGACTGATTCCGCATTGAACATTCCGTATGCCGCGCGCCGGGAGTGCCTCGGGCGCGGCGGCCGCAAGGGCATGACGCTCAGTCAGCGGGAGGCGGCGCGCTCGGCGCTGCGTTCCGTCGTGGTGCTCGCGCTGGCGCTGGTGTGCGCGATCCCGCTGTGGTACATCGTGATCAACAGCTTCAAGACCACCACCGAGATGGCCGTCAATCCGCTCGGATTGCCGCGACAGTGGGTGTTCGACAACTACACCACGGCGTTCAGCGAGGGGACGATGGTGCGCAGCTTCGCGAACACCATCATCGTGACGGTCGCCGGCGTGGCGTTCCAGGTGCTGATCGGCTCGCTCGCCGCCTACGGCATGATCCTGCGGCGGTCGTTCTTCACCTCGTTCGTGGGCGTGCTGCTGATGGTCGCGTTCGTGATCCCGGGGCAGGCCACGCTGATCCCGCTGTACCGCATGGAGGCCTCGGCCGGGCTGGTCAACACGCTGGAGGGCCTGGTCGTGATGTATCTCGGCGGCGCGGTGTTCTGCTACTACCTGATCGTCGGCTATATGCGCACGCTGCCGTTCGAGCTCATCGAGGCGGCGCGCATCGACGGCGCGAGCCCGTGGCGCATCTACTGGTCCATCGTGCTGCCGCTGATCCGGCCGATCCTGACAACGGTGGTCGTGTTCCAGACGATGGGCACATGGAACGACTTCATGACGCCGAACGTGTTCATCTCCTCGGCCGAGCTGAAGACCGTGATCCTGCAGGTCTACAATGCGGTCGGGCAGTTCACCACGGACTGGCCGAGCTTCATGGCGACCACGGTGATCGCGCTAGTGCCGATCTTCATCTTTTTCGTGCTCTGCCAGAAGTGGATCGTCTCTGGTCTGGTCGCCGGCTCGGTGAAGGGCTGAACGGCGCGAATGGCAATGACTGCGGGTTTCGCGCTGATGTGGCGCGGAGCCCGCTTTTTGTTGGGCTTCGGCGCGATGCGGGGGAGACTTGCGCCTCCGTGCGGCGTCGGTTTTCTCGGGATCGGTGGTCGCCGCGCGTGGAGGGCTGCTTCGTGTGCGCGGCGCCGGTTCCGCGGGGCCGGTGATTGGCGTTTCCTCGGTTGCGCACCTTCTCGGCGACGGGCACCGGGGCCGGCAATGGGTGCCGAGATATGTGTCGAAAGGAGTGCCGGATGAGATGGCACAGTGAATTCGCCGCGGTGCCGCCGCATCTGATCGGCGGGTACGTATATTGCTTCTTCCGTGGCGGGAAGGCCTCCGGTGGGAGCGGCTCCGGAGGGGGTGGCTACAGCGGGAGCGGTTCCGGCGAGGACCGGCAGCAGGTGTACGCGGCGATCAGCCGTGACGGGCTGCATTGGAGGGATTCTGACCAGGGTCGGCCGATTGCGGTGTCCGCGGGCGGCGACCGTGCGGTGCGCGACCCGTTCCTGTGCCGTGACGCCGATGGGGATGGGTTCATGCTGCTCGGCACGGATCTGGATATGTGGTCGATGCGGTACCGGGCCGCGGACGGGACCATAGACTGGCCGAGCATGACCAGCAGGGGCAGCACGGCGATCTGCGTATGGCGTCTGGATGGCGCGATGCGCGTCGTCGATGCATGGCTGCCCGATGTGGCGGCCGGCATCGGGGCCGGCAACGTGTGGGCGCCACGCGCCCTCTTCGATGAGGATACGCGGCGCTACCTGCTGTACTGGTCGAGCGCCACGCCGTCCGACCGGTACGGGAGCCAGCGGCTCTGGGCGTGCTGGACCGCCGATTTCCGTTCGTTTGATGCCCCGTTCCTGCTCGACGGCGATGCGGTCAAGGTGATCGACCCCTGCTACATTCCGTTGGACCGTGGCCTTTGCATGCGGTTCCTCAAGGACGAGGCCGCATTGGGAGTGCTGCAGCAGGTGTCGGAAGACGGGGTGTTCGGGCCGTGGCGGACGATACCGCAGCGGTTGTTGGAGGCGTTGCGCGGAGGATATGAGGGGCCGGACGCCTATATGCTGCCCGATGGCCGCGTCGTGCTGCTGATCGACGAGTACACCGGGGCAAAGCGGGGGTATATCGCGCTGATATCCGATGGTCTGGCGCGCGAGCACGGGTTCCGGCCGCTGCCGCAGAGCGAATATCGTTTGCCGGTCGGAGCCAAGCACGGCTCGGTGGTGGCGCTGAACGCAGCCCAGTATGCATTGCTTGCACGCCGCGTATGACGCGGTGCGCCGTATAGTACGGTGTTCCGTAACGCGCTGTGCGAGATGCGTTGCGCCTATACGCTGTTCGTGATGTGCTGCGTATGGCACGGCGAAGGCGTGGTGCGCCGCCCGATATGGCATGGGTCGGGGCGCAATGTAGCAAAGATTCGAGTTGTCGGTGCGTGGGTGCTGAGATAAGTGCCAATTTGGCCGTGGAAAACGATGAATATGCACGTTGCAATCGGTTCCACTACTTGGCCATGCACCGACAACTCGAACCTTCGTATCCAAGCGGTCTGTCTTGCAAATGGCTGAGTGGTTGATCCTCCCGCTGGCGGGAGGTGGCGCGTAGCGCCGGAGGGCGGTCGAATGCTTGACGCTGCATTGTTCCCGACTGGGGGCGTATGTGAATGGCTTGATTCAGGCGCTCGTGGTAGTCCTCCCCTCAGTCCGCTTCGCGGCCGGCTCGTCCGCAATCAAGGACGGCCTTACGGCCGCAGTCTTGTCTGCTCGCTGTCGTTCGCCTTCGCCTGCAAACGCCTCCGGCGTTTGCTTCACGGCTCAGCCTCAGAGAGGGGAGCCAGACATTGTTAACGAATTAATGACGCGGGATGCTGGCCGGTGCCTGATGTTGTTCTGGGCCCCGGAATGCGTGCGCGGCAGCACGCATTCCGGGGCCCGGGGCGATCGTCCGTTGCTTCGTCTCCACGCTCGATGTGGGCGGAGCGCTCAGCGCGGGCGAATCCCGGCCAGGCAGCCCAGATACCCGCCGGCCCGTTCGGTGCTGAGGAACGCGGCGTCGCACTGCGCGATCAATCGGCTTGATGGCGGATCGCACGGGTTGACGCGGTGCAGGGGGTATCCGCCGGCGGCGATTCCGGCATGGGGCGCATCGCCGATGCGTACGCGCAGCGGCGATTCGGCCGTGGTCGTTGGCTGCGCGTCTGCTGCTCCGGCGGAGGCTGGCTCATCTCGGAACTCGAGGCGTGTGCCGTTGAGCCGGATCGTATAGGCCTTGCCATCCTCGATGGGCCGGCGCCAGAGGATCGACCGGTCGCCGCCGTTGCGGATGACGCCCTCCGCGGTTCTGGTGTCGGCGTCGAAGCGCAGTGCGGCGTAGACGCCCTGATTCTGCTGGATGCGGATTTCTCCGGTCGATTCGGGAAGGGCGAATACGGAGAAATCCGTTTCGGTGACCTTGGCCCATGACCAATCGGGCTGCAGGGGAGTGTGCAGAGTGTGATCGGCGCCGATGGCCATGCTGCGCCACGATGCGGGGCGGTCGGCGGATGAATCGTCGTGTGCTGCGGCATCCGGCGTATCGCCCGGGTCGATGGCGGCATCGGAGCCGGCACCGTCGGCTGTTCCGGCGTGTTCTCCGGTGCGACCGGCGGACGCCCGGTTGCCGTCGGTCGCGACGATGCGCGGCACCAGCCCGTCGCCGGGCGCGAGCACCGGCCAGTCGTCCTCCCAGGTCACGGGGAACACGAACGGTTCGCGCCCCATGAAACTGTATCCGTCGATGACACGGGAGCCAAGGCAGACGCCCCACCACTGGCCGTCGTCGTCGCGCAGCACGTCGCAGTGGCCGATGTTCTGCACCGGATAGCGCCCGCCGAGATGCCGGTGCGTGAGAATCGGGTTGCAGGGGTCGCCTTGGTACGGCCCGATCGGCGACTTCGACCGTGCCGCGGACTGGGCGTGGCGCCGTTCGGTGCCGGCTTCGGCGGCGAACAGGTAGTACCAGCCGTCCTTGCGTACGATATGCGGCGACTCGGCCCACGTCGCGCCTTCCATCGCTCCGTGCCACAGGACATGCTCCGGGCCGTTCAACGTCCAGCGATCGAGATCCAGCCGGCGCATGTAGATGTCCGACTGATACGGCCATCGGGGATTGGCGGACTGGTGGCTGCCGACCCACCATGCCGTGCCGTCCTCGTCAATGAACAGGTCGGGGTCGTTGCCGGTGGCGCCGTCGACCCAGTACGGGCCGTCCCAGGTGGCGCCCCCGTCGTGGGAGACGAGGGCGAAATTGCCGTTGGCCCGTTCCATGGCGGCGATGGCGTCGGGGTCGGCGCCGTCGGCGAGGGCTCGCCGCGAGTCGATGCTGACCACGGTGCTGACGATGACGATCGCGCTGCCCAGCGCGCGGATGCTCGGCGCGAAGACGCCTCGCTCGTCCGAAGCGATGTATCCGAGAAACAGCCTGTCCGCGACTGTGGCGTCGATGGCGGCGCCGGCGTAGTCCCAATGCGCCAGATCCGCCGAGGTGTATATGGGCAGCCCCGGCACCAGGCCGAACGACGAGGTGACCAGCCACGCCTTGCCGTCATGCCACATCCATGAGGGGTCGGGGTGAAATCCGTGCAACACGGGGTTGATGATGGGGGCGGTGCCGTTCACGGGAATCCTTTCGTGTGGGAATGTCCATGCGTCTTCGCAGCTTCCACGCTGTTCGTAACGATATGATATCATATCGTTGCGATATCGATAAAGCAAGGCGGGAGCGCTTCTGCGGTTTGCGTTGCGGTGTCGCCGCTGCGGCAGGGCCCCCGGTTTGCGAAGCGGGCTCGGGATGCGATAGCGTTGGAAGGCGGTCGATGATCGCCTCCATTGCGGAGCCGGGATGCAGGTAGGTGAATGATGGTTGTGACGTTGAAGGATGTCGCGAAGAAGGCGGGGGTGTCTCCGGCGACGGTGTCGTATGCGCTGCGTGGGGGCCAGTACGTCTCTCCGGCCACGATGGACAAGGTCATGAAGGCGGCGAAGGCGCTGGGCTACTCGACGAACATGTCCGCCCGCAGCCTGCGGTATGGCAAGTCGCGGATCATCGAAGTGGCGGTGCACGAGCTGGACATCCCGTACTACTATTCCAAGTTCGCGGCGACCGCCGTGACGGTGATCGAACGCCATGGATACCAGGCGCTGGTGCTGCAGACCGGATTGAACACCAGCAGCGTCAAGGAGGCCGTCGGCAACATCTCGAACCAGATCTGCGACGGCATCATCCTCAACGCCACGGGCATCGACGCCTCGGAGATCAAGCGCCTGAGCATGAACCGGCCGACCGTGCTGCTGGATGACTGCACGCCGGAGCCGGTGCTGGACACGGTGATGACGCCCAGCCGCGAGGGCGCGAAGGCGGCGGTGACGCATCTGCTGGAACAGGGGTGCCATGCCATCGCGGCGGTCGGATTGGAATATCTGGCGGCCGATGTGCGGGGCGACCGCGCGGACACGCATGTGGAGCGCTTCGAAGGCATGCGCGAGGCGCTGGAGTCCGCCGGCAGGTCCCTCTCCGAGCAGCAGTGCTTCCCCGGCGAGTGGCTGGTCGAACCGGGCCGGGAGATCGCGCATCGTCTGGCGGATATGGGCATGCCCTTCGACGGGCTGTTCTGCGCCTCGGATTCATTGGCGTTCGGCGCCATCCGCGGATTCGCCGACCGGGGCATCCGCGTGCCCGACGATGTGAGGATCGTCGGTTTCGACGGCATTTCGCTGGGCGAATACACCGTGCCGTCGATCTCCACCGTGCGCATCGACATGGAGGATCTGGCGGACAAGGCGGTGCGGCTGCTGCTGGACCGCATCGACGGCGTGTACGACGGCGAGCCGCGGCGTGTGGTCGCCGATTACGCGTTCGAGGTCCGCGGGTCCAGCGTGCGCCGGTAAGGATCGGGTTCCGGCCGGTAGCGGAGGCCCGGCGGCTCGGGCCTTGATCCGGCGCGCGCCGGCGGGGCTCGCAGACCGCGCCGGACCGGGATCCGACCCGCGCATGGCATCCGTGTACTCGTTCTTTTATCCGTGAGTCCGCCGGTGAACTGCCGGCGGACCTTTCTCACACGTTGATTACACGTTGATTACACGTTGATCGCGGTGAGCTCCGGCGTTTCGGTGCTGGACTTGATCTGCGGGAAGCCGATGAAGGCGATCACCAGCGAAGCGAGCGCCAGCACGGTCACGACCATGAAACCGCCGTGCGACCCCATGCGGTCGATGAACACGCCGGCGATCGCCGAGCCGGCGGATGACCCGATCGAGTTCATCGCGCCCATCCACGCCACGCCCTCGGTGAAGCGCGTCGGCGGCACAAGGTGCAGCATCAGCTGGTTGCCGTTGATCCACGTCGGGGCCTGGCACACGCCGATCAGCAGATAGATCAGCATGATGACCCACAGGTGGTTCGCGAACAGGAACGACCCGATGCCGATGTTCACCACTGCCAGGCAGAAGTAGAAGCGCTTCCACAGCGGGATCATCCAGTTCTTCGCGCCGTAGACGAGCGCACCGACCAGCGAGCTGAACGAGAAGCAGGCGAACACGAAGCCCGTGTACTGCTTCATGTTCTGCTCGGTGGCGAACGCGATGATCGAGATGCCGGTGGCGGACTGGAACGCGCCCAGCGAGAACCAGGTCACGTACACGGCCAGCATGCCGGCACCCCAGATCGACTCCTTCTTGCCGGAACGCACGTCGGCGATGGCCCGGTCGACCGCCGCCTGGACCTGCTCGGGCGAGGCGCCCTCATGCTGGGCCTTGCAGCGCGCGTGGTCGGCCGCGGCCTCGGCCTGCAGCACCAGCGCCTTGGCGGCCTCGTGCTCACGGTACTCCTTGCGGGTCATGCCGGCGCGCTCGGCCAGCACGGTCTGCGACGGCGGCTCGGTCGTCAGTTCGGTGAGGAACATCAGCGCGCCGACGATCACGCACATGCCGGTGAACGAGAACGCGAGCACGCCGGAGATCACGGCGAGCGTCGAGGCGAGCGGGTTGCCGACGACCCACATGCACTCGTCGAACACGCTGGAGAGTGAGAAGGCGCGGTTGGTGCGCTCGCGGTCGCCCTTGAACATGGTGGTCCAGCGCGAACGGCTCATCGCGCCCCACGGCGGGATCGCCGCCATGAACGGCACGATGCAGAACAGGATCCACGACGGCACGCGCGCGGTGATGCACGTCACCAGCGAGAACGCGGCGATGGTCCATACGATGATCGTCGGGATCGACACCTGGCGCTGGCCGAAGGTGTCGACGAGCCGGCCAAGCAGCGGCGAGACGATGGCCAGGGCGATCGCCTGCACGGCGGTCAGGGCGCCGGCCAGCGAGTAGTTGCCGTAGTAGTGCTGCACGGCGATCGTGATCGTCATGCCGACCATCGGGAACGGCATGCAGGCGATCACCGCGCCGATGGAGAATCGCGCGGTGTGGGGTATACGCAGCAATTCCGCGTACCCGCCGAAGAGTTTGTGGTTGATGCCCTTGATCGCGTCCACTGCCTGCCGCGCCGGCGATTGCGTCGGCCGGGGCGCCGGCGATTGCGCCGGACGGCTGGTCTGGTGTGCCATATGCCGCTCCTTTCTGCTCACGGTTGGATATGCGGCCGACGATCGTTTTGCGTCGCGATCGGCGGTCATGGTCGTTGGTTCGTTGGTTTGTTGGTTTATGGTCGGTTGCGTCGGTTGCGTCGGTTGCATCGGGTGGCGTGCGGCGCGGCGGGGCGCCTGTACCCGCGCATGCATGATGACTCATCGGACCCTGTTGATTACCAAGTGGTAGCTGGAAGAAAAACGACTTTCCCATCCCCATGCCGGTCAATGCGTCATGTTGCCGTGCCTTGGGTCAGCCGTGCGAATGCATGCGTTGCTGTTCACTTTTCAGTCATGGCTACTCTAATAACTTCGCGAGGCGCGACACGCGGTAGATTGGAAGATACGCGGGTAATAATTGATGAAGACCGGCACGGCCCATTCGCCAGTCGGTCGGCGAACGACGGGGGAGCGCCCCGACCAACCGAAGACCAACCTAAGGAGGGCGGCCGAATGCCGGCAACCACCATTCATTTCGTCCGTCACGGCAAAGTGTACAACCCCGATCATCTGCTGTACGAGCGGCTGCCCGGATTCCATCTGTCCGACCGGGGCATGCGCATGGCGCAGGCGGCCGGCCGGTATCTGGCGTCCAATCCGCAGACGAACACGATCAGCGCCGTGTACTCGTCCCCGCTCGAGCGCACGCGCGAAACGGCCGGGGCGATCCTCGACGCGCTCAACGCGGTGCGCGCGGACCGAGGCGAGACGCCGCTCGAGCTGGTTACCGACGAGCGCGTGATCGAGGCGGCCAACGAGTTCCGCGGCAAGCGGATCGGCCACGGCGAGGGCGCGCTGTGGAAGAACGGCAACTGGAAGCTCGTGCGCAATCTGTGGACGCCGAGCTGGGGCGAGTCGTACCGGCACATCGCCGAGCGCATGGGGGCGTTCGCGCAGGAGAAGGTCGGCGAGCACCCCGGCGAGCAGATCGTGGTCGTCAGCCACGAATCGCCGATCTGGTCATACCGGCACCTGCTGGAGACCGGACACCCCGAGCATTGGATGTTCATGCGGCACACGGCGCTCGCCTCCGTCACCTCCATCACCTACGACTGCGCGACGCGCAATGTGATGTCAATCACGTATGTCGACCCCGCGGCCGATGTTGAATAGCGTCAGAATATAAGGGTTATACGAGCAAAGGAGCGATGATGACCGTTCGTGTTGACGATGACGCGATAGCACGGGTCGCGGCGATGCCCGCCGTGCGCGAGGCCGCACGCACGGGGGCCAGGCTGATCGCGCTGTGGCCGCTGACCGATGCCAAGCAGATGGACAACGACGCGAAATACGCGGAGAACCTGCAGGTGCGCCTCACGCGCATGATCGCGCGCGTGGTGACCGGCGAGGACGTGACCGTGCCGGACGCCGAATTCGTGTATGAGGGCGCGGACGAGATTCCCGGGCGCCCGCAGGCGATCGTGGACGCGCTGCTCGCCGCGAACGACGCGTACGACATGATGGCCGGCTATCGGGACGACGGCGATGCGCGCGTGCTGTTCGACGTGGCCGATCAGCTCGGGGCGGGATGGAACGACGGCGTCGTCGCGGCGGTGACGGATGCGCTGGGATCGGTCGACGCGTTGGCGGCCCGTGAAGGCGCGGCGACCGGGGACGCCGGCGAACCGGATGCCGGTGCCGCCGTTGAGGGGGATGACGAACCGTCGGCCGAGGCCGTCGCGGAGTTGGCCGACAGGTTTGCCGGCGCCCTTGCGGCGTGCGACGGGCTGTTTTCCGCTATCGATGAGGCGTTGGACGGCTCCGGGAAGGCTGGCGCCGAGGCGGTGGCGATGCTGCCGGTGCTGCTGTTCGTCAACGAGCTGCGCGAGCGCTTGGCGGTGCCGCGCATCTGTCTGAAGGACGGCGAATATTACGATCTGCTGCGGGCGCGCGCGGCCGCCGAGGATACGCTGGAAGCCACGGTCACGGTGATCGCGCCGCTGGCGGCAGCCGAATGGCAGAAGCACTACGACGATGTGACGTGGGACCCTGACGAGGCCAAGCGCCTTGCCAAGGAGGAGGACGAGCGCAAGAACAAGGAGGCCTTGGCCGCCAAGTTCGCGCACATCAAGGACGACCCCGGCAAGGAAACGGTAGAGCTCTAGCACTCCGCGTTGTTAATTCGTTGAGTAATTCCGGCTCAGCCTCCAAGAGGGGAGCCGGAATTACAAAGAACATATTCGAAGGGCGCCGCCCCGGTCAGAGACCGTTGGCGGCGCCCTTCATGTTCAGCGCGGGATCCGGGATTTCGCAGCGGTGCCGGTGGCACGGTTGCCGACGAATCCCGGACATACTCAGACGCGCTGGCCGGCCTGATCGCTGTGGTCGGCGGGCTGATCGGCCTGACCGTATTGGCCGGACTGTCCATACTGGTTGGACTGCCCAGCCTGATCCGTGGAACCGGCCTGACCGTACTGATCGGATTGGTTGGGCTGACCATACTGGTTGGACTGGTTGTACTGGCCGGGCTGGCCGTATTGGCCGGGCTGGCCATACGTCCCGACGTCGAAGCGGGCGCCTTCCGGCTTGGACCGTGTGACCATGAGCGCGATGCCGGAGATCAGGTATACCAGCGAGCATACTGTCGATATCATCACTGGCGTGGCGATCATCGATATCATGTGCTCAAGTGCCGCGTATACGGCTTCCGAATCGGCGGTCGAGCTGAGCTGGGCCCACATGGACACGATATCGTCCGAGACTGGGCGAATCCACACCCAGTTGATGATCTCGTTGAGCGCCCACGGAACAAGCGGCAGCAGGATCAGCCAACCCGACCGGTTTGTGTCGTGCAGCCGCCGGACGCCGACCGAGATGAACGGGACAAGGCAGATGAGCAGCCAGACATATCCGATCACGGTGCCGACGGTACTGGGGAACGGCACGCTCACGATGCCCAACGCGACGGAGACCAAGGTGTACATGAGCACCGGCCACCAGAACTCGCCGCGCGAGGCTCGCCCGGTGAACACCGTGTACTTGGCGAAGAAGCGCTTGGTCGCCGCGGCGAGGTTGATGCCGTACCACGGCATATTCGCTGCGGGCTCGCCGTAGGGGTATCCGGCGCCGGCGTACTGCGGCATGCCCTGCGGCAGTGGCGTGCCGTACGGCTGCGCGTAGGGGTTCTGTCCATACGTCGGCTGGCCGGGCTGCGGCTGATCGTAGGGGTTCTGCCCGTACTGCTGCGGGCCGGGCTGCCCGTACTGCGGCTGGGGATCCGTCTGCCCGTATTGGCCTTGCCCGTATTGGGGCTGCCCATCGTACGGCGCGCCATATGACGGCTGCCCGTACGGAGCCTGCGGCTGATACGGCGCGGACTGCTGCTGCCCATACTGCGGCGTGGCGGCGGGCTGATCGGCCTGCCCGTACTGCGGAACATCCTGACCGGGCTGAGGCTGTGCCCCTTGACCGTAGCCCGGAGCATACGTCTGGCCGTATTGCGGCGTGGGCTGCGCCGTGCCGTTGGCCGTGGCGCCGGCAGGCGCATCCGCCGGCGGCTGGATGTAGGCGCCGTATTCGGGGGCCGGTGCATACTGCGGCACGGCCGGAGCGCTCTGCGCCGCTCCCGTATCGGGGAAAGTGCCTGCCGTATCGCCCTCCGTGCCGGAGGCCTGATCGCCGGCCTGATCGACGGCCGGGGGCACAGCCGCATGCGCGGTGCCCCCGGCGGCGTTCGCGCCATTGCCGTATCCCATGCCGGCCGGCGTCGCCGGCGTGTCGGGCTGGCCGGCCGGCGGTGTGGCCGGCTGAGCGGATTCACTGGGCTGCTGAGCCTCTCCCTGAGGATTGAACGGATTCGGATCGGACATGCGCCCTCCTTGATGGCGGCTGATACTTTCCGCCAATTGTCCCACATGCCCCATGGAAGAACCAGAATTCGTACACAAAACGCTGATCGCCGTATCACGGAAAGCCACCCGCCCGGCGGGGGAACCGACCGCTCGATCATGCGCGGAGCCGGTCGCCGGCTTGATGCGGGGAAGGGATGGGCCGCGCGTCGACCTGCCTGATCGCGCGCGGCACCGATGTAATGAACGAGGGCATGTCCGGGATATCCGACGTGCCTCCGAATGCAAAAGCCTGATGATGCCACTCATGGCGCCGTACGCGGCCAAACACCGTTCCAAGCGCGGCGGCCCCAACCACCACTACGATCACACGGGTTTTCCGCGTGCGCGACGCGCACGGTCGTATCACCTTGCCTTCCGCGCGGTTGCGCATGGTATCCGGCTTCGGCGTTGCAGACGGGAAGGTGAGGAGCCCGCGCAGCGCGCCGAACCGTGCGCTCCGATCGGATGGGCGTATCCGCGCACTCCGGCCTGGGAATGCTTTCGGATACCGCCGTCCTCCGCGAAACCGGCTGCGGTCGGGGCGCGTCGTTCTTTGTGACGTGCGGCATGATTGCTGCCACCAATCATGCGAACGATGTCCAGTATAGGCGAAAGTTGACGTTATCCATCATTCCGTCGCGCATCCGCATGATGCCGCCGTCTTCATGCGTGTCGCCGCGTCGTGGGCTCCCGGCTTTCCTGCCGAACGGACGGCGCCGGGAGTGCTGGGAACACCGGGCGAGGAGCGGCGCGCATACCGTGGTGCCGCCTCTCCCGAGGTCGGTTATGCCGATGGTCTCCCGTTGAGAGCGGTCAGGTCAGGTTCGGCCAGACCTACGCCGCGGGGCGCTGCCGGATGTCGACGACGGAACCGCGGTCGATGAGCGTCGGGTCGACCAGCACGTGGCGTGTGGCGGCATCCGGGTTCTGGATGCGGTCGAGCAGCGTGCGGATCGCGACCTCGGCGAGATCGCGATCGGACGAGCGCAGCACGGTGAGCGGGCGTGAACTCGGCGTGGCGAATCCATCGACCGAGATCAGCGACACGTCGTCGGGCACGCGCTTGCCACGGCGCTCCAGGGTCTGCGCGATCGCGATCGCCAGGTAGTCGGAATGCACGAGCATCGCGGTGACGCCGGATTCGAGGATCGTGTCGACGATGCCGTTGACGCCCTTGGTGTCGTACGGCTGGATGCCGTCGATGACGAAGGGACAGTCGATCGCGTCGGTGGAGTCGACGATCTCATGCCAGCCTTCCTGGATCATGGTCGACGTCGGGGTGTCGCTGAACGCCGTGCCGATGCGGGTGTGGCCGTGCGAAAGGAAGTGCACGGCGGCCTTGCGCACGCCGTACGGGTGGTTGGTGCGCACGGAGTCGACGAACCGCGAGCCCAGCATCGGCTGGTCTCGTTCGATGACGACGGTCGGCGTCTCGGAGCGCGAGATCCAGTCCCATGTGTATTTGCCGCATTCAGGATGCGAATTCGGCGCCACGATCAGGCCGCACACGGTCGGGTCGGACGACAGGTCCTCGAGGATGTCGTCCTCGCGCACGTCGGCGTCGTAGGTGGATTCGCGCGTGAGGATGCGCAGCCCGAGCCTCGAGGCGATCGTGCGCATGTGCTCGATGACCCCGGGCCAGAAAAAGCTCGGCTCGGGAAGCATGACGCCGATCGCCGGCTGGTCGGAACCGAGTTCCGGGCCATGGGGCACCGGCTTGACGGTGATAGCGCCGGAGGGACTCCGCTCCGACAGCGCGGCGGTGGGCTGCTGGGTTATCGGGGAGAGCGGCGAGTCGGCGTCGGTGACGGACATGGCGCCGCCGCGGATACGCTTGAGCAGGCCGGCGTCGCTGAGCACGGTCAGATCGCGGCGGACCGTGATCTCGGTGGTGTTGAGCAGTTTCGCCAGTTCGGGAACCGTGGCCACGCTCTGGCGGGTGAGCAGGCTCAGGATCATGTCTTGTCGTTCGGCGGGCAGGTAGTCGCGCTTGCGCTCGCCGGCTGCCGGCGCCGCGGGCGCCGTGCGCCGTGCCGTAGCGCGCGTTTGCGCCGCGGATGTGGAGGCTGTGGGATTCGAATGCTCGGTCATGATTCCGCTTTCCTGCTGGTGATCATTTTGTGATCAGTGTCATGATCATCAGGGTGATCACAACAACCGCCGTACACGAAATCGTGCACATTAGTGATCATTTCTGTATTGAATCATAGCGGAAAAGCGGGGTTGATTCAAGAATTGCCGGATGTTGCCGCCGCGACACGCTGAACATTGATGATAAAACTTGATTAAAACTGATCGAATGTGCTACAGTGTGTGCTGTACACGGAAACGGTACGGTGACGTACCGGGTCCGATGAGCCACCACAATGAAGGACCATAATGAGCAAGTACAGCAATGAATTCTGGACTGTGACCTCCGGCGATCTCAAGCAGCGCCGCGAGACCCTCCCCGCCCCCGAAGTCGTTACCGATCCGGGCGACGCCGCCAAGATCATCGTCGACGTTGCCGACCGCAAGCAGCCGTGGCTGGGCGCCGGCGCGGCTCTGACCGACGCCGCCGCGTCCCTGATCTGGGGTTCCATGAACGCCGAGCAGCGCCACGCCTTCCTCGACGACACCTTCAACCCGGACAAGGGCGGCTTCTCCGTCCTGCGCATCCCGCTGGGCTCCTGCGAGCCGGCCGCGCAGCCGTACTACACCTACGACGACCTGCCCTTCGGCGAGCACGACAACGTGCTCTCCAAGTTCTCCCTCGGTGAGGGCGAGCCGGGCGCTCCGGACGCCACCAAGGACTTCAAGTACATCATCCCGGTGCTGCTCGAGATCCTGAAGATCAACCCGTCCATCAAGATCATCGCCTCCCCGTGGAGCGCTCCGGCCTGGATGAAGAACACCGGCCACCTGTGCCAGGGCGGCCACCTGCGCTTCAACGAGTGGACCGGCAACGGCTTCGACCCGATGCACGACTCCTTCGAGGGCACCTACGCCCGCTACTTCGTCAAGTACGTGCAGGAGATGGAGAAGCTCGGCATCCCGATCTGGGGCGTCACCGTGCAGAACGAGCCGTCCAACGCGCCGAAGTGGCCCGCCATGATGTGGACCCTCAAGCAGCAGGCCGAGTTCGCCCACAACTTCCTGCGTCCGGCCATGAACGAGTTCTACCCGGAGATGCGCATCTTCATCAACGACGACTCCATGCACAACCTGCAGTGGCCGGTGCGCGACATCGTCACCCCGGACGAGGCCGCCTCCGTCGATGGTCTGACCTTCCACACCTACGAAGGACCGTACTCCAACGTCTTCAACGCCAACCGCTCCTACAGCCACTGGATGTTCGGCATGACCGAGCGCCGCTGCATGATCGAGGAGACCCCCGAGGACGCCGCCCACATCATGTCCGGCATCATCGGCAACTGGCTGGTCCGCACCGGCGAGTCCTTCATCGCCCTGTGGAACCTCGCCCTTGACGAGCGCGGCCTTCCGAACCAGGTCGGCGCCACCGGCCGCCGTGGCGTGGTCACCATCCAGCACGAGACCGGCGAAGTGATCCGCAACCTCGAGTACTTCATGCTGCGCGCCTTCGGCCAGGACGTCGAGCCCGGCTCCGTGGTCGTGCGCTCCTCCAACTACACCCCCGACGGCTGGTCCGGCGGTCTGGGCTCCGTGGCCTTCCTCGCCCCGAACGGCGACGTGGCCGCCCACGTCTACAACCCGACCGGCGAGCCGCTGGAGGCCGCCTTCACCATCAACGGCGAGGGCAACCGCTGGCAGAAGGTCACCGTTCCGGCTTGGGGCACCGTCACCGTGCACAAGGGCTACGGCGAGCTCAACAAGTCCGAGGTGCCCGAGGACGGCAAGTTCGAGCTCAACCCGGCTCCGACCCACCTGCTCGGCGATGTCGCTCCGGGCAAGGTCCGCGTCTGGGGCCACGACGAGTGATCGAACGGCGGACGCGATAACGACGAACGACCGCGCTGCAACGCGGTGATGGCGGAAAGGAGCCGGTGATGAGCGTCGAACAACATGATGAGGATCTGGACTGGTCGGTGCTCTTCGCCGGGCTCGCCGCCTGATTCGCTCGTCCGTGCATTCGGGGGGCGGTTTCCCTTGCGGGAAGCCGCCCCCGTGCGTTTGTGCCGCGTTGTGCCGTGCGCCGAGTTGTGTACTGCGTCCGTGCTGTATTCGTGCTGCGTTTTGTGCCGTGTTTCGCATTGACGTCGTGCCATCGGTGCGGATCATGAGCGGTAGTGCCGAGTTGTCGGCGCCTTGCCGAGTAGCAGAACCGGTTGCATAGCGGTTTTATATCGTTACAACGGCGTATTCGGGGCTGATTCTCGGCATGCGCGCACCGACAACTCGACATTGCCGCGCAATCGGGCTCGCCCTGGGTGCCGGAGCGGCCCTATGGCGGCCTCGCTAAGGCCTCGCGGCAGGGCGCATCGGTGTTCGGGCGGCGCCGGTTCCGAGCGTATCGGTCCAGGATGCGTCGATCCTGGCGTATCGGATATCAACGAGGGGGAGTTTCGCATGGTTGCCGTGGCAAAGATCCTGGCCATCATCCTGCTGGGATACGCGCTCAAGCGCGTCGGCCTGTTCGGGGCCGACAACTACAAGGTGCTGCAGAAGATGGTTCTGTACGTCACGCTGCCGGCGGCCATCATCACATCGTTCGCGACCGGTCGCCACGATCTCGGCCTGCTGTGGATCTCCCTGTTCGGGCTGGTCTGCGCGACGATCCCGCTGGTCACGATGTTCGTGGTCTCCCGCCGCATGCCGGTGGCGCGGCGCGCCTTCCTCATGCTCAACGGTTCGGGGTTCAACGTCGGCAATTTCACGCTGCCGATTCTGCAGACCTTCATCGGCCCGGCCGCGGCGCTGCCGGCGATCATGTTCGACGTGGGCAACTCCATCATGATGTCGGCCGGCAACTACGTGACCACTGCGGCGCTGCTGCCCCTCGACGAGACGGCCCGCAAGGCGGTGGTGCTCATCTGCTTCGCGCCGGCCGGCATCTTCTCCGCCATCTTCGCCGACAAGGTGCTCGGCAACGCGCGTCTCTCCGGTTTCTGCCTGACGGCCACCGGCATCACCGGCGTCGCCGTCATGGCGATCGCCAACACGCTGCTGTGACGGCGGCGCTCCGGCCGCCGGCATGCGAATGCCGCCGCCGGCCGGTACACTGGCAGCGGCATGCGCCTGATCTGATCAATGGGGTTTGGAGGAATCATGGGTGATGGGTTCGCATTTCGCACCGTGGCGAATGGGGACGGGGCGGCGACGCTGAGCGATTACGGCGCGCAGGTGCTGCGCTGGGCGCCGGCCGGCCAGCCGGATGTGGTGTGGGGGCCGTCGTCATGCTACGCGAGGCGGGGCGAAACCCTTGGCGGCGGCGTGCCGATCGCGTTCCCGTGGTTCGGCCCGGGCTTCGCGAACGGCAGGCAGGCCGCCAAGCCGCTGATCCACGGTTTCGCGCGGCTGCGGACGTGGTTCCTCGACGCGGAGTCCTTCACCGATCGCCATATCCGGTACACGCTGGACGCCGCGCAACTCGAACCGGGCGACTCCCCGTGGCTCGGCGGCGATCCCGATCCGCGGTTTTCCGCCATATACGACGTGGAAGCCGGCAGGGCGCTGACCATGACCCTGACCGTCACGAACGAGGGGGATGCGCCGTTCTCCTACGAGGCCGCCCTGCACACGTATCTGCACGTCGGCGACGTATCCGGGGCGCGGCTTGCGGGATTGCGCGGAGCCGACTATCTGGACGCCACCCGCGAGGGGTATCCGGCGTGCGTACAGGATGATCCGGAAGTCGCGTTCGGGGCGCATGTCGACCGCGTGTACGATTCCGACGGTCCTCTGGAACTGCATGACGATGTGCTGGGCCGGGTGATCCGCATCGCCAAATCCGGCTCGCCGCAGACGGTGGTGTGGAATCCCGGCCAGCCGTTCGGGGAACCGGTCAACGCCCGTGAGGCCGGCGAGTGGCGCACGTTCGTGTGCGTCGAGGCGGCGGTCTGCCGCGAGCGCGCGGTCCGTCTCGCCCCGGGCGAGTCGTATGCGCTCAGCCAGGCGCTCGAGGTGCTGTCCGACCGAAGCTGATTGGCGGTTGTCCCGCCTTTGCGCCGACACGGCCATGGAGTCCTGAGATTCTTGGCACGCGAATCAGGCGATTCGCGTGCCAAGAATCTCAGGACTCGTCGCTGGGCGGCGCCGGATGCGTCAGGCTGTTCATTGATAGTGGTCCTTTGCGGAGAGAATGCACAGGCGCTCGCCTTCGACCGTATAGATCAATCGGTTGGCGGCGTCGATGCGGCGTGACCAGGCGCCGTCGAACATCCATTTGAGCGGTTCGGGTTTGCCGATGCCCTCGTGGGGATCTCGCAGCGCGTCTCGGATCAGGGCGTTGGTGCGCTTGAGCGTTTTCCTGTCCTGGGCTTGCCAGTATAAGTAGTCATTCCAAGCATCGTCGGCCCAGCACACCAGCATTATTAGTCCTCCGGGTCGATGAGGTCATGTGGGAGAACGCTTCCCTGACGGGCCTGTTCCAAGCCCTGTGCGATCTTGTCCCGCAGATAGGGATTCTGATGGATCCGCAGCATCTCCATCAGCGAGTCATAATCCCGAACGCTCATGACCACCACGTTGTCATTCGGATCGATATTGGTGACCATCAGCGTATCGGCGTCTTCGTTGACTTTGCGCATATACGACTTGAGGTTGTTCCTGAATGCGCTGTACGACACTGCCTGCACCATCATGTTCTCCGTCCACTGAGGCATATCTTGTACAAAATATTGTACTGTATGTCGTCTGTTGTGGAGAGATGCTCCGTGGCGCGCCTGCATTGCTGAGTGGTCTTCCTGGATCATGTGATCTCCTTTGGCGGGTTGTGCCGAAATCGATGGCTAGACCATACGGAATAAGCGTGGCCGTCGTCCACTCGATCCGGGCCATGTGGTCGAACGGTGGGTGCGCCGGGCGTGTTGTGGACAATGTGTTGGATGACTCCGGGCTGCATGCCAAGCAGCCCGGAACGGTCATGCCGATGTGCAACGATGTACTAGTGGGTCTTCGAGCAAAGGAGCAATGATGGGCGATACCGTGAAGCGGCCGGACCATGTGATGTTCGGGGCGGCCTACTACCGCGAATACGAACCGACCGACCATCTCGACGAGGACATGCGGCTGATGCGCGAGGCGCATATGAACCTGATCCGCGTGGGGGAGAGCGTCTGGTCCAGGTGGGAGCCGGAGGAGGGCAAATTCGATCTCGACTGGCTCGCTCCGGTGCTGGACGCCGCCCATGTCAATGGCATCGACGCGGTGATCGGCCTGCCGACCTACGCGATACCGATGTGGATGGCCCGGCAGTACCTCGACATCGCGCTGCAGAGCAGCTGGGGCGTGCGCCGCGGCTTCGGCGGGCGCGAGGAGCACAACTACAACCATCCGGGGTTCCGGTTCTTCGCCGAGCGCATCTGCCGCAAGATCGTGGAACGGTACCGCGACCACCCGGCGGTGGTCGGCTGGCAGCTGCACAACGAGCCCGGCGTCGCCGAAAACGATTCGCCGAGCGCGTTCGAGGGATTCAAGAACTGGCTGCGCCGCCGCTACGGCACGGTGGAGCGGCTGAACAAGGCGTGGGGGTTGGTGTACTGGTCCCACGGGCTGTCGGACTGGAACGACCTGTGGCAGCCGGAGAGCAACGCGCAGCCGCAGTACGATCTCGAATGGCGGCGCTATCAGGCCGAGCTGACCGACGAGATGCTGGCGTGGCAGAGCGACATGATCGCCGATCTGCGGCGCGACGGCCAGTTCATCACCGTGAACTACGCGCTCGGCCGGTACGCGCTCGACGAGGCGAAATCGGCCCGCTTGCTCGACGTCGCCGGATCGGACCCGTACTACCAGATGCAGGACGGGCTGGCGATGCCCGAACCGAAGATCCAGGGCAACAGCTGGGCGTACAGCGGAGCCTCGGCCCCGGCCATGATGGGCGACCGCACCTATTCGCTCAAGCAGGCGCCGTACTACGTGCTGGAAACTGACGGTGGCCCCATCGGCGAACCCTTCGTCAACTATCCGGGATTCCACGGCCAGTGGCGCCAGGTCGGTTGGCAGTTCGTCTCGCGCGGCGCGGAGATGGTCGAGTACTGGCATTGGCGCCAGCTGCACTACGGCACCGAAACCTACTGGGGCGCGGTGCTGCCGCATGACGGCGAGCCGGGCCGTGTCTACACCGAGCTCGCGCAGCTGGGCGAGGACCTGGAGCGTGCCGGAAGCGTGGTGATCGGCCTGAAACCCGACTACGACGTGACGATGCTGTATTCGGTCCAATCCCGCTGGGGGCTGGAATACCAGCCGCATGTGCAGTCCGCGCAGGGCGGCGGCCGCAACCCGATGGCCTTCGACGACACCTTCCGCGCGTTCTACGACGGCGCGTTCGCGTCCGGCCGCCAGGTGCGCATCGTGCAGGACGAGCAGCTGGTCGACCCGGACGACGGCGCGATGCTGATCGAGCCCGATCGGTTCTCGCGCACGCATCCGGTGCTGGTGGCGGCCGGCGTGTACGTGTGCTCGGACGCGGCGCTCTCGTGGATGCGCCAGTACGTCACGGCCGGCGGTCACCTGATCCTCGGTCCGCGCACCGCCTACGCCGACGATCTGGCCTGCGCCCGCGAGCAGACCAAGCCGGCGCACCTGCGCGACCTCGCCGGGGCATCGTACCAGGAATTCTCGAATCTGGTGGACGACGTGCCGGCCCGCGCCGGCGCGATGGCGCTGCGCGAAGGGGCGGCCGCCACGCGGTGGATCGACTGCCTGCGCCCGGAGGGGTGCGAGATCCTGGCGACTTCCGATCACCCGCACTTCGGCCAGTTCCCGCTGATTACCAGCCATGTCGTCGGCGGCGGCCGGGTCACGGTCGTCGGCACGATGCCGAACACGGCGCTCGCCGCGTCGGTGATCGACTATGCGTGCCCGGCCGGCGTGTGGACGTCGGCGCTCGCCGGCCATGCCGCGGTCACCCATTCCTCGGCGGTGAACGAGGCCGGCACCCGGCTGCACTTCCTGTTCAACTGGAGCTGGCAGCCCGACGAGATCACGCTGCCGGTGCCGTGCCGCGCCCTGCTGGATCCGGATGCCGAACCGCGGCAAACCGTGGAACTCGGCGCGTGGGGCGTCGCGGTGCTCGCCGAGGCCTGACGCGATAGCGCGGTGGTGCGGCGGCTCGGAGGCGTGCGGATACGTGCGCCCCGATGCCGCCGTGATCTGCCCGTCACGCCGGCCGGCTGGTTCCCGCTGCCCCTGTGCTGGTACTGGCCGGACCTCAACTAGCGCCCCGCGCCGTTGATTCGTCCGCTATGTCCGGCTCCCTTCCTTGAGGGGATCGAAATGATCCGACCTGATTCGGGTGTTTGCGGGAATGCTCCCCTCAGCCCGCTTCGCGGCCAGCTCCCCTCGAAGAGGGGAGCCAGACATCGCCAATACATTATCGGCGCGGGATTGGCGCGGTCCAACGGAGCCAAGACTTAGGCACATTGTTCATTTCTTAGGCACGTTCTCGGAAAGACCGTCGATCGGCAGGCCTTGAAATGCCGGGTTTCTCAGGGATGGTCTCGGAGGGGACATGCCTAAGAAATGAGCAATATGCCTAAGAAGAATGCGGCGCCTCGGCGCGTTGGCGTGCCGATTACGCCTGCTCGTTCTACTATAGGTAAAGGTTGTTTACAAAATAGTGGCGGTACCGAGACGATGGCGTTGAGGTCAGAGTCGGCGCCGTAGCGGCTCCGCCGCGGAGAAGGGTGACGCGGCGCGGCGTGGAAGACGCCATCGCGTCGGGAAAGGATCGTTTGCATGGTGACGTATCGCATGATTCCCATCAGTTCCCTGGACAAGATACTGCCGGATGGCGGTGAGCCGGGGATGAACCGCATTGACGGTCCGGTGACGGGATTGGCGGGGGAGACCGTGTCGTTCCAGCTGGCCTTCCGCCTTGAGGGCGCTGCGGAGGAGCTGCGCGGGTGTGGCGCCAACGAGCACGTCGCTCGCATCGCGGTGCGGAGCGGGCTGCCGGGCGTTCCGGCCGAATCCGTGCATATCCGCGCCGTACGCGATGTGCCGGTCGAATTCGCCGCCTATCCGAACGCCGATGACGGCGCTTATCTGTCCGACCGGCCCGGACTGTACCCCGACCTGCTGCAGGACGCCGGCGGATATGTCGCGTTCCTGCCCGCCCGGTGGCAATCGCTGTGGGTCGATATCGACCTTCCCGAGGAGGACGATCCCGCGACGTGGAACGGCGAGCTAGAATTCGCCGCCGAGGACCGCGACGGGCGCCGCGTGGCATCGGTCGGCGTTTCTGTCCGCCGTATCGGCGCGCGCCTGCCGGAGCTGGAACTGGAACACACCGAATGGCTGTACGCCGACTGTCTGGCGCAGTGGTACGGGGTGCCGGTGTGGAGCGAGGAGCATTGGCGCATCGTCGAGCGGTTCGTGCGGCTTACGGCCAAGCGCGGGGTCACCATGATCTACACGCCGCTGTTCACGCCGCCGCTCGACACTGTGGTCGGCGGGGAACGCCCGACCACGCAGCTGGTCGGCGTACGGCGGACGAATGGCGCGTGGTCGTTCGACTTTGCCCTGCTGGAGCGTTGGGTGGCGATGTGCCAGGCCGCGGGCATCAGCCGGTTCGAGATGAGCCACCTGTTCACGCAGTGGGGCGCGGAGCGCTGCCCGAAGATCGTCGCCACGGTGGACGGCGTCGAGCGCAAGGTGTTCGGCTGGTCCACCGCCGCAGCCGATCCCGCAAGCGAATACCCCGAATTCCTGGCCGCGTTCCTGCCGGAGCTGGATCGCGAACTCCATCGTCTCGGCATCGCCGGGAGCACCGTGTTCCATGTCTCCGACGAGCCCACGGCGGACAACCTCGACTCGTATCTGGCCGCCAAGGCCGTGGTGTCGCCGTATCTTGGCGACTACCGGATCATGGATGCGCTGAGCCATATCGAGTTTTACGACAGCGGCGCGTGCGAGCATCCGATTCCCGCCGACGACGCGATCGAGCCGTTCGTCGCCGCACATGTGCCGGGATTGTGGACCTACTATTGCTGCGCGCAGACCACCGATGTGCCGAATCGGTTCATGGCGATGCCTTCGTACCGCAACCGCGTGCTCGGGTTCCTGCTGTACGCCTATGATCTCGCCGGTTTCCTGCACTGGGGCTTCAATTTCTACAACACGCAGTTCTCGCTGCGCCCGATCAATCCGTACGTCGAACCGGGCACGCCGGAGGGGTTCCCGGCCGGCGACGCGTTCCTGGTCTACCCGGGGCCGGGCGGCGAGCCGGAGGAGTCGATCCGCATGATGGTGATGGAGGAGGCGCTCAACGACCTGCGTGCCTGCCGGCTGCTCGAATCGCTGGTCGGTCGGGAACGCGTGCTGGCGCTGCTGAACGAGGGCCTCGACGAGCCGTTGGCCTTCGCGCGTTACCCGCACAGCGCCGCATGGCTGCTGGGCCGGCGCGCCGCCGTCGATGCGGCGATCGAGCGGCATGCCGGCTCTTCTCGAGCCTCTTCGCGGCATTGAGCATATGAGCATAACAGACAAAGGAGTTGCCATGGCAGCGACCATTACCGATCCGCGGTGGGCGCCGGTGCGCTCGTTGTGCGAGGAGATCCGTATGCCGCAGCGTGCCGTCGACGCGCTGGCCGGCGTGTACGCCGAGCCGCGATCCAGCGGTCTCGCGGAACTGCGGCGCTATGTGGAGCCGCTATCCTGCGGCGACTACGCGCAGTCCCAGGCCGCGTCGAAGGAGCTGCTGGCCCGCACCGGCATCCCCAACGTGTTCGTGACCGCGCCGGATACCGCCGTGACCGTGCTCGCCGTGTATCTGGAGGCGGCGCTGCGCACGTGGGAGACGGTTTACGTGCCGAGAGGCATCGGCCGGGACGTGTTCGCGGCGACGATGGCGAATATGTCCCTGTTCATGGGCGAACGCATCGCCGCTTACGGCGACGTGCTGTTCGACCGCAGCTGGTGGTGCGGCCAGTACACCAGCGGGCGCCAGTACCGCATCGGCATGCTCAACTTCGAGATGGCGGTGTCGGACGGCACCTGGGGCGACGGGGCGCCGGAGACTCCCTCCGGCGGCGACGGCGGCGAGGGCAACGAGGCCGCCTGCCCGTTCCCGGCGGGAACGTGCCTGCTGCACATCCACATCCCCTCGGACGCGGATCTGGACCCCGAGCGCACCCATGCCAGCTACCGCATGGCCCGCGAATTCTTCGCCCGGTACTACCCGCAATGGGCCGCGGCTCCGATGGTCACCGAAACGTGGTTGCTCTCGCCGGCCGTGCACGCGATGCTGCGGCCGGGGTCGCGTATCCTCGCCTTCGCCGGCGATTTCGAGGTGCTGCATGTCAACGCCGCTTCGGATGAGGGGAGTTTCTTCGTCTTCGGCCGCAGCGACCTGCCGGTCGATCGGTTGCCGCGGCGTACCAGCCTGCAGCGGTCCGCGGCGAAGCTGATCGAGTCCGGTGGCCATATCGGCGTCGCCTTCGGCCGGCTGAGGGCCGCCTGATGTGGGGCCTGGCGCTGATGCAGTGGCGGTGAGCCCGAGCTGGTGTTCTGCGTCATAAGTTCATGTACTATGCTGGCTCCCCTCTTTGAGGGGAGCTGGCCGCGTAGCGGCCTGAGGGGAGGATTCCGAGAGCGCCTCAATCAAGCCGATTCGTATGCGCTCCCCCTCAGTCGGCTACGCCGACAGCTCCCCTCATGGAGGGGAGCCATCATTAAATCAATGAATTAATGATGCAGAATACCAATCCTGCGTCATTAATTCGCCGGTGCCGGCGTGGCCGGAATGCCTCCCTATAACGCGATTGGCCCGCTCCCCGTAACAACGGGAAGCGGGCCAATCGCGTTATGCGGATCGCACTACTAGCGGCGCTTGAGGTAGTTGACCGCAAGGGTGGCTACCGTGACCAGCGCGGCGAGCAGCAGCAGGGACAACCCGTGCTGCAGGCCGGCCGGCAGGGCCGCAGCGCTAGCGGCGGCGAGCAGGGTGCTCATCACATCTCACCCTTGGCGCGGCGCTCTTCGAGGATCGCGGCGTTCTTCTTGGAGATCTCGCCGGACAGCGGGTAGAAGCACAGCAGGATCAGGGCGATCAGGCCGTTGCCGATGGCCGGGGCCAGGGTGGCGACGCCGTAGATGTTGTTCAGGGTCTCGACGGACTGGCGCACGGCCTCGCCGGAGGTGGCGGTCACGTAGCCGGTCGCGGCGAGCACCACGGCGGGCAGCAGGCCGGAGAGGGCCTGGCCGATCTTGCGGGCGAACATGTAGCCGGTGTACACGGTGCCGTCCTCACGGGTGTGGGTCTTGACCTGGATGTCATCGATGATATCGGTGATGAAGCTCCAGACCATCAGGCCGAACACGCCGTTGCCGAAGATGGCGACGATGGACATGACCACGAACACGTACGGGTTGGTGATGTGCATGAAGAACATGACCACGTACACCACGCAGGTGAAGATCAGCAGCACGCCGCAGACGAGCTTCTTGCCGTACTTGTCGCAGATGGCGGGAACGAACGGGGCCACGATCAGGACCGGCACGTTCTGCACGGCCAGGATGGCCAGGGCGCCGGTGTTCTCGAAGTAGTCCTTGTACAGGTAGGAGTTCACGGCGCCGGCGAACATCTGGGCGAAGATGAGCAGCAGGGCGGCGAGCATCAGGGCCACCATGGCGCGGTTGGAGAACATGTACTTGAGGGACTTGAGCAGCGGGACGCGATCGGCCTTCTCCTTCTTATCCACGCGGATGCGCTCGACGGTGCCCTTGAGGGTGATCTGGTAGCAGACCCACAGCAGGATGGCGAAGATGATGGCGACCCAGATCAGGACCGGGCCGTTGAGGATCTTCTTGTCGGCGCCGGTGGAGTCCTTGACGGTGGTGTACATCACGAGCGGCAGGATGAAGGTCACGATGATGCCGCCGGCGGTGGAACCGAAGCCACGGCCCGCAGCCATCTCGTCACGGTGCTTGACGACCGGGGTGGAGACGGAGGCGAAGGAGCCGTACGGGGCGGAGGTCGCGGAGTAGCAGGCCACGCCGAGGATGTAGATCACGGCCATGTAAATGACGCGGGCTGCCATGGGCCAGCTGGAGACGAACGGCAGGAAGGTCAGGATGATGACGGCCATCAGCGGGTAGCGCAGGGTGCGCACGAACCAGTGGTAGCGGCCGTCCTCGCGCAACGGGGCGTTGTCGGCCCAGACGCCGGTGCCGAAATCGGTGAACGCGGAGATGAGCTTGCCGACGAAGATGATCCAGCCGGCCCACAGCGGGTTGATGCCCAGGGCATCGGTCATGTAGATCAGCGCGTAGTTGGTGACCAGCTGGAAATAGAAGCCGTTGCCAATGTCACCCATGGCGTAGGCCATAGGCTCGGTCTTCTTGAATGGGGGTTTCTCCTCAATGGTGGTTGAGGCATCAGCAGTTGCAACCGACATGATGTTCCTTTCTTGACTATCTCTTGTATCGCAAGGTGCTTTCGCACACCCAGCGGCCTCGGTGCCTTACCGAACGTCCTTGGTCGTTGAGCTTTGACAATGATCAATATATCACAAATAATCACGCAATGATTAAAAATGATAAAAAAAGATAGAAAAAGATTGAAGACGGCGTTTTGTATGTATAATGGAATCACCTGAAACAGTAGGGCGTAGCATGGCCGGATCGGCCATAAACCGCGCCAAACACACGAAGGAGTGGTCTGAATGGCCGAATTCATCAATCAGTACGCTCATGAGTACTGGACGCGCACCAGCGGCGATCTTGCGGAGCGTCGCGCCCCGATCGCCACCCCGGTGATCGAAAGTGATCACGGAGACGCCGTGGATGTGATCATCGATCCGACACGCCGCTACCAGCGTTGGGAGGGCGTCGGCGCCGCGATCACCGATTCCTCCGCGTCCCTGTTCATGAGCTCGATGAGCCCCGAGCAGCGCCACGCCATCCTGTCCGAGATGTTCGACCCCGAGCAGGGCGGCTTCTCCTCCGTGCGCATCTCCATCGGCGCCTGCGACTTCTCCAGCCAGAAGTACTACTCCTACGACGACCTGCCCGAGGGCGTGGCCGCCGACGCCAGCCTGAGCTACTTCTCCATCGGCGAGGGCGAGCCCGGCGCCCCCGACGCCACCAAGGACCTCAAGAACGTGGTCCCGGTGCTGCAGGAGATCCTGAAGATCAACCCGGCCGTCAAGGTCATGGCCTCCCCGTGGTCCGCCCCGGCCTGGATGAAGACCTCCGGCGTGCTCTCCGGCGCCGGCCGCCTGCGCCTCGGCGAGTATGTCGGCAACGGTTACCGTTACCAGGACACCATCGATTACGTGTATGCGCAGTACTTCGTCAAGTTCATCGCCGCCTACGCCAAGTACGGCATCCGCATCAACTCGGTGACCATGCAGAACGAGCCGAGCAACGGCTGCCCGTGGCCCATCACCGTGTGGACCCCCGAGGAGCTCGCCAAGTGGGGCAGCGAATACCTGCGCCCGGCTCTCGACCGCACCTTCCCCGACGTCGAGATCTACTTCGGCGACGACTCCCTGCGCTTCTTCCAGCGCCCGGTGAGCGACTACATGACCCCGGCCCAGGCCAACGCCTTCGCCGGCGTCGCCTTCCACACCTACTCCGGCCTGCCCGAGTGGGTGCACAACGGCGCCCGCCAGTTCCCGGGCTGGAAGGTCGCGATGACCGAACGCCGCTGCATGCTCGACGAGACCGTCGACGAGGCCAGCCACGTCATGTTCGGCGAGATCGGCACCTGGCTGGTGCGCAACGGCATGGGCCTGATCAACCTGTGGAACATGGCGCTCGACGAGCAGGGCTTCCCGAGCTACGCCGGCACCTCCGGCCGCCGCGGCGTGATCACCATCGACTCCTCCACCGGCAAGGTCAAGCGCAACCTCGAGTACTTCATGCTGCGCAACTACGGTCAGGACGTCAAGGTCGGCTCGCAGCGCGTGGCCTCCACCAACCGCACGCCCGACGGCCGCCACGGCGGTCTCGGCTCGGTGGCCTTCGTGGCCGACAACGGCGATCTGTCCGGCATCCTGTACAACCCGACCGGCAAGGACATCGAGGCCGCCGTCGAGATCAACGGCGAGGGCGCCCGCTGGCAGAAGGTCACGGTTCCGGCCTACGGCACCGTGAGCTTCCACAAGTCCAACCACGCGATCAACGAGACCCAGGCCCCGGCCGACGACGAGTTCAAGATCACCTACACCCCGCACCCCGCCGACGATCACGACGAGACGCTGTTCTGATCCCGTCCGATCCCGGCTGCCGCGGCACCGTGGCAGCCGATCCGCGGCGGCGGCCATGACGGCGTCGCTCGCCGGCTGCGGCTCCGGTCGGACCAACGCGGACGGCAGCAATCCCGATGGCACGGTCACCATCAGCATGGCCGGCTGGACGCTCGCCACCCGCCCGGAATTCCCGGCGTTGGCCGACGCGTTCGAACAGACCCATCCGAAGGTGCGCATCGACGTCAAGGAATACAGCGCCGACGACTACGACAAGCAGCTCATCGCCGATCTGTCGGCCGGCAAGGCCCCGGACGTGTCCCCGATGAAGAACCTCAAGATGTACTACACGTACGCGTCGCCGGGCGTACTCGCCGATCTGAGCGACGAGGCCGCGGCGTATGCGGATGACGGGAACATCGCCAGCCTCAAGGACTACGCGATCGACGGCAAGACGTACGCGATGCCGTACCGCCTCGACGCCACGCTGCTGTACTACAACAAGACGATGCTCGGCGAGGCCGGCGTCGCCGTCCCCGACGGCACCTGGACGTGGGATGACTACCTGTCCGTCTGCCGCGAGCTCAAGAGCAAGCTGCCGGCCGCCGGGTACAAGGACGCCTACCCGACGTACCACCACACCTCGTTCCAGGCGATCCCGCAGGCCATCGCGCTCGCCCAGCAGAGCAAGGGCGACGGCGTCGAGGGTCAGAACGACCTGTTCTTCTCCGGCGACTACGGCTACCTCAAGCCGATGTACCGGCTGTCCTGACCATGCAGGACGAGGAGCTGACACTCTCGTACAACACGGTGTCCTCGTCGAAGACCACGTACCAGTCGCAGTTCGGCACGCAGAAGGCCGCCCTGCTGCCGATGGGGTCGTGGTACATGGGCCCGCTGGCCGACCAGCAGGCCAGCGGCGACGCCGACGACTTCGAGTGGGGCGTGGCCGCGCTGCCGCAGCTGGATTCCTCGACCGTGAAGCATCCCGTGACCTATGGCGACCCGACCGGATTCGCCGTGGCCGCCAACTCGCCCAGCGCCAGGATGAAGGCCGCCAAGGAGTTCGTCGCATGGGCCGCCGGCCCCGAAGGCGCCAAGGTCACCGCGAAAACCGGGTCGGTCCCCGCCTACACGTCGGACGAGGCGCTTGGCGTGTTCTTCGACAAGCAGGGGCTGCCGCAGGACGAGCAGTCGCGCACGGTGCTCCGCCGATCGGTGATCAAGCAGGAGAATCCGGTCGGCGAGGAGACCCAGGTGATCCAGGACGAGCTGTCCATGGCGCAATCGTCCATCCTGTCCGAAACCAAATCGACCGACGACGCGCTGGCCAAGGCCTCGCACGCCACCGTCAACACCGGGCTGCTGCCCGGCCAGCAGGGGAAGTGAGGGAGCCATGGGACTGAGCAACAGTTCATGCTCCCGCTGGCGGGGGCCGTCGGCGAAGCCGGCTGAGGGCGGCCGGCATCCGCGCCGGCAAGCGACAATCGGCACAATCGGAAAGGAGCAGCGATGAGCGAGCCAACGCACGTCTCCGCGCCGGCGCAGGCGCGGGACAACTCGGGCCACGTCAACAGGCTGCGCAACCGCAACATCCGCAACGGGCTGCTGTTCATCGCGCCGAACTTCATCGGGTTCTTCTTCCTGGTGCTCATCCCGGTGGTCACGCTGTTCTACACGTCGTTCACCAAGTGAAGCGCGCTGAGCGACCCGCAGTTCAACGGCCTGTGGAACTGCGGGTCGCCCGTTCACCGACGAAAACTTCCTCAACGCGCTGATCAACACGCTGTACTACGCGGTCGTGCACATCCCGTTCACGCTGGCCATCGCGTACGGGCTCGCCGTGCTGCTCAACTCGAAGATCAAGGGTCGCGCGTTCTTCCGCACCATCGCGTTCTTCCCATACGTCACCGCGATCGTGGCCGTGGCGCAGGTGTGGAGCATGATGTTCGACCCCAAGGCCGGCGTGATCAGCCAGTTTCTTGGGCTGTTCACCGACAACGTGCCCGGATGGCTGTCCGACACGCACTGGGCGATGCCGGCCGTGATCATCGTCGGCATGTGGCGCGAGGTCGGCTACTTTATGATCCTGCTGCTCGCCGGCCTGCAGACGATCCCGGCCGAACTGTACGAGGCGGCGAAGGTCGACGGCGCGAACGCGTGGGAGCGCTTCTGGCACATCACCGTGCCGTGCATGCGCCCGACGCTGTTCTTCGTCACCGTCACGCTGACGATCACTTCGCTCAAGATCCTCGACCTGACGCTGGTCATGACCAACGGCGGGCCGGGCACCTCGACGCTCGTGCTCGCGCAGTATGTGTACCGCGTGGCGTTCGAGCGCGCCGACTTCGGCTACGCCTCGACCGTGTCGCTGGCCCTGTTCTTCATCTGCCTGGCCGTGACGCTCGTGCAGTTCTGGTACAACAACGCGAAGGAGAAGTGAGATGGGTGCCGTGAGTCTTTCCCGCGATCCTTCCCGTGGCACTGGCGGCGGTCTGAACGGCGCGCCGGTGGTCCGCCGCAACTCGCCGCTGCGCATCGTCGGCATGATCCTCGGTTACGCGGTGATGGTCGTCGTCAGCGTGTTCGTGGTGATGCCGTTCATCTGGATGGTGCTCTCCTCGCTGAAGAACAACAATGAGATCTACATGGTGCCGGTCAAGTGGCTGCCCGACACCTGGCATTTCGAGCACTACGCGCAGATCTGGCAGAAGGCCGACATGCTCGGCTGGCTCGGCAACACCGTGTTCTTCGCCGTGGTGGTGACCTTCCTGCAGGTGTTCACCGGATCGTTCGCCGCCTACGGCTTCTCGAAGATCAACTTCCCCGGCCGCAACACGCTGTTCCTGATCTACGTGGCGACGATGGCCGTGTCGTGGCAGGCGTACATGATCCCGCAGTTCAAGATGCTCTCGATCGTCGGGCTCAACGACACGCGCTGGTCGATCATCCTGCTGCAGGCGTTCGGCGCGTTCGGCGTGTTCATGATGAAGCAGTTCTACGACACGATCCCCGACGAGCTGTCGGAGGCCGCGCGGCTGGACGGCCTGAGCGAGTTCGGCATCTATCTGCGCGTGATCCTGCCGCTGTCCGGATCGTCGGTCGCCGCGCTCGCGATCATCACCTTCACCAACACCTGGAACGACTACATGGGCCTGCTGCTCTACCTGCGCTCGCCCGACCTGTACACGATCCAGCTGGGCCTGAAGACCTTCATCTCCCAGTACGACGCCGACTACTCGATGATCATGACCGGTTCGGTCCTGTCCGTGCTGCCGATCCTGGTCGTCTTCCTCATCGGCCAAAAGCAGTTCATAGAAGGCATCGCCACCAGCGGAATGAAGGGCTGAGCCTATGGGAAGCCCAGTGGCCTCCCATAGGCTCAGCCTGAGTGAGGCGATAGCCGAGCGAAGGTCGGGTTGAGTCTCGCCGAAGGCGAGTCCGTAATTGCAGGGGCCGAAGGCGAGCCGTAATGGGAAGCTCGAAGGTTACCGTAAATTCCATGGACCACCCCAGTCGGCTACGCCGCCAGCCCCCGCCAGCGGGGGCATATGATTATTGACTGTCAGTATTTCGTGATTGGGAACTGTGGCTCCCCTCTCTGAGGGGAGCTGCCCGCGAAGCGAGCTGAGGGGAGCAGGAGCAAGCATGTTAGTCCTTTTTCCCAACAGGCTTCCTGACTTTATATGCGACGTTTGTAGGGTGCATGCTCCCGCTAGATGGACAGTCCACCGAACTGTCCATAGCAGCGCACGGAGTGCGCGTCATATCTGATGCCCCCGCTGGTGGGGGCTCCCGCGAAGCGGGTGGGGGTGGTCCATCGCGTAGTGTGGATTCCGCATGGCCGTCAGGGAAAGGAGCGTGGCATGAGCGCCAAAACCAAGTTGCCGCATATTTCGCCCGATACCTTCCTCACCGTGGCGAATGTGGTGTATCTGCTGCTCGCCATGTCGGCGCTGACCCTGCTCGGCTGCCTGCCGATGCTGCTGGCGATCGTATTCGCGGCCGATCCGAGCGCCTACCCGCTGTACCTGGCGGCTGCGGCGTTGAGCGCCCCCGGCATCGCCGCGTCCTTCGCCGTGTTCCGCGATCATCCGGTGTTCATGACCACGCCGCGCCGGGAGGCACTGGCCGTTCTGGCGGAATCGGGCACGGCTCTGCCGGATTGGATCGCCGCCCCGTACGTGCCCTCCGATACGTCGGTAGCGGTGTTCCGGCCATGGTTCCGCGCCTACCGGCGGGTCGGCCTCCGTGCGTTGATGATCGGCGTGACCTTCGCCGTCATCGGATTCCTCGCGCTGTACAACGCGCAACTGCTCATGCAGGTGGCGTGGGGGCAGCTGCTGGTGCCGGCGCTGCTGGTGATCGCGGTGATCACCGTCGAAGCCTCGCTGGTGGTGCTGCATCTGACCGTCGAATTCCCCAAGGCCAAGTGGCTGTCGCTGGTTCGCAACGGCTATCTGCTCGGCGTGCGCCGGTTCGTGATGCTGGCGGTCAACGCCGCATGCCTTGCCGTGTATGCATGGGGGCTGACGGCCAGTCCGATCATGGTGGCGATTCTGGTCACCGGGGTCGTCTCCTTTGTGGTATGGGCCGGCGTGCGGTGGCAGTCGCAGCCGTTGATGGCGGCGATGGCCCGGGAATCCGGCGACAGCCGGCTGATGGCGCTCTACGATCGCTGACGGCGCATCCCATGGCGCCCCGTCGCGCGTGTGATCATTTATCATCGTATATGATTAAACTTGAATGAAGTTGTTTATAAAATCGTTGAAAGAGAGTGTCATGGGTGATATTCAGCGTCCGGGCGAACCCCGCGTCGACGCCAAGCCCGTCGAAGTCACGGTCGACGCCGCGGATGTCGCGGCCGCGGCCAGGAACCGCAACGGCCTGACCTACAAGGGCTTCGGCCTGCTGTCCGGCAATGCCACGTCCTCGCTGCTCATGGACTACAAAGCCGAGCACCCCGACGTGTACTGGCAGCTGGTCGAGACGCTGTTCGGCGGCGAGCATCCGCTGCTGAACACCGTCAAGGTCGAAATGGGCAACGACCGCAACAATTCCACCGGCCCGAACGTGGCCACCATGCGCGACCGCGACGAGTACCCGTCGGTCACGCGCGAACCCGGTTTCCAGCTGGCCGCCGACGCCCGCCGTTACCAGCCCGGCGTGCGGGTGAGCATCCTGCGCTGGATGGCCCCGACCTGGGTGCACAACAACGACGACGTCTACCGCTGGTACAAGAACACGATCCTCGCGGCCTACCGCGAATACGGCTTCATGGTCGACTCGGTCAACCCCGACGTCAACGAGCGCACCGCCGATCTCGAATGGGTCTCCGATTTCGCCGATCGCGTGCGCCACGACACCGAAGGATTCCTCGGCAACGGTCCCGACGATCCGAACGCCGGCTTCCGCAGCGACGCCGAGCGCGACCTGTTCCACCGGATCAAGGTCATCACCTCCGACGAGGAGGTGACCGGCACCTTCGGCGGCGACGTGATCGCCGACCCGCGCTATCTCGACGCCATGGACGTGGCCAGCTACCACTACTCCGTCGAGGACGACAAGGATGGCAACTTCACCCGTCTGTCCGACGAATTCGACAAGGAGATTTGGAACTCCGAGGCACAGGCCGTGTTCTCGAACTCCGCCGACCGGCCCAACAACACCATGGACAACGGGCTTGGCGAACGCACCGGCACCGGCATCGGCGGCAGCGGCAGCCCTCTTGAAATGGCGAACACCCTGATCAAGGGATTCGTCGAATCGCGCCGCACGCACGCGATCTACCAGCCGGCCATCGGGTCGTGCTACGAGAATATGGAGTATGCGTCCAAGGAGCTGATCTCGGCGCGGGACCCGTGGGGCGGCTGGATCTACTACGATGCCGGATGCGCGGCGCTCGAGCACTTCACGCGCTTCGCCCGGCTCGGCTGGGCTCCGGCCGCCGGAGCCGAGGCTCCGGATCGCATCTGGCGTGCCATCCCGCAGTCGAGCGGCTGCGAGGTCGGCGGCAACAACCCGGTGTCCGGCGCCCGGCACGGCGAACCGTCGTACCTGACGCTCGCCGCGCCTGACGGCACCGACTTCAGCATGGTCATCGTCAACGACAGCGCGTACGAGAAGACCTATCTGGTCAACGTCGGCACGGATCTGCTGGCGTTCGGCAAGCCGCTGCAGATCTGGCAGACCAAGGCCGCTGGCGCTGGCGAGGCCTACGATGCGAACTGGCGCAAGCCGGTGTCGATCGCGCCGCCGCACTACCACAACACCGAGGACGCGGCCGACGCGGAGAGCTCGCAGGACTTCGACGGGGCGCAGCGTACGGACCATGCGCAGTACACGATCGTGGTGGAACCGTGGACCATGGTCACCGCCACCACGCTCGACACTGTGGACATCGCCGCCGACGGCAGCTATCTGCCCAAGCCCGAGTATGCGCATACGCTGCCGCACACCGCGGAGGACAGCCGCGCGGTGCTCGGCGCGGACGCCGAGGATTCGTCGGTGTTGTACGCCGATGATTTCCGGTACGCGGATGCGGCCGCAGTGCCGGTGTACCGCTTCGACGCTCTGGACCAGGTGGACTATCTCACCTCGCGCGGCGGCGAGGCCGGCGCGACCCCGCGCTACACCACCGATACGAACGGCGCCTTCGAGGTGGTTCCGGACGCCGAGCGCGGCCATGCGCTGCGCCAGCAGATCGACTGGAACCATGCGGGCAACGCATGGATCGAGGGCGACCCGCGCACCGCGATCGGTGACATGCGCTGGACCAACTACCGCGTGTCCGTCGACGCGCTGTTCGAGGAGTATCCGGGGCGTGCGCCGTACGTGCTGCTTGGCGCGCGCGAGATGGGCGGCAACAAGTTCACCACGGATATCTGCGGCGTCGACTTCAAGATCCGCGCCGACGGCGTGTGGCTGCTGCGCAACTTCGGCAACGAGGTGCGCCGCGGGCATCTCGAGGATCTGAAGAAGCGCGCCGCCGAGGCCGGGGCCAAGCCGTTCGTGCCGGGATCCGGCGCGTGGAACACGATCACGCTCGAAGTCGCCGGAGACACCGCCACGGTGTATGTCAACGGCGCGAAGATCACCGGCTGGTCGCAGCCGGGGCTGCAGTCGGCGGGCCGCGTGAACCTCGGCACGAGCTTCGATCACGTGCGCTTCTCGAATCTGCGCGTCGGGCGCGTGGCCGGCTTCGCGCCGTACTACACGCAGCTGATCGACGACATGCATATGACGTCGTGGGACGACGGCTCGCCCGTGCTGAAGTACAGCGGTCCGTGGACGCACGACAACGGCCAGGGCATGTTCACCTACATGCGCACGATCTCCCGCGCCTCGACGATGGGCGCCAGCCTGACCTACGCGTTCACCGGCACCGGCGTCGATCTGTTCGGCCCTTCCGACGGGAAGGCGAAGCTCGACGTGTACGTGGACGGCAAGCTGGCCAAGGCCGCGGCGCCGGTCGCGCCCACCTCGGGCTCGCTGCGCTGCCAGTTCCAGCTGCACGATTTGCCCTTCGGCGCGCATACGGTGACGTTCCGCACGGCGAACGGCGCCGATTTCGCGCTCGATGCGCTGGGCGTGCTGGGCGTGCTGGGCGCGATCGCGGCATAGCGCGTTGTGTGGCGCTGCGTATAGCCTCTAGGGATGTTGCCCCGCTGAGCTGCTGCTTGGCGGGGCGACTTGTCTATAAGGAGACGGTTTTGCTTCGGCGAAGGGGATTGCGCGGGGCGTTGTTTCTAGCCTCTAGGTGTGTCGCCTCGCTGGGCTGCCGCTTGGTGGGGCATTGCTTATAGAGGGTAGTGGCGTTGCTTTGCTGAGATGAGCTGACGGGATGTTGCTTCTAGCCTCTAGGCGTGCCGCCCCGCTGGGGATCCTCTGAGCGGGGCGCCTCTTCTATAGGATGGTGGTGTCGCTTCGCTATAGGATATTGCGCGGGGTGTTGCGTTTAGCCTCTGTGAGTGTTGCCTCGCGGAGGATCCTCCAGGCGGAGCATCGCTTCTGAAAGGTAATGGAATTGCTTCGCGAGAACATGCCGGCGCAGCATTGCACCTCAAGGGTTGTGATGACGCCCCGGCTGGGGGAGTGCCGGTACCCTTGGGTGGTACCATGGCCGCAAAGGCATTGAAGGTCCGCTAGCCATTTCAACTGTCCAAAGGTGCATAGGGGTGAGTGTGCCATGGGTGATATCGAGGAACTGCGCAGGGAAAACCGTAGGAGGATCGTCCCATCGTCCCATGATGTGCCGCGCCCGCGCTATGAGTCGTTCATGACGGACACGTTGCGTCATGCGTTGACGGCAGACGGCTGGAACCAATCCGACAGTGCGGTCTACCGTAAAACCTTCGTATCCTCGTGGCTGGGCGCTCGCGAATATTCCCTTACCGTCGCCCCGTTCGACACCATTCTCGGCGGCATTGAAGTGAGCATGTTCGCCATGGTCGGTCGGATGAGCGCGGGTGAGACCGCCGACGCCTTCGGCGGGATGGGATTGCTGGACATGTGGTCCACCGATGTGCTCGGTGAATATGGCGTGGTGCGTAGCAGCTTCGGCGGCGAGCATCCGAACGTTCTGGGGCAGCAGTTGGCCGACGATCTTGCGTTGTGGATGGCGATTCGCAGCGGGTCGGATGATCCGGCGTCCATGCCGGGGCCCCTGCATATGCTGCGGCCAAGAGTCGCCTGCCGCATGGATGCGCGTCCGCCATCTCGTATGAGGTCACGGGGTGGTGCGGATGCGAATGGAGTGATAATGAATGGAGCGAGCACGGGGATTTTTGGGACGTCGACCGTTCGTTGTTCGACGATCTTTGGCAGAGTGGCGATTGGGTCCGCAGCCCCGGTGACTACCGTAATTTTGCGGACCGGCTGTGCGACAGTGTGCCGTGGGGCGCATCGGCATTGGAGCTGATGCGTGACTGCAGGAATCGGTGCAAGCCTCACTGGAGACTCATGCTGTACCGCAGCGATAAGAGGAATAACAGCAAGCTCATTGATCGTTGGATGCGATTTGTCGCGGATAACAGCCCGTCTTCCGGACGCCGTGAAGGGGCCGAGGCCATTATGATGGAGACCCTTACGGCGTGGACGCTGGTGATGTGTGCTCCCGAGAGGCTGCCGCAAGCGAGGGAGCGTCTGAACGATGCGCTGAATATGATGTCCCGCGCCGACGGCCGGCTTTCCGATACGATGCCTTGGGATGTGCTTGGCAAGCTGCTGTGGCTCAGCGATTACCCGGGGTTCCGCAGGATGGTCCGCACGCAATCGCGCGGATGAGTACGTTCCATGGTCTGAGCCATATGCGATTCGTACGGCCTTGCCGGGTCGGTGCCCGGAAAGCGCATGCGGCTATGCGGATTCCCCGATGACCAGATGGCATTCGGCCACTTCCCGCCGCGGGGCGCGCTCGAGCGAGGGATCGTTGATGCGCTCGATCAGCATGGCCACGGCCTTGCGCGCCATGTCGTCGTAATCGACGGCCACGGTCGACAGCCTGGGCACCATATAGTCGGGATCCTGGATGCCGTCGTTGCCGAACACCGCCTTATCGTCGGGCACACGGATGCCGGCGTCGCGCAGCCCGCGGATCAGGCCGTAGGCGATCAGGTCGTTCATGCAGTAGAAGGCGTCGTAGCGGTCGACGAGCCGTTCCCTGAGGGGCGGCGTGGTACCGGCCTCCACGGTCCGGCCCGTATCGCCGACGGGTTGGGGGCCGCCGGTAGGGATGCCGGTATCGCCGGCGCCTTCGGTTCCATGCCGGTCCGCCGACTCGGCGGCCGGCGTGCACAGCACGCGCGCGGCGTCCAATCCTCCGTCGACGCTCCAGCTGCAGTACACGAAATCGCCGGGGGACCCGAGCCCCGTGGATTCCAAGGCCTGCATGACGTAGTGCGTATGGGTCTTCTGCGCTTGCAGATCGGGCTCGAAGCGGTCGATCCGCTGTCCGCCGATGATGGCGACGCGGCGGTACCCTCGGCCCCTCAAATAGCCGAATGCCGTGGTCGCCGAGCTGGCGATCGGTGAGGCGACGTTGTCGAACAGCGGCGGATCGGCGTGGTAGTTGAGCAGCACGGTCGGATGGTTGCCGATCATGGTGTGCAGATGGTCGGCGTCCACGTTGCTCATGTTGAGGATTAGCCCGTCGCACGGCATCGAGTTGATGCGGTGCAGCGCGCTTTCCTCGCTCATGCTGGTGTAACCGGTCTGTTGGATGATGGTACGCAGCCCGTGGCGCGACGCCTCGGCGTCGATGGCGTAGGCCAGCCGCGCATAGTAGGGCTGGAGGATGCGGGGGATCATCACGGCGATGGCGCCGGTCCGCCCCTTCTTGAGATACCGCGCCGGCAGGTTGGTGGAATACCCGAGCTCGCGCGCCGCCTGAAGGATCAGCTCTTTGGTGGTCGTCTTGACGATCGATTCGCCGCGCAGCGCCGCCCCCGCGGTGCTGAGTGACACACCCGCCCGGTTCGCCACGTCCTTGAGCGTCACCATGCCCTGTCCCGCCTTGTCTGTCGTCGTCGCCGGCGACGGGGCCGCTGGGGTGAACGGCGATGCGTTCGCCGGCGCATCGTTGGATGGTACCTGTGACGATACTGTAGTGCCCGGTTCGGAACGGTGGGGGAAGTTCACGGTGTTCATGTTCGCATCATATCAGAAATCGCAACATTGCGATACGGGATATTGTTCGATGAACATGCTATGCGCTACGTAGCCAGTGTGAGCGATAACACCCATGAAATGCCGGAATTGAGCGGATTATAAGACACGCCGAAGGGGGTTTGTTTGAGTTGACATCGGTCTTGCTTTCGTTTTAGAATCGCAGCGTTGCGAATTCAAAAGAGAGAATTCGGAAGAAATACGCAAGGTTTCTCCTCGGCGGTCGTTCCCCGGAGTGATCCGCCGTCAACGCCAACTTGCCGCAACGCCGTCGCGGTCGACCGGCCCGCGGCAACACAAGACCTGCGCCCCGCAGGCACATGAGGAAGGAACAATGATGGCACGCAAGAACATCATGAGGAAGACGCTGGCGGCAGCGGGATGCGTGGCAATGCTCGCCTCGATCGCCGCCTGCGGCAAGTCGGAGCCGACCACGACCGCGGACGGCAAGCCGATCCTGTCGATCATGGTGGTGAAGAACACCAATCAGGACAAGATCGAGAACATGCAGTGGGCCAAGGACCTCGAGGAGGAGGCCGGCGTCAAGATCAACTGGCAGGAAGTCAGCGACGATGCCTGGGGCCAGCAGAAGAACCCGTCGGCCAGCGCCGGCGAGATCGCCGACATCTCCATCCGAGCGTTCAGCGCCGGCGATGCCGTGCAGTTCCCCGGTCTGCTCGAGGATCTGAGCAAGCACATGGACGCCCTGCCCAACGTCGAGGAGTTCTTCAAGCAGGAGCCGGACGCCAAGAAGCTCGTCGAGGACCCGCAGGAAAAGACCTTCTACGTGCTGCCGTCCAGCCGCGGCAAGTCGTACGCCGGCTCCGGCCAGAACATGATGATCAACAAGACGTGGCTCGACAAGCTCGGCCTGGACATCCCCACCACCTGGGACGAGTTCAAGACCGTGCTCGAGGCCTTCAAGACCCAGGATCCGAACGGCAACGGCAAGGCCGACGAGATCCCGATGAACCTCAACGCGCTCAACACCTACGGCTTCGGCTGGTACAGCCCGATGCTGCTGCTCAACTCCACCGGCATCGTCACCGGCTTCAACAAGGGCCCGAGCATGCAGGGCATCTACGTCAAGGGCGGCAAGGTGGCCAACTACCTGATCAGCGACGAATACAAGTCGGTGATCAAGTTCTACCATGAGCTCATCAGCGATGGCCTGATCCCCAAGGACTGGTCCACCAAGGCCTCGGACGCCTACTACGCCGACCAGACCAGCGACGGCAAGACCGCGAAGACCGGCGTGATCTTCGGCTGGTCGCTCTCCGACTTCGGCGACCTGCAGGACCAGTACGTGGCCATGCCGGTGCCCGCCGCGCCGGGCGTCCCCGCCGACAAGGTGGTCTGGGACGGCTCCTCCAACCAGTACGAGGACAGCAAGCTCGCCATCTCCGCCAGCTGCAAGAACATGGATGCGGCGCTCAAGGTGGCCAACCTGCTGTACGGCGAGAAGTACTCGATCCAGCAGTTCCTCGGCTCGTTCGGCGACATCCTGACCAAGACCGGCGACCACACCTACACCGTCGACTCCGACGGGTACCGCACCAAGCTGAGCGACAACCTGTTCCCCGGCCTGTCCGACCGCTTCGCCGGATGGATCCCCGATGACGTGACCATCACCGGCGACTACAACGCCGATGACATCCTCGAGGTGAACAAGGCCTTCGACGAGCAGCGCAGCCACTACGACCACGTCAAGGACTACATGCCCGACTACGTGCGCGCCGACGCCACCGACTCGACCACCATCTCGAACAACAACGCGCAGCTGATGGACGCCGCGGTGCAGCAGGCCGCGACGTGGATGACCGAAGGCGGCATCGACGAGGGCTGGGACACCTACGTCTCCTCGCTCAAGAGCCTCGGGCTCGACGAGAACGTCCAACTGTGGCAGAAGTGGTACGACATCTACACCAAGTAGTGCCGTGCCCCGCGACCACTGCCCGGTGAGCGGGATCGGGGCCGCAGCTTGTGCCGATATCTGTGGCGGGCGCGCATGAATTCTCTCCCAGGCCGTCCGCCACGCCACCGCGATATCCGCCGGAACAACACAACCCAACCACCTCCGGCGGATATCGCATTCGACTCGTTCGATTCGATTGGAAAGCGAAACATCATGTCTACCACCGATGCAATTCCCGTGCAGGACCGCCATATGGCGCTTCCCGCCCGCATCGCGGACCATCTGCGCCGATACTGGCAGCTCTGGGTGATGGTCCTTCCGGCGCTCATTTTCGTGGCGCTGTTCGCCTATGTGCCCATGTACGGCCTGCGGCTGGCCTTCTTCGACTATGACCCGCGCCAGGGCCTGACCGGCGGCAACTTCGTCGGGCTCAAGTACTTCAGCAAGTTCTTCACCTCGCCGATGTTCGGCACCATCGTCGGCAACACGCTGCGCATCAGCCTGTGGACGCTGGTGATGGGCTTCATCGCACCGATCATCTTGGCGCTGCTGATCAACCAGATCGGCAGCACCAAGATCAAGGGATTCGTGCAGACCATCACGTACATGCCGCACTTCATCTCCACGGTGGTCATCGTCTCGATGATCAACATCTTCCTGGCCCCGAACACCGGCATGATCGGCCGGTTCTTCACCGATACGAACCTGCTCGCGCAGGCGAACCTGTTCACGCCGATCTACTGGATCACCGAAGTCTGGCAGCATGTCGGCTGGAACTGCATCATCTACCTCGCGGCGCTCTCCTCGGTGGACACCGCGCTGTACGAGGCCGCCAAGATCGACGGCGCCGGGCGCCTCTCGCTCATCCGCTACGTCGATCTGCCGACCATCATGCCGACCGTCGGCATCATGCTGATCCTTAACATGGGCAACGTGCTCAACGTGGGCTTCGAGAAGATCTTGCTGATGCAGAACTCGATGAATCTGTCCGCGTCCCAGGTGATATCGACCTACACGTACAACATCGGTATTCTGGGCAACCAGTTCAGTTACGCGACGGCCATAGGCCTGTTCAACACCGTGATCAACTTCCTCTTCCTGGTGGCGGCCAACTTCATCTCGAAGAAGGCCTCCGACACGAGCATCTTCTAGGAGGCAATCATGTCAAGTGCAACACTGACTCCGGGCGCCGCGCCCGCGTTCTCCCCGGCCCCGAAACGGGCCTCCGACGACATCCCGTTCAATCCGAAGGTGCGCCAGCACAAGAGCCCCGGCGACTGGGTGGTCGACATCGTGATCGTTGCGATCCTCGTGCTCGTGGTCGTCGCGGTCATCTACCCGCTGTGGTTCGTGGTCATCGCGTCCGTCTCCGACCAGACGCTCGTCTCCAACGGGCAGGTCACGGTCGTGCCGCGCGGGTTCAGCCTCGGCGGCTATGCCAAGGTGTTCGCCGACACGCGCATCTGGGCCGGCTACCGCAACACGATCCTGTACTCGCTGGTCGGCACGCTGGTCAACATGGTCGTCACGATCCCGGTGGCGTTCGGCCTGTCCCGCCGCGAGTTCAAGGCCCGCCGCGTGATCCTGTTCCTGTTCACCTTCACGATGTTCTTCTCCGGCGGCCTGATCCCGCAGTACCTGCTGTACAAGCAGCTCGGCCTGCTCGATTCGATGCTGGTGTTCATCCTGCCGGGCGCGGTGAGCGTCTACAACGTGATCGTCGCACGCTCGTTCTTCGAGACGTCGATCCCCGAGGAACTGCATGATGCGGCGCAGATCGACGGTCTGAGCTACTTCGGCTACTTCTTCAGGATCGTGCTGCCGCTGAGCTCGGCGATCATCGCCGTGATCGCGCTGTACTACTTCGTGGGCCACTGGAACGACTTCTTCACCGGACTCGTGTTCATCCGCGACGGCGACAAGCAGCCGCTGCAGAACGTGCTGCGCTCGATCCTGCTGGCCAACCAGACCAACATGACCGGCCAGAGCTCGGGCGGCATGAACATGCTCGAACAGCAGCAGTTCGCCAACCAGATCAAGTACGGCGTGATCATCGTTTCCACCCTGCCTCTGCTGGTGATCTACCCCTTCCTGCAGAAGTACTTCAACAAGGGGGTAATGATCGGAGCGGTCAAGGGCTGATCTTCGATCGGCCTTTGAGGAAAGCCCTGTGGGCTTTCCGACCGCTCCGAGCGTAGGGGCTCGCCAATATGGGGCGAGCCCCGGAGCCAATGTTGAGCCTCGCCGTAGGCGAGTCCGTAATTGCAAGCTGGTCCGTTAAGCGGGCAGTCCGGTGGATTGCTCGTAGGCTCAGCCTGAGCGAGACGATAGTCGAGTGAAGGTCGGACTGAGTCCTCGCGTAGCGAGGTCCGCTGTTGCGGAATCCGAAGGCGGTGCCGTAAAGGGCTGATCCCCTATCCCTTCCTGTGCTGTGCGGACGACAGAGAAGTCGTCCGCACAGCCAACCTACATGTCGCTCGGAGTCGTCTCCGGGTGGCTCACCATATGAAGAAAGAAGAAAAAATCATGGCTACATTGCATGGAGCCACGCTGTTCTATGACGACAAGGGAGCCGTCGCGCAGCTGCATGGCATCGGCGTGCAGCGATTCGGTGATCGCTGGTACGCCTATGGTGAGAACAAACGCAACGGCCACCTGTTCCAAGGCGTGGCGTGCTATTCCACCGACGATATGGTGCACTGGCGCGATGAGGGCATCGTGCTGCCGGCGGGGGAGCGCGGCTCCATCACCGGCCCCGATCGCATCATCGAACGGCCGAAGGTGCTGCGCTGCCCCTCGACCGGCACATACGTGATGTACCTGCACGTGGACGGGCGCGGCGACTATGAGTACGCGCACGTCGGCACCGCCGTCTCCGATTCGCCGACCGGACCGTTCGAATTCCTGCAGACCATGCAGTTCCGCGGTTACGAGTCGCGGGACATCGGCGTATTCCAGGACGAGGACGGCACGGGATACCTGCTGAGCGAGGATCGCCCGCACGGCACCCATATCTATCGTCTGTCCGACGACTATCTGAGCATCGTCGAGGATGTGGTCTGCCGCAAGGGCAAGGATTACTGGGCCGGCTACGAGTCGCCGGCGATGGTCAAGCGCGACGGCATCTACTACTGGTTCGGCTCGCAGCTCACCGGCTGGGAGTGCAACGACAACATGGTGTCGACGGCCACCGACCTGCACGGGCCGTGGAGCGAGTGGCGCCCGTTCGCCCCGGTCGGATCGCGCACCTTCGACTCGCAGTGCGACGTGATCGTGCCGTTGGACGACGACCAGTACCATTCGACGCGATTCATGTACATCGGGGATCGCTGGCGTCAGTCCGCGCTGGGCGAGTCGCCGCTGGTCGTACTGCCGATCGTCCTCGACGGCGAGGACGTCGCCCTCGAATGGCATACCGAATGGACGATCGGCTAGTATTCCGCGCCGTTAATTCGTTTGGTAATTCTGGCTCCCCTCAGTCGGCTGCGCCGACAGTCCCCATAGGAGGGGAGCCGCTCCCGGCACGTCCCACTAGCGCGGCACAATGGAGCCTATGACTGAAGCTGAACATGCAAAAGACCACAAGCCTGAACTGCCGAAGAACGTTCGCGTTCGTTTCTGCCCGTCGCCCACCGGCACGCCCCATGTCGGCATGATCCGCACCGCCCTGTTCAACTGGGCCGAAGCGCGCGCCACCGGCGGCACGCTGATCTTCCGCATCGAGGACACCGATGCGGTGCGCGACAGCGAGGAGAGCTACAACCAGATCCTCGAGTCCCTGCGCTGGCTCGGCATCGACTGGGATGAGGGCATCGACGTCGGTGGCCCCCACGGCCCGTACCGCCAGTCCGAGCGCGGCGACATCTACAAGGACGTGGCCGCCAAGCTGCTGGCCGCCGGGTACGCTTACGAATCCTTCTCCACCCCGGAGGAGATCGAGGCCCGCAACGTGGCCGCCGGCCGGCCGAAGGCCTTCGGCTATGACGGGTACGACCGCAACCTCACTGAGGAGCAGAAGGCCGCCTTCCGCGCCGAAGGCCGTAAGCCCGCGCTGCGCCTGCGCATGCCGGACGAGGACATCGCCTTCGACGATCTGATCCGCGGCAC